>NC_015931.1:307211-614422 GCF_000223395.1 Pyrolobus fumarii 1A | reverse complement strand
GCAGAGCCCTACGCGACAGTAGCACGGCTAGCTGGGCTAGCCGGGGCGCTAATACTCGACGCTAAGAGACTTCGACGTACAACACCGCCTAAGGCAACAATGGTGTCAGAAGAGGTAGCGTGAACCACACTGTCTGGCTTGACGAGGTATTGTGTCGTTCTCGCTTTCCTTGTTATCTCATGGCTGTAGGGTAAACGGGAGCTAGCTTCAAAATCAAACCATGGGTTAGAATCATGTCGTCTAAATGTGATGGATGTTGAAGAGAGTGGTGGGGCCGCCGGGATTTGAACCCGGGCCACCAGCGATCCGGGTGGACCCCGGCGCGGGGCTCCACGCCCCAGGCTGGCATCCTAGTCCAGGCTAGACGACGGCCCCAAACCCGAGATGAAGGTCGAATGATAGCTCGGGTTTATAAGGGTTGGGTTAGCGTGATGGCATCGGGCGTATCTTGAGGCCGTGTTTCCACGCGGTCTCGACTATCATGTTGGCTAGGGTTGCGACATCCAGCGCCTCCCCCTCAACCTCTATCACGACTTGTAGTGTGGGTGTCGGCGAGTGCAGGGTGGGCGCGTAGAGGCTTGCCTCGCTGGGCGTTATGACTGCGAGTGCGGTGCCCCTCGCTATGACTAGCCATCCTGTCTCGCGGCCCATGGGCACCGTGATGCACTGTGAGCATCTGCGTAGCTCTCGTATCATCTCAAGGTATGCTTGGGGGTCGGGCGCGTCTAGGAGTAGGCGGAGGCGTGGCATGCGCCCACCTAGCAGTAGCCTAGCTCCTCGCAACAAATCTTCTTCATCTTGAGTGCGTCCTGGTCTAGTATCGGGCTCTCCGAGATTATCACTGCGCGTATCCCGGCTTGTTTGTAAGCCTCACACACTATCCTAAACTCCGGTCCATACTCCGCCTCGTCGAGCGTATGGTGCTCCCTCTCTCCTCCCTCCCCGTACTCGATGCGCGAGAAGTGAGTGTGTAGCGGGTTGACAGCGCGACTCCCAAGCTCCTTCTCAATCTTCTCTATCACCTTGAGCACCTGGTCGATGCTGGTCACGTGTTGGCCCCGGTACCTGGCGTAGATGTGCGCCCAGTCTACCACCGGGCGGCACATCTCAACCTCCCTGCAGATTGTGATCACCTCGTCTATATCGCCGACCTGGGCTCTCTTCCCGGTAGTCTCGGGGCCCAGCTCGACACCCTTGATCCCGAGCTGCTTAGCCTGCTCTACAACGGGCTTCAGGTTCTCGATCACCCTCTTGAGGGCGGCTTCTTTACTCGGGTTGTCCTTGTAGTAGCCCGGGTGGAAGACGACCACATAGGCGCCCATCCAGTTAGCCGCCTTGAGCGCGTCGAGAAGCCTCTGTTGGCTCTTCTTAACGGTGTCCTCGTTGGGCGACGCTAGGTTGATGAAGTAGGGCGCGTGCATCGAGAGAAGGATACCGTGCTCCAAGGCAGCCCTCTTTATCTCAACAGCCTTCTTCTCGCTGATACGCACGCCGCGCACCGCCTCATACTCGAGTGCGTCGAGACCCTCGTTCGCCACATACTCGATAGCCTTGACATAGTCGCCACTCTTCATGCCGACCGGCTTACCCGCTGGTCCGAAGCGTATCCTCTCCGGCACGAGTGGGCCCCCCACAACACCGTTAGCCGCTGGAACCGCGTTTAAGGCGGCTGGGGGTCAACGCTTCCAGAGCAGCGCGTAGAACATGCCACCGGTCTCATGGCGGTGTGGCCACGCTCTCATCGCTCCGGGGAGGAGGGGGCTGGGCTCGTAGGGTGAGTGCAGCGGCTCTAGCCTTGCCTCGGGATGCTCAGCGAGGAACCTCTTGATTATCTCCTCGTTCTCCTCGGGGAGTAGGCTACAAGTGACGTAGAGTAGTCTCCCGCCTCTCCTCAGCAGCCTCCAGGACGCCTCTAGCAGCTCCCACTGGAGCCTCGATAGCCTCTCGAGGGCCTCCGGCTCTTGCCACCTGGCGTCTGGGCTCTTGTCGAGGACGCCGGTGGATGTGCACGGGGGGTCAAGGAGGACGGCATCAGCAATGCCCTCCCCGAGCTCCTCCGGTGCCCTCCTACCATCCATCACGAGCACCTCCACGTTATCCGCGCCTAGCCTCTCGAGTCTCTCGCGCATAGCTCTGGCTCTAGACGCGCTGACCTCCACCGAGACGATCCTGGCGCGTAGCCTCGTTATCTCCGCGAGGAGGCTCGTCTTGCCCCCTGGCGCCGCACACATATCGACTATCGTCTCGCGAGGCTTGGGGCGTAGCAGGTAGGGCGCGGCAGCCGCAGACTCATCCTGCGCCACGAGGATACCCTCATCCAACATGTGGGTGACGGGCTGGGGGAGAGGCCCCCTCACTGCAACGACATTGGGCACTCGGCGGCTCACGCTAGCCCTACCACGGGCAGAGCCCAACACCGCCCCGATGACCCGCTCTGGATCGTCAACTCTGAGCGTGTTAACGCGCAGCCAGTGGATGCTCCTCCCCCCGCTAAACCAGCCTAGGATGCTCTCCGCTTCGTCCCTCCCCCAGGCCTCGACAAGCCCCTCGTAGATCCACCTGGCGACCCTCCACCTAGCCTCCACGGGGTCCGCCACATCCTCGAGCTTAACACCCCGCAGCCTCCCCAGCGGATCACTGATGCCAGCCGTCTTTGTCGCGATCCTCGAGAGCTCCTCGAGAAGCTTCTCGCGAGCAACGCCCCTCATCTTATCATCGATAAGAGCGATGTAGACGAGAGCCCTCAGCGCCGCCCTAGCCCGGGGGTTCCCCTGGCAAACCCCGGGCCAGAGCCTCTCGCACACACGGTCAACGAGGCCGATGCTCCTAGCAACCCCGGTAACCACACCGGTCACAAACCTGTCAACAGGCTTGCCCGCCAAGCCGAGCCTCTTCAACACCCTCCTAGCTGCCCACGCGGCGGGCTTGACACGCTCCATCTCCAGCAGCGAGAGGTGCACCGCGACAGCCGTGAGCCTCCAGGAGGTTGGCATGGCGACCTTAACCCTAGCCCGCTTTAACTAGCAGCGGGTAGCGACACCAGGGGCCATACTTGCAAACCTACCGTGTTATAGAGGTTGACGTCTCGACCGGCTCCTGGAGGCTGGTCGAGCACCCTCTCGGCGAGATACTAGGCCCGGTCGACCTGGGCATCGAGGTGCACTATAGGGATGAGACGTGGAGGTGTGACCCACTCGCCCCCTGCAACACGCTCGTTCTTGGCCTCGGGCCGTTCACAGGCTCGCCCCTCTTCGGGTCGAACAGGGGTGTCGCGGTATTCAGGAGCCCACTGTCACGCACTCTCCATGTTAGTACGGTAGGCGGCATAGGCTACAAGATGAGGGGTATGGGGGCGCACGCTATCGTCATACGAGGGGCGGCCAAGGAGCCCAGCGTGCTCATCATAGAGGGTGACGAGACTGGAGTCAAGCGTGTCACCGTAGAAGCGCTCGGAACCGACGTGTGGAGGGTGTACGGCAAGTGCGGGGTATACTCCCTGGCTGGGCACCTGATAGCCGAGCACCGCGACCTCTTCAAGACCCTGAAGCCTGTTGTGCTGGTCGCGGGGCCCGCCTCCCTAACAACACGCGCTGGCGCGATAGTAGCCGTGCACTATGACCCCGTCACGCTCGAGGTCATCCGGGGCTTTGTGGACGTCGCTGGGAGGGGCGGCCCTGGGACAGTGATGGCACGTGCCCATGGCATAGTGGGTATCGTGGCGGGTGGCACGTGGCGCCCCGAGTCCATCAACCCGCGACTATCGAACCGCAAGCTCATAGAGAGTATCGCACGGAGTGTAGCCGGCGAGCCCTACGGTAAACTAGTCACCGAGAAGACCAGAAAGTACCGCTTTGACGAGAGGCTCGGCACCGGAGGCACCTTTGGCGTCAACTACGTGCACTACCGCGACCTAATCCCCATGCTGGGCTATGCGAGCGTCTACCTCGAGAAGGTGGCTCGCCTCAAACTATACGAGGCGGTCGCCGAGTACTTCTGGAAACCGTTCCAGGAGGAGGCGGGCACGAACCCAAAGAAGTGGAGGACGTGCGGCGAGCCATGCCCGGCTAACTGTAAGAAGCTAGTGAAGGGCACAAAGGTGGACTACGAGCCCTTCAACGCCCTGGGGCCATTCTCGGCAATCATAGTCTTCGAGGAGACGCGGCGCCTCGTAGAGCTAGCCGACGAGGCCGGCGTAGACGCCATCGAGGCCGGCTACTGGGTGGCGTGGGTCTTGGAGCTCGCAGCCAGGGGTGTCATAGAGCCGCGAGACGCCTGCCTAGACGAGAGGCCCTGCTGGGACCCCATACTACTAGCCGAGAAGCCACGCGAATGCTCGGCGAGGAACGCCAGGCTCGCCAGGATCATACTCGAGAAGATCCTCCACGAGGGAGGCCGCGGTTGCCCAGTTCTACAGTTGATAGCCGAGCGCGGACTACGCGGCGCGGCACGAGAGCTAGCCGAGAGGCTCGACACCGACCCGAGAAGCTACACGGTCTACGCGGCTTTCGGCGAGGAGGGCTACATGACCCTCAACCTCTACTGGACACCAGGCCTAGTAGCACCGGTCTACGTCACCGGCAAGTACTGGACCAACTACTCGCCAACCTTCATGGAGCCAGAGGAGTTCGCAAAGACAGCCTACGAGAGGATAATCAACGAGTATCTGGTGGACAACGCGGGCTTCTGCCGCTTCCACCGCGGCTGGCTAGAGAAGCTGATACAAGCAATGTACCGCGAGATACTCGGAGTCGACAAGAACCTACGCGAGCACGCGAGGAGAATGTACGCCAGGATAGCACTGTACTCGAGACTCGCGAAAGCCGAGCCATCCCACTGGGAGACGGCCAGGACACGGGACCTTGTCGCCACGATAGCAGCCGAGACGGGCCACACCCAGTGGGCCGAGAGGATGGTGAAAGACCCGAGAGCAGCACTCGACTGGTGGGAGAGATTCAAGAGAGAACTAGACAAACAAATAGGCGTAATGCAGCAGGACGCGTAGATATACTATCAAAAATCAACGTTTACAGCGTGTTATACGCATCCCGCTATTGCAGGGATGAGTGACACGACCCGGTGTTGCACCTATTTACATCAAGTGGTAGAAGTGGGGAGGATGTGGCGCCGGGGGGTGGATTCGAACCACCGACCACCGGGTTAACAGCCCGGCGCTCTACCAGCTGAGCTACCCCGGCACGCCCCCGGCGTTGGGAAACCCGCGCGTTCCGTTTCACATCATGCCTCTGGCCTGGGGTATATCTAGGTTTTGTTTCGCATTTTTCTTGGGCCTGGCCTGGCGTACTTGCATTCCTGGTCGTCGGGTTAGTGTCGAGCTGCTATGAGAGCTCCACGTTTCTGCCAGGTACGATATACCTGTAGACTGCGTTGCTCGTTAGCATTGAGAAGTGTTGTTGAGTGGGGTTGTCCGTGTGTATCGTGAGGTAGTTGATGAGCAGTATCCTTAGGGTAGTAGGTAACTGGGATGTGCTCTGCACGCTATACATGAGCTTGTATAGTAGGTTGTAGCGGTTTGGATCAGCGTATTTCGATACGACAATGCATAGTCGTTTTGTGAGCACGACTATATTGTCGCCCGGGTCTAGTGTGTAACTCGAACTAGTATACCATATGCATGATGACGGCTTGTAGGTGAGGTCGTTGAGGGTAAACTCTAGCACAGTGGGGTGCCCCGACTCGACAAGTATCCTGGCTATTAGAAACCCGCAGGGAGGCTCGGTGCATATTGTATTTACACGCTCGCGAGTATAGTAAAAATATGCGTCAATCACTCGCAGTACCTCACCTTTCTCCTGATACCCTGTGAATATGTTGAATGCAAAACCAGCCACTGCAATGGCAATCGCAATTGTAACGGAGATGATGATTATACTAGCTACGATCGGCGAGATGCACCGGACAAACATGGCTTTTTGTACCCTCTCCGCGCTCGGGTGTGCGGCCGTGCCGTATATACTACACCATGACTATACACGTGGGTAAACTCGTTGCCGCAGATTTGAAACGAATACCGACTACCAGTATCCTTCCCGCGCTTTGTATGGACAGTATGATTGATACCAGAATCCGTATAAGTACATGAAATCATGATTAGATGTATGCATCAGTCATAATTTATACTATCAATTTTTAACTTGTTACATGCGGGCACCATACCCATAATTGATTGGGGGTAGTGATGGTGCGCCGAGGCGTTTTCTTGATAGCAGTAGTCATTGTTACGGCCATACTTACACCCAGTTTGCTTCTAGCGGGTAGCCAGACGGCAACCGTAACAGTCAGCGTGACCGGCTTTACCGGAGCAACCGTTGTAGACGGCACTTCGAGCATCAAGGTGGACCCCGCGACAGTCAAGACAATGAACTATGACGGTTGGAACATGTGGGTCAACACAACCACAAAAGATGATGTTATACTCAACCTAACGGGTGTGAACGTCAACTTCACAGTCTACTACTCTGTTACCTTCTCGCTGCCACCATCTTACCCAGCCGGCTTAGCGCAGCCCCTGCTCGGCGCAACCTACAAGATAGACTCGGTGAACACAAGTGAAGCATTATCCTCGACAGCCATCTACACTGTAAAAACCTTCACTATAACTCTCGACAAGAGTGCGGACAACCTCGGCACACAGTATAGTACAGCGTTATCGCAGTTAACGTGGATCGATCTTCCAGAGGGCTTTCTAAACACACTTTACGAGTCTGAGCCATCGACTAATAGCGGTACGCTCAACGAGACCGAATGGTACCCATACATATATGCGAAGCAAGTCACTATACCAGTGGTTCAGATAAAATATGACCCAGCAACTGACACGTATGTCAAGGCAACCCAGGTGACTGTTTGTCTATTACTAGCTGATCCGGATAGCAGCATAGCGAATAACAATGCGTTCAGCGGCGACGAGGCACTAATAATACACAGTAGCTGCGATTACGATGTTGATACATCCAACGCGACGACAACAGCTAGCACAGTTAGCTATGTGGATCTTAACACGGCGGCCGACTATGCTTTCGTCGGCGGGTATAGCACTAGCGTACCTACCAGCGCAGTGAAGTTCTATGACTACAACCAGACCGCATTTGCAGTCATAAATGCTACAATAACGCTTGCTGATGGTAGCACTGCCAGGCTATACGCCATTGTAAATGGTAGTGTAGATGCCACTGCAGGCACGATAAACCTTGTGTTCACGCCGGTATACCCGGTGCCTTACAACGCGGTTCTAGCCGGCATCTACGCGAGCAACCAGTACCCATACCTGCATATCTGGCCGTTGATACTAGTCCCGGTGGGTGCACCAGCGGGCACCTACACGGCTACAGTCGATGTGACTATACAACAAGTGTGAGGTGACATACACCTTGGAGTATAACACTCGTTTTTTGCTCCTTAGCACAACATTACTCCTCCTACTCCTTGCACCACACACTCATGCTCTGGCCGCAGAGGTTGGCGGCAAAGGATTCGTAATTGCACCCACACGCATTGATGCTGTCGTGCCTCAGGGTAAGTGGACCAGCGTGGTCATACGGTTTCTCGGTGTCCCGGCTACAGAGTGGCGCGCCGTACACCTCATGGGGTTAAGGGATGGCGTAGAGGTTAGACTATCCCCCGTCTATAGCGGTGGCGGGCTCGTCGGCATCAATGTCACGATTATTGCGCTTCGACCGGGCTTCTACAAGTATGGTGTGTACGTCGTTGGGCCTTCCGAGGAGACGGCTAGTGGCGTCCGTGCGAGGCCGGTCATACTGGTTCCCGTCAACATCCTAGTACCTGGCGTGCGCACCGAGATACTAGACCTGAGGGTCGATCCGGTATCGCGCACAGCGAGGCTATGCTACGGCCTAGGCGTCTACGGTCTCGAGAAGCTCGGTGTGGATAAAATCGAGGCTAATGTAGTGGTGCTGGTCGATGGGGAACGCGTGCTGGAGGAGAAGCGCGAGCTAGTAGCTAGCACAAGTTCTTGTATAACCCTAGGGCCTTACGAACGCGGCACGAGCCATCATGTTCTGGTTGCAGTTGAAGTGCCAGACGTAAGTAGCGATGCTGAGGAGACATTCTTTGTTATAGGCAAGTTGACTGCATACATGAGGGTCAGTCTTAGTGCGGAGAAGCTTCAAGTGGTGTTGTTCGGGGGTCTTGTCAGAGCCGACTACAGGATAACAGTAACCATGAACACGACAAGGTGCAGCGTTGACGGTTTTGCCGGTATGCATGGAGTCGATAAGAGGGTAAAGTACGATATCAATGGTGTTGTGGGTAACGTTACGAGGAGAGAGATTGGAGAGAGTGTAGCGGTCTACAAGCCGCTCTCGCCGCTACCCGTTGAGATCGTGAAAGCGTGGATTAATGTAACGTTGGCGTGCTCGGGCATCGGCAAGGTGCGCGCCGCCTATACAAGCACGGATATTATAGTCGTTGACGCGGGTGTTCTCTCGACATATGCGGGTCTAGCCGCGGTAGCAGCGATGATGGTGATGAGGATGAGGAGAAGGAGACGAAAGCGGCGTCACGAGGCTAACGCCGAGGGATAAGAACCTCAATTATCTTGCGCGAGGGATAGACGCGCAGTTTGAGGCCGCTTGGATCTGCATCTGGTGGCAGTGGTATCCTTCTGCGGTATCTTCGCAGCACTACCCTCCTCTCGAGGCTCCATGGCGTCTCTATCTCGACGGCTCTCTCCAGGCTAGCCTCAATCACGAGGTCGTTGCCCTCAGTGTATACTCGCAGAGTGTCCATATCGGCTCCCGGCAGGTCAACAAGCACCCTGTAGTACTCTTCTTCGGGCTCGAGGCTGTAGAGTGGGTGGAGTATGCCTTCGCGGGGGTCGAACGGGGGCTCATACTCCTCGACGGGCATCAAGCCGTAAGCTTGTAGTATGCGTCGTATCCTCTCAAGCTCCTTGAACAACTCCTCCAGGCTCAACTAGCTCACCCTAACGCGCCTGCCAGAGAGTATACGCCATACGCCCCCTATAACCACCCCTCGTCTAGACGCGACACTGTTCAAAATCTGGAACCGAGGCTCAACAGAAGGAGATGTGTGTGAAACATCCAGATACACGACTCTGGTATATTCTCGGCTCCGGCGAGTAGCTTATGGCTAATAGGGCTCCGGTGTAAGGCTGGCAACTGGAATGCTGTGAGGAGAGTTACGGGCCCCGAGCCGCAAGGCTGTGACGACTGACCGGCGGCCGAGCACCAAGCTCCTACACAACGGGTGATCGTAGGTGTTGGAGTAGAGGAGGCGTTGACACCCTATTAGGTGACGTTAGTACCTTGGCTGGCGCCATCCTCGTCTCCGTAGTTCAGAGGGGTCTTGGGGCTCCGAAGGCTGGCGCTCTATCGGGGGTACAGCCTGGTATGCATAGCGTGCATGCATTTTCTATGGTCGTTGAGCGGATCTAGACTATGGTTACAGTGCGGTGGTTCCAGGGGTTCACGGGGTGGCTAAGAGCTTCAAATGCGGATATAACGCTATGCTGTTTGCTTAACCCAGCTTACCTATAAGTTCCCGTAATACACGCTCCGATATCCTGAAACCGTGTTGTCTAAGTTGCTCTAGGCTTTGGATTAACCTATCCTTATCTATGATGTTTGTATCGTAAGCTTCCCGTAGAAGTCCAAGCGTGCCTATAACCTTCAACCCCATAGACCTGGCTTTGGATCTAGCAATTCTATCATCGAGCGCAACGATGCAACCATGTTCAAGCGCTAGTGCTATCGCTTCTGCTTCACCGAGGCCCAGTGGATCGTGTAACGCCTCTACTAGCCTCTTATCGCCTGGACTGAGAAGCCTAGCTTTACCTTGCTGTACCAGCATTTCAAGCTCCTCGGATCCAGGCCTACCCTGACCTCTAATCACGACCTCGTCATATACCGCAGAGGGTATGATGACTTCTTTGTAGAGTCTGATTATGACGTCTAGTAGGTTCACCCGCGCTAGGGCTATTACGACACTCGAGTTGACCACAATACAGCGTCTATTCAATTTTTAACTCCTCCCTTGCCTCCTCGTCGCTGTACTGGTAGGCCACTATCCCTCTCTTACGGAGCTCGTAGAGGAAGTCGTAGAGGCTCATGTCAGCCAGCTCAGCTGCACGTTCAACACTAATCACCCCGCGGACGAAAAGGTCTATGGCGTAAGCCAGCCTAATCTCTCTCTCCACGTCCCCCGTGTAGTGGGCAGGCACTCTAACCCTAACTACAACCTCGCGAGACAAGCTCCAAACACCCCCGTATCCCACTTAGACACGCGGATGAATCGGTAACGGTCTCCTAGTCGCGAGGTGCAGTTGATTGTTTTGTGGCGGGCCCGCGGGGATTTGAACCCCGGACCTCTGGCTCAGAAAGCCTGGGGAGCAGTCAGTGTGGAGTTACAGTCTCGGTTTGGGCGGACAGCGCGCGGAGTGAACAGTACGGTTAACTTGTGGGTGTCTCTCCCTGCTATCTGGACATTTTGAGCTCGCGGAGTACCCTACAGAGCAGCTCAGCCATCCTCATGTTATCGTTGTTGTTTGTGCTTGTCCCGGGGTTGAGCGCCTTATCCACTCTCATCTCGACTATTAGGGGCTTCTCCTCGCCTGAGTGCTCCTCTGCTATCGTGCCTTGCTCAGGGTCGACGATTATCGTTGGTACTTCTTTCCTCTCGGTGGCGTGCTCTACTATACCACCCAGCGCCAGGATCGGTACGTGGTTCTCGATGCTCCTGGCGAGAAGGAGGTTCTTGACGAGGTTTATTGGCTGGGAGAAGCTGAGCGTGAGGACAATCGCGGTTGAACCCTGGAGGACTAGGCTCCTAGCCACCTCGGGTGCCAGCAGGTCATCCTCCGACATAACGCCTATCCGTCTAGGCAGCTGCTCGAGGGTAACCACTTCCCTCCCGCTACTTATGCCATAGCTCTTCTCCCTCTCGTTGAGCACTAGCTTCCTATACTTGTATATGATCTCGCCGTTGGGCGCTAGGACGAAGGTCGTCATGAATATCCTTGGGCCCGCCCTCTCTATTATAGGCCCGCCTATGATGTACACGCCGTTCTCGATGGCAACCTTGCTGAGGTACTCTGTGGTCGGCCCGGGTATCCTCTCAGCCTGGTGCTTCACAATGTTCTTGGCTCTCGCCTCGGGGTAGTAGAGGTAGAATGCGCCGATGTTGACAAAGGCGGGTAGCACCGCCACGTGTATACCGCCAGAGTTCCTGCTCACGGCTTCCCTCAACAGCTTCCTAGCCCGGTCGAGATTCGTCCTCTTGACTAGCAGCTTCAGCTTCATGTGAAGTAGTGCTATGCGTAGCGTCTTACCATCCGAGGCCATTACTTGCGCACCCCTAGGCCATGCTGAGGGCTAAAGCCTCTCCCATCCAAACATCCGGATGGATAAGTATAAATCATTTGGGAGGCGTTGGGGTGCCCCCCGTCAGCTCCTTCAGCGCCTTCTCAACCTCCAGTAGCTCCCGGTAAACCTCGTCCAGGAGCACCTGGTAGTCCACCTTACCCTCCTCGACGAGATCCATCTGCTCTAGTAGCTCCCTCGTCCTCTCCTCGGATATCATGTTTCTCACGACGGGTATCTTGCTACCAAGCTCCTCGGCCAAGTACTTGTACACCAGGCGGCCGCGCGGCATAGGCATCAGCCACCCGGTTTTGGGCAGAGTCTTCACATACTTCCTCTGGTGTAGAGTCTCGACGATCCTAGCGTAGGTGCTCGGCCTGCCAATCTTCCTCTCCTTCATCATCCTCACAACCTCTGCTTGCGTCAACGGCCAGGTCTCTGGCCTACCCCTCACACTGACAACCCGGTACTCGCCGGCAGGCGCCTCCCCCTCAACCTCCCACGGCTTATAGATCATAAGGAACCCCTCTTCAACGATCTTCGCTCTCCTCTTGACCTCTACCAGCTTCTCGCCGCCCAGGCGAACCTCCAACACCTGGAGCTCTACCCTGGCGGGCGCCATCTGGCTCGCTATGAACCTGCGGAAGATGAGATCGTATAGCGCCAGGTGCCTCTTTGTCAACGGCCTCGGGGTCTCAATCACACCCTCCTCTATGAGCCTCCGGAGGGTATCAGCATCTATCGGTCTCGTGGGGCGTATAGCCTCGTGGGCTGCCTCGACACCAATCAGCCTTGGCGGCTCCCAGCGCCTCGGGCGGAAGAGCTTCTCGAGACCCTCCTCGCCCCACTTCTGGCGTATATACTCGCGCGCAACCGCGATACCAGCGTCGCTGACCCGCGTCGAGTCCGTCCTATGGTAGGTGATGAAGCCCATCTCGAACAGCTCCTGCGCGAGCTGCATTGCTACCGGCGCGGGTAGCCTCAGCTTGTCCCACGCGTCGGCCAGCATAGTGTCAGTGGTGTAGGGCGGCAACGGGTTCTCCTCGACAACCTCCCTGCCAACCTCGACGAGCTCGACGAGAGTACCCGGCCTCAGCCTTGGCGCCAGCGACCCAGGAGCCTCGAAGACGACACGCACGCCATCACTCGACACCGTAACCTGTAGCCGCGGGCACTCCTCGCTGGGCAGCCCACGGCGCGCGGCGCAAGCCTTCTGCTCCCCGCTAAACCTAGACCAACGGTCTATCACCCAGCCTAGCACTGGCGTCTGGACCCTACCCGCGCTCAGGTTACGGTTGGGGCCCTCACAGGCTCTGAGGAGCGCCTCGATACGCTCCATTCTCTTCTTCAGCTCGTCTGGTACTCGCATGCCCCTCCTGCGCAAGGCGCGTATCTTGGCGCGGATGGCCTCAAGGCGTTTTCTCAGCCTCTCGGTCATCCTCGGGCAGTAGTAGTTGAGCCAGAAGTCGCGCCAGAGTATCGGGGAGAGTGTGAAGCCTATCCACCGGTCCTCTACGCGCCTCACCGTCTGGGCCTCTACTAGCCTCGGGTTGAAGGGCCTCGGGTTGCGTATAGCCTCCAGTATAGCCTTCCTCGTCACCTCGTGGAACTCGACCCTCACGAGCTTATTGGCGAACGGTGCTATGAGAGCAGCCACGTCCCACCCAATCTTCTCGCCCTCAGTGTCAGGGTCGGTGCCGATCATCACCATGTCAACCTCGGAGGCTAGCTCTCTCAGCGCCTCTATCACGGGTAGGCTGGTCCTCACGGAGGGTGAGCCGCACCTCGGGCAGTAGCGTGGCAAGCTCTTCTCGTCGAACGGGTCGACATCCTTGCCGAGCCTCGCCTTGATGACGTCGCGTATGGTCTGCTCCTCGTTGGGGGCTAGTGACGGGTTCGCGGCGCTCTGGAAGCCGCAGTCCGGGCAGCGGACGAGTGGCGTGTACACGGGTAGGTACCGGACGCTACCCCTCTTCGCGACGAACACACCGTGCTTGTTCTCGGCGCTGCTCCAGTCGAAGCCCGTGACGAACTCGTCTATGCTTGCGACGCGCCCCTCGAAGTTGAACTCGCGTAGCCACCAGGATGGTATCACGTCGAGCGGGTAGTAGGTCTTGGCTAGGTCGTAGATGTGGCCTCCCGACGCGACTATCGTGAGCACATAGTCGCCGGTCGACACCTCGTACGCGCGGAGACCCGCTATCTCACGGACGCTCGGCCTACCGAAGAACCTGGCGATAGTCCTGGCCTTGTTGGGCGACTCGACTATGAGCAGCGCGGTTTTCACCAGCTCCAGGTACTCTGGCTTCACGCGCCCCGAGAGCACATCCCTAACGCGCCGGCGGTCCTCGTCTATCTCGCGGAGCAGCTTGTCGAGGTCCACCTCCTCGAGGGGCCTTATCTCAGCCTCGCCGATGTACCAGCGTAGCCTCCTCCTAAGACCCTCCAGCAGCCTATCATCGTCCACGACTATCACTGAGAGGCCCTTGGTTATACCGCCCGCGTAGAGCCTCGAGGTCCTACCACTCGCCTGGATGTAGGTGGCCACGTCGGGTATCATGATGTAGCTCTTGTCGCCCTCTCTCACTATCGCCACGTCCGGCGCCTTCTCAAGAGCCTCCCAGACATCACTCCTCGAGAGAGCCTCGCGGACGAACCTCAGTGCCTCCTGGAAGAGCCTAGCAGCGTCGCTCGACACCTCCCCGCTCCTCAACTCCTCCGCGAGCTTCTGGAGGGCGGCCGCCGAGAGCCTCCGGACGATCCTCCGCAGCCTAGCCAGGAGCTTCTCAGCCTCACTCCTCACGTCGTCCGGCGCGTGCTCAGCCAGGAGCCCCAATACCCTCATGATGTTGGTTGGGTGCGGGTCCTCGAAGCGCGCGGAGAACTTGTGGCGAGGAACGCCCGCGAACACAGCGTACCTTATCCTCTCGGGGAGGTCGAGGCCACGCACCGCAACACCATAGTATATCGCGACGCCCACCAGGACCTGCGTCTCGCCCCTACGGAACCTCTCGAGTGCATCCGGGTTCCTCGCGGTGAAAGGCTCCGCTCTGACCCCGGCATCCGAGAGGAGCTGGGCGAGCCTCTCGGCGTAGGAGGCGCCCTTATCCACCGGGACATAGACGAGGCCGCCGTCTCCGAGCCTCTTGACGAGCCTAACAACCTCCTCCTCTATCCCGTCACGCGGCTTGACATACGTGTCTACAATGTTGCGGTATAGTTCGGGGCGTGAGCCCGCCTCGAACCCTAAGAGCACGGAGAAGAGGCGTACGCGTGTGCCCCGTGGCCTCCCAGTGGCAGAGGACACCACGAGCACGGAGACACAGTCTCTATGGTTGCACCTTCCGCAGACGCAACGCCTCTTCCCCTCGAAGCGCTTTTCGAGCTCACGTGCCTTCTCGATGAGCTCCGCGAGCCTAGGGTCAATCTCGCCCTTGGAGCGTGCCCTCGCTGAGAGCCGTGCAATCTCCCTGCGCAGCTTGAGAAGCTCCCAGCCAGCCTTGATATCCTCGTCGCTAAACCCGACTATCTTGAGCACAGCGTCGACACTCTTACTACTCTTCAGCACGGAGTCAACGTCGTCTACGAACACGAGGTAGAAGCGCTGGCCGCACTTCCCCTCAAGCACCGATATTATCTCGTCAACGTGGCGCAACATGAAGCTAGAGGTGGTTATCAGGACGTCGAAGTCGCAGTTTCGGTACGCGTCCATCCGCCTCTTCAACTCCTTCCTAGGCAACCTGCTGTGAATGGCGACTATCCTGACGCCCGGGTCGATGGCCTCGGCGAACCTCCTAGCCCTCTCCTCCACCTGCTCAACGAGAGGAGTTGTCGGCACGACGATGTAGCTCTTCACGCCCCTCGTGGCGGCTAGATACACGGCCGTGAAGGTCCCGAAGGTGGTCTTGCCGATACCCGTCGGCGCTATAGCAGCGAAGCTCTTGCCCCGCAGTACACGCCTCAGCCACGTCCTCTGCACACTCCAAAAGCGGGAGCCCATCGCCTTCTCGAAGAAAGCCTCAGCCCTCTCAACCTCCCTCTCGAGCTCCGCGAGCGCAAGGTAAGGGCTATCCTCACGCGGCTCCAACAGCTCAGCCACACGGCGAGGATCATAGGTGCCATCGGGGTTAGGCTCTAGCAGCGAGAGCCTATCGTCCGGGAGGCAACGGGCGCACGGCAACCTGTGATAGAGGCGATCATCGCCTATGGGGCCCCCGCAGTGGGGGCAAGCATACCAATAGACACCGTGAAGCCTCCACCCGTCCCCCGCCAAGCCTCACCCAGCCTCAGTCACGCACCCCAGATACTACTCCTCCACGATTACAGTCAAGAATTAGACAAGGCTCACGGTATAAGAGAGGCGCGCCCCTAATGCAAAGAGAGCGGCCCAGTAGCCTCCGAGGGAGAGTAGAGCCTATTCAATCGTTACACTCGAAGCCAGCCTCAACACACTTGCCGCCAACGAGGGCCTCTAGCTCGCGAAACGCGCGGATAAGCCTCCTAGCCTCCTCGGTCAGCCGTGACCCGCTCCCCGTGACATCGATGAGCTTGACGCCAAGCACGCGCTCAGCACGGTGGATACGGGACAACAACCTCCTATAGTTAATCCCCAGTGCCCTTGCAGCTCCACGGATACTACCCTCCCTCTCGATAGCCTCGAGAGCCTCGACGAGACCCCTACCGGCAACACGTATGCCACCACACTCGATGAATATACGAGCACAGACCCTCACGCCGGGCACGACGCGAACCCCGAGAGTTGCACACAAACCGGCGAAGACAAAACAGCTAACCACACCGCCGGGCACAGGGCAAGGCGACTCGCGTCTCGCCTCGCGAGTGTATCGCACGGCCCGAGTAGATGTGCTGCCATGCGGAGCGATGCGTTAGAGGTGGAAGGCGTTACAGCTGGAGTGTCTCCTCCATGCGGCTCTGCACGTCCGCTGTATTACCGTTGATGTTGCCAGATGGTGTTGTGGTTCTCCTCTTGCTCTAGTGACGCGAGGATAGTCTGCATGGGGATATGGTCTCGGCCTATGTTTCTGATTTGTGAATGTGGCGGGTTCCTCCAGTACCCTATTCACGTGGCTTATGGGTGTGCAAGCTAGCCGGTAGGTTAGAGGATGCACATCCCCGATGGTTTCCTCTCGCTTCCATGGGTAGTCGCCACCTATGCAGCGACGCTGGCGTTCGGCGTTATCGCTCTGCGCAAGGCGCGTAGCGTGTGGGGCCCTGCCACCGCAGCGGCCGTGACGGTGCTAGCTGCCGCTATCTTCGTGGCCCAGATGCTAAACTGGCCGATTCCCGGCGGCACTTCGCTACACTTTGTCGGCGGCGCGCTTGCAGGGATACTCCTCGGCCCCTGGCTCGGATTCCTAGCGATGAGCCTAGTGTTGATAGTACAGTGTCTAGTGTTCCACGATGGTGGCATCACGGCGCTCGGCGCCAACATACTCAACATGGCCATAATCGACGTCCTGGTGGGCTACTACGTGTATAGGCTTGTGTACGGGGCTCTCGGCGGCTCGAGAACCGGCAGGCTTCTCGGCGCCTTCCTCGGCGGGTGGCTTGGGATAACACTCGCTGGCGTGGCTTGCGGCTTGGAGATTGGGCTCTCGCCCCAGTTCCCCTACGGCGTCGCGGTGACAGTCCCGGTGATGGGCTTTTGGCATGCGGTCTTAGGCGTCATCGAGGGTGTGATAACCGCGCTCGTGGTGGACTACGTGTACTCTAGGGCACCTCACCTCGTGGTATCCAAGGCCAGGATGGTTGAGGCGGTCGCGGCTAGGGGGTGAGGCGGTGTGGCGGGGCTCCTGGCTCGTGTTCGTAGCCTAGTCTCGAGGCACAAGACGGCGATGCTAGTGGTAATGGTGTTGCTGCTGGTGAGCCCACTGTTCGGCGTCATTGGCGCCAAGCTAGTGGGGTACAAGGAGCCTCTCGACGTCGCAGCGGAGATGATCGGGCTTGAGGAGGCTGAGGTGCCCGAGTGGACACCATTCACCGACTACACGGTGCCAGGGCTACCAGACACTATAGGCTACATAGTAGCCGGGCTCATAGGCGTAGCCGTGATACTCCTGGTGGGCGCCCTGTTGATGCGCACAGCCAGCGGTGAGTGACGCCATGGACGGTGTGCTAGAGAGGCTCGCCGCGGAGGCTAGGGACGCAGCGGCGAGGCTAACAGCCTGGAGACGCACATGCGCCAACCCCGTTTTCCACACCATCCTGGGTCTTGCAGCCGCCTCCGCGCTCGCCTTCACATCCTCCATGGTTACGATAGTCTTGTTCCCATTCTCGCTCCTACTCCTCCTGGCCGCCGCGTGCAAAGCGGGAAAGCCGGACAAGAGGCTCCTCCATGCGCTCGTCTACCCCCTCGCCGTGTCCGCCGTCGCCGCTGCCCCGCTCCTACTGTCAAACCGGGTTGGCGACGCCTCCCTGCTGGTCTTCCGGGTCGTGGCGCCGGCCGTCTTCATGGCGTTGCTTGTGTGGAGCGTCGGGTGGATGAGCCTAGTGGAGGGGCTCGGGAGGCTGGGTGTTCCTCGCCAGCTAACCGAGAGCCTAGCCCTCCTATCCTTCCTGGTGCCGCGGTTCGCGGGGCAGATGCTAGCCCTCCTGGCGGCTAGGCGTGCGAGGCACCTCGGGTCTCCCGGCTACCGCGAGTGGTGGAGGCTCCAGGCCACGGCGCTGGGCGAGCTACTCATCCGCGCCATGGACTCGGCTCATAGGCTTGCGCTGGCGATTGAAGCCAGAACGCTCGCCAGCGGCAACGGCGCGTGGGGGGAGAGGAGCGGGTGTGGGGCCCGCACGGGTGGCGGCCACCCCTGGCTGATATACGCGGCCTCGCTGCTCGTCATCGCGGCGAGTGTGGCAGGGTATGCCTTGGGTTATTGAGGCGAGACGCGTCTGGGTATCCTACGTCGACGGCAACCCCGTGCTGCGGGGTGCCAGCCTGGCAGCCGAGCGGGGCGAGGTGGTCAGCCTCCTGGGGCCGACCGGCTCGGGCAAAACCACCCTCCTCCTGGTCCTGGCGGGGCTCCTCCGGCCAGAGAAGGGCGAGGTCCTGCTCGACGGTACGGACCTATACTCGCAGTTGCCGGGGGCGAGGCGGAGGATAGGGCTACTCTTCCAGAACCCCGACGACCAGCTCTTCAACCCGACGGTCTACGACGAGATAGCCTACTCTCTACGCACCCTCGGCGAGAACGAGGACACGATACGCGAGAGGGTCGCGGCGGTCGCGAGGCTCCTCGGGATAGAGGCTATCCTCGAGAGGCCACCCTACAGGCTCAGCATGGGGCAGAAGAGGCTCGTAGCACTCGCCTCGATACTCGTCTACGAGCCCGACATACTCCTCCTCGACGAGCCACTCACCTTCCTCGACCCAGACGCCGCACGCCGCGTAGCATGCATAGTCCGGCTCTACGCCAAGAAAGGCAAAACCGTGATACTAGCGACGCACAACGTGGAGGCAGCAGCCTGGCTCTCCAACAAGACGTGCATACTACGCAACGGCGTCACCCACTGCACCACACCCAGAGAGCTACTCGAAGACAACGAGATCATCGAGAGGCTCGGGTGGCTCCACCCCACACTCCGCCTAGCCAAGAGGCTAGCCCGGGATAACCTCTGGAGGCTAATAGAGGAGGACAGGACAAACCTCGAAGAAGAGTGCAAACTCGTAAACAACACAACAACTAGCAAGCCTACCAACACATGACGACAGAAAGACAGAGTAAACTAGGACGCCTGTGCGCCCCAAGGCCTGGCCGGTAATCCTTGCTCGAAGAACTCCTTGTAGACTCTTCGGGTATTGAACACGTCTATCCATAGTATCGTTGCCGGCGTCGCTAGTGGATCGTGGGTGCGAGTTGTGGGGTGGTTTGGGAGCCCGCCCCTCACCCAGCCGGGGTCCAGCCCCGGTGTCTGGGCGGTGGGCTCCCCGGGCCCATGGAGAACTTGGAGAGGCGCGGGGGGTTATGGGCGTCGGTCCCGGGTTCTCGAATCCACATTGAGTCTCGCGTTTCTGTTCGGCGCAGAGCGCGGTCGTCATCCGCCCGTCTCGTCTCTAGCTAGGTGTGGAGGGTAAGCTTGTCGCCCTATCACATGGCTGCATAGCAAGTTGATAGTCGCAAGCCACTTCTAATGACAATGATCTCGGAATGTGGCAAAACGCGGCATTGTATAGTTTGATGGATTTGGGCGTGTTAGGCTAGTGGTGGGCTGCTCCGTGCTGCGGGTGGGGCGTTGTGTGGCGGGGTTTGTGCGGCTAGAGGCTTCTGAGCGCCTCTACTATCTCCTTGGTTGCTCTGCCTGGGTCGCTGGCCTTGGTTATCGCGGAGCCTACTATCACTATGTTGGCGCCGGCTTTCGCGACGATGGGGGCGGTCTCCCTGTTAAGCCCTCCCGCGACGGCCACCCAGCCGTTGAAGACACTCTTCACGCGTGGTACGAGTGGTGCGGCTTCTGCGGCTGTCACGCCCCTGGCCTTCTGCACGTCTACCGCCACGTGGAGGATTACTATGTCGGCGCCTAGCTTGGCTACCTGCTCGGCGCGCGCCACGGGATCCGGATGGTTAATCATGTCGACCGCTGCTAGCGCGCCGTGCTCGTGGGCGGCCTCCACAACCTCCCTTATCGTCTCGTCGCTCGCGACGCCAAGCACAGTGACGATATCGGCGCCCGCGTCGAGAGCTACACCAGCCTCTATGCGGCCAGCGTCCATGATCTTGGTGTCCGCGACGATAACGGCTTCGGGGAAGTTGCGGCGCAGAGCACGGACAGCCTCCATGCCAACGGCCTTTATGAGAGGCGTCCCCGCCTCGAGCACCTCGGCGCCGTTAGCCCAGGCGGCTCTAGCGACGCGGAGCGCATCCTCGAGACTAGTCATGTCGAGTGCGACCTGGAGCGCGGGTTTCTCCTCCCAAGGCCACCTCCTGGTGGCTCTCAACCCATCCACCCACAAGGGTATGCCGAGGTGCCCTGCCTAAAGGACACGGGTGCGGGCGCCCACGGCCTCGTGTACGCCGGGCGGTGGGCCCGCGGGGCATGTTGGGGGAACGCCAGCCTGTTGTTAGAGCTCCTCGTGCTCGAGTAGCCCCTGTATCTCGACGCGAATCGTGACGAAGAAGAGCGTCTTGTACCTCTTTATCAGCTCGGAGACCTCCTCGTAGCTTAGCTCCCACTTTTCCTCCCAGTAGCCGCCGCCCAGTAGCACCGAGACAGCCCTAGCCGCCCACACGTCGCCCTCCACGCGGTACACGCCGCTCCCGGCGATCCTCCTATACACGATTACTATCGGGAGCCTAA
The DNA here is from genome assembly GCF_000223395.1 of Pyrolobus fumarii 1A. Classification (GTDB taxonomy): domain Archaea; phylum Thermoproteota; class Thermoprotei_A; order Sulfolobales; family Pyrodictiaceae; genus Pyrolobus; species Pyrolobus fumarii. Next base: position 593,759 of record NC_015931.1, on the reverse strand, counting down.
CCAGCTCGTGCATGAACCAGGGTATCCTCGAGGCCATGTCCTCTAGCTCGCCGCGGTCCAGGAGATGTGTGCCCCCGCCCACTAGCCGGATCAGCGGCTTCTCCTCCCTCAACAGCCTCGAGATTGGCTTCTGCTCGGCGGGCCACGCGCCGAGAATCCGCCGGGCGTCGCGAAGCACCCTATCGTAGATGTAACGGATGTCCCTCTCCCTACTCGACACGACGAGATACCCGCGATAACCGCTCAACGAGCGGCGTTAATACCAGTGCGGCGCGCCCCACCCGGAGCACTGCAGGGTGCCGAGGGCCCTGCTTGCGGGGGCGCTCCGGGGCGGGTTTAACTCGCCGGCGTGTCGTGCTGCAGCGTTGGGTGCCGGGTTTGCTGCTAGAGGCTAGGCGGTACATCGCCGATGTTCTACGCGAGGGGCGCGTCGGCGAGAAGTACGTGATCGCCGGGTGGGTTGAGGCGGTCCGCCGGCACGGCGGCGTCGTGTTCGTGGTTGTGCGTGACCGCTCCGGCAGGATGCAGGTCGTCGCGAAGAAGAACGTGGCGAGGGAGGCCTGGGAGACGGCCCGGGAGCTATCCAGGGAGAGCGTCATAGCCGTCAAGGGCGTCCTGGTGGAGTCGAAGGCCGCGCTTGGAGGCAAGGAGCTGCAGGCAGAGGAGATACTAGTCCTCAACGAGGCGGAGCCCCTCCCCATCGAGCCGGGCGGGAAGACAGCCTCGCTAGCCATCCGGCTGAGGTACAGGTGGATTGATCTGCGTGAGCCTCGCCACGCGACGCCGATTATAGCCGCGGCTGTCGCCGCCGAGGCAGCATCCAAGTTCTTCGCCGAGCAGGGCTTCATCGAGATATTCACGCCCAAGATAGTAGCCTCTGCCACCGAGGGCGGCGCCGAGGTATTCCCCATAATCTACTTCGAGAAGGAGGCGTTCCTCGCACAGTCGCCACAGCTCTACAAGCAGATGGGCGTCATCTCCGGCCTCGAGAGGGTCTACGAGATAGGCCCAGCCTTCAGAGCCGAGAAGCACCACACGGTGCGCCACCTCACAGAGTTCACCAGCGTAGACTTCGAGATGGGATTCATCAAGAGCTATGAGGACGTGATGAAGGTGGTTGAGGGCGCGGTCACCGCGATGATAGAGGCTATACAGAGCGACCCGCGCACAAAACCACTCCTCGAGGAGTACTACCCGCAGGCGCTCGAGCTGAAGCCGCCACGCGAGTACCCACGCGTGCCCATCGACGAGGCGTACCGCCTCCTACGCGAGGCCGGCCTCGAGATAGAGGAGGACGAGGACCTCGGCACCGAGGGCGAGAAGAAGCTAGGCGAGATATACGAGAAGGAGTACGGCGCGCCACTAGTCTTCGTCACGATGTACCCGTGGAGCGTGCGACCCTTCTACACGATGAAGGCGCGCGAAGAGCCATGGAGCTGCCCAGAGGAGCCACGCTTCACGAACCCAAAGAGAACCTACAGCTTCGACCTGCTATTCAAGGGCCTCGAGGTGGCAACGGGCGGCCAGCGCGAGCACTGCCCGAGGATACTCGAGGAGCAGCTTAGGGAGAAGGGGCTGAACCCAGCAGCCTTCGACTGGTACCTAGAGATGTTCCGGCACGGCGCGCCGCCCCACGGAGGAGCAGGCATAGGACTAGAGAGGGTCGTGATGCAACTGCTAGGCCTCGGCAACATCAGGGAGGCGAGGTTCGTCCCGAGAGACCCCGAGCACCTCAAGCCTTAGCGACTAGCCCCCTACCCTCCAACAGTTTAAAGACAGCCTCTACACCCTCCTCTACGCCGACCCTCTCAGTGTCTATGACGAGGTCTGGGTTGCTGGGCGGCTCGTACGGGTCGGAGACGCCCGTGAAGTGCTTGATCTCGCCCTTCTTGGCCTTCTCCCAGAGCTCGGGCTTCCTCTTGGCAGCCGTCTCGGGGCTCGCCTTGACCCACACTAGTATGAACGGGATGCCCTCCTCCTCAACTATGCTCCTTACGAGCCTCCTTGCCTCCTCGTAGGGCGACACGAAGCTACACAAGACTATCACGCCGTTCCTTGCGAGGAGCCTAGCCACCCACGCGACGCGCTTGAGGTGGCGTAGCCTCTCCTCCCTGGTGAAGCCCGCGCCCTCGCTGATAGTCCTCCGGGCCCAGTCGCCGTCGAGGAGCTCCACGCGGTAGCCGAGGCTCCTTAGCCTCTCTGCGAGCCTCGAGGCTATTGTGGTCTTCCCGGAGCCGGGTAGACCCGTGAACCAGACTACGAAGCCCTTCTCGAGACATCTCGTTTCCATGGTTGTCTCCTTTGCTGTAGTGCGGGGAAGAGGCACATGTGGTTATCGCATAACGGTCGCTATATAACCGTGGTTATATCACCGCTATTATATCACCGTGGGTTTGGCTTGTGGCGCGGGTGGTTATCGATCGCTGGGAGTGTGTCGCGCTGGAGAGGCTTGTTGGTGAGGGCGTGTGGCTCCTAGTGTATGGCAGGAGGAAGACTGGCAAGACGTGGCTCCTGAGGAGGTGCGTCTCGTGGAGCGTGTACGCCACCGTCACTCGTAGCGGCGAGTGTATCGTGGAGGATGCGGGTGGCGTTAGGCTCGCTGGGCTAGATGAGTGTCTGGAGATGGTTACGAGTGTTGTGCGAAGGAGCGGTATAGCCGTTATCGACGAGTTTCAGAGGCTTCCGCAGCGCTACTGGGACGTGTTCTCCATTCTGCGTGGTGAGGCCGAGGGTGTACTTGTGGCCTGCGGCTCTAGCATGGGCATAGTCTCGAGGATCTTCGACCGCAGGTCGCCGCTGCTCGGCGTGTTTGAGGCTTTCCGAGTGGACCTTGCGAGCGTCTATGATGTTATCGTCTCGCTGGGCAAAGCCGGGCTGGATCCGCGCAACGCAGTGCTCTGGGCTGTTGTTGTCCGAGACCCTTGGATACTCGGGCACGTGGCGCCCCGCGGCAATCCTTGGGCCGCTCTAGCCGAGAAGGCTGAGATGCTCGTGCCTATCGTGCGTGGCCTCGTGGGCGAGGTTTTCGAGGAGGAGGAGAGGCAGCTCACACGAACATATGACGCCGTGCTAACGCTGCTCGCCAAGGGCTACTGGAAGGCGTCCGACATCGCCGCTAGGCTGTACGCGGCGGGGCTAACCTCGAGCCCATCTGCCAGCGTCGCGACCGGCATACTACACGTGCTCGAGGAGATGGGGCTCGTCGAGAGGATAGCATTGTGGAGAACCCGGGGGGCCCGCGTCTACTACAGGCACAGGTCGCCTCTCACGAGCCTCCTCTACAGGATAGCCGATATGGTCGAAGAGGCTGGGACGACCCCGCCCCTCGACACCCTCAGGGCCGTCTACGGCGTTGAGCTACAGTTCACGCTGGGCGAGCTTCTCGCGGAGTATCATGGCTTGCGACGCGCCTACTCGATACAACCCGACGGTCGTGATGTAGACGTGGTCCTCTTGGACAGGCGGGGTAGAGTGGCGTGGGGCTACGAGGTGAAAATGGGGCAAGTGAAACGACACGAGGCTAGCGGGATAGCAGAGTGGATGCGTGGCCTAGGCGTGCCCCGTGTCGGTGTCGTTGCGCTCGGGGGGATTGAGGAGGGCTATGCGGGCCTAGACGAGGTACTTACGCCCGAGGATATACTCGTGGTTGCAGAGAGGCTTGCAGCCGAGAAGAGGAGAACCGCTAGACGAGCAGACCATACTCTCTAAGCAACTTGAAGCGCGCCATGGTTAGGTTTATAGGGTTGCTACGGGGACGTTGCGGCGGGCGCATCTGTGGTCAAGTACGTGTTTGTGACTGGTGGCGTGCTTAGCAGCGTAGGTAAGGGTATCACGACAGCCTCCATAGGCCTCCTGCTCAAGTCGCGTGGCTACAACGTGACGGCGATCAAGATAGACCCCTACATCAACGTCGACGCTGGCACGATGAACCCCTATGCTCACGGGGAGGTATTCGTAACGGAGGATGGCGGGGAGACCGACCTTGACATCGGGCACTACGAGCGCTTCCTGGACGTAAATCTGAGCCGGAAGAACAACATCACCACCGGCCAGGTATACCTCTCGGTGATAGAGAAGGAGAGGCGCGGGGAGTACCTTGGCCAGACGGTGCAGGTCATACCCCACATAACCGACGAGATCAAGTCCAGGATACGCGAGGTAGCGAGAGAGACTGGCGCAGACGTAGTACTCGTGGAGATAGGTGGTACTGTCGGCGATATCGAGGGGCTCCCGTTCCTAGAGGCTATCCGCCAGATGAGGATAGAGGAGGGCTACGAGAACACAGTGTTCGTCCATGTGGCGTTAGTGCCGGTGCTCAGGACGACTGGCGAGCAGAAGACGAAGCCATTGCAGCATAGTGTGCAGGAGTTGCGCCGCATCGGCATACAACCGGATATAATCGTGGCTCGTAGCGAGAGACCCCTCGAGCCAGAGGCGAAGCGCAAGATAGCGCTCTACAGCAACGTGCCGCTCGAGGCGGTGTTCTCAAACTACGACGTCGAGACGATATACGAGGTGCCCCTTATACTCGAGGAGCAGGGGCTCGGCTCCTACCTAGCACGTAGACTCGGCCTCGAGGACCACAAGCCGGATCTCGACGCGTGGCGAGACTTCGTCAAGAGGCTGAAGGAGTCGCAGAAGCCCGTGAGGATAGCGATGGTCGGCAAGTATACCAAGCTGCGCGACTCCTACATCAGCATAGTCGAGGCGCTCCGGCACGCCGGCGCGGCGTTGAGAGTCAAGCCCGTGCTCAACTGGTACGAGTCGACCCTCGTGGAGCAAGGGAAGATCGACCCCCGCAAAGTCATCGAGGAGAATGACGCCGTTGTCGTTCTCCCTGGCTTTGGCAGGAGGGGCGCCGAGGGCAAGATAATGGTCATCCGTGAGGCGCGCGAGGCAGGCAAGCCCCTCCTCGGCATATGCTTCGGCATGCAGCTGGCCGTCATCGAGATAGCGAGGAACCTCGCCGGCCTAGAGGGCGCGAATAGCACCGAGCTCGACCCGAACACCCCGCACCCGGTGATAGACCTCCTCCCCAACCAGAGGGGCATCGAGAGACTAGGAGGCACAATGAGGCTCGGAGCACACCCGATACGGCTAGTGCCAAACACCCTCGTCTACAAGCTCTACAACCGCGACATCGTCTACGAGAGGCACCGGCACCGCTACGAGGTGAACCCGAAGTACATCGAGAAGCTGGTCTCGGCGGGCATGGAGGTATCCGGTTACAGCCTCGACACCGGCTCAGTCGAGTTCATCGAGCTGCGCGACCACCCCTTCTTCGTTGGCTCCCAGCCACACCCAGAGTTCAAGAGCAGACCAATGAGGCCATCACCGCTCTTCACCGGGCTGCTCGAAGCAGCATTGAAGACGCAAAGTTAGACACGCGAGTCGGCGATTCTACAGCGACGCCGCTAGGGGCCCATCTATGCACAGAGGCGCATGAGGATAGCCTTCAGAGTGATAACCTCGCGCCAGAAGAGGGCGGAGACGAGCCACAATAGTATAGCCGCGAGCGGATCCCTGTACGACAATGTGTAGCCTAGAGCCACTCCACTTGATATGCTCGCGGCGATGAGCATCCTAGGTACAAGCCTGCCATAAAGCCTCATGTAGAGGCCTAGGAGGCCACTAGGCTTACGAGCAACGTAGCCGTCGCCCCTCTTCTCGACGAGACCCATGCCCGCCAGCCGCTCAAGGTGGTGATAGGCCGTCGAGACGCTGCGAAAGCCCATCGCCCTCTGCAGCTCTCTCGGAGTCACCGGGCCTCCATGCGAGAGCAGGTAGAGGTACACCCGGAGCGCGGTGCCGCCCAAAGCCGCTATGGGATCCTCGCTATGCTCCTGTTTCTGTCCAGTCAAGGTAGAGACGCCCGGTATTGATTACCCGCCACGCCCGCTATTACATCTCGAGACCCTCGCATACCCATTCGAGGGTCTCGAGCTACCGTCGCGATGCCCTCGAGCCAATAGGGGGTGTATGGCTGAGACGCCCAGTGGGTGCTGAGCGTGATGGAGAAGAGGCTGGTACTCCCAGCCGTAATTGCGCTTGTCGCCGCGGCGGCCATAGTGTATCTCGCGGCGGTGAGCATCCCAGGTGGCGCGCCCATCACACCCATCGAGACTAGGGTTGTGACGGTCACTGTCACTGCCGAGCCTGTGACGCCCACGCAGTGGAGCATGGCCCCATCAGCGCGTATAGAGTCTGGTGTCGTGGCGCCCGAGGTTGCGAAACTGCTCGAGAGTATAACGCAGCCTGGTGTTAGAGGCTCACCCGTGTTAACAACTGTCGTGACGGCTGTTGAGGCTGTCCCGCTGAGAGCGGGTGTTGTTGGCGGGTATGGTGCGCCTGGTGGCGAGACCGGGACGCTAGTCGCTATTCGCGGCGTCGACGAGATAGACACTGTCAAGCTGATACACGATATACTCTACGTTGCGCGGGATGGGCTCGTATACCGGGTTAATACTACCAGCCTCGAGCCCCTCGAGCCACTAGACCCGTTGGGCATAGCCAGGGCATCCTGGGGCAAGGCGAGCATCTCGATAACACTACCCGAGGCGAGCATCAGCAACATCACCCTACCAGCGTCTATAGAGCTGCGTGGCATTCTCTACACTTGGGATGGGATAGCAGCCCTCCTGGACGTGAGGTACGAGGGTATAGGTGTTGGTCGCTCGTGGACCGGCATCATAGTATACAATAACGATGGTGACGTTGTATGCAAGACGCTGATACCAGGGCGCCTAGTGGATGCTAGAAGCGCCCACGGACTCATATGGGTCGAGACAACGTCGCCATTATACACAGTGATGCTGGTTGGCGGCCCTCAGGTTACACGAGCCGTGGCAGCATACCAACCCAGCATAGAAGTGGCGGTGATCAACGCAACGTCTTGCGAGGCGAGCATCCTAAGGTTCAACGTGACCTCCTCGTGGAGAGCACCTCTCCTACTAGTCAATGCGAGCGGGCGGGACGCGTACCTGGCGTTCTCGGGGTGGGGGCCGAAGGGCAGCGTGAAGACCGTGGTAGTGAGGCTAGTGTACAACGGGACGCTCTATGCCGTGAATGGTGCCGAGCTCGACGGCCTCCTGCCAACCAATTGGCTGGCGGCTGCGCTGCTAGGTGATAGGCTCCTACTAGTCCTGGAGAGGAAGGACGGCGGCTTCACACTATACATGCTTGACGGTGAGACACTCGAGACGAAGGCTAGTCTAGAGGTGCCCAGGTTCCGTGAGCGCGTCCACGCGATCAGGTTGATCGATGGGTACATCTACGTGGTGACTTATAGAAACAAGGACCCACTCTTCGTGATAAACGTGACTAACCCGGATGAGCCTAGGCTGCTCGGTTGGAGGAAGGGCCCGGGCTACGACCAGATACTCCAGCCTCTATGGGACGGGCTTGTACTAGGCCTAGGGTACACCGATGAGGGTAGCCTACGCCTACGCGTATACCGCATCGAGAGTAACGCTAGCTTAGCGCTAGTGGACGAGCTAGTACTGCACAAGACATGGTCTAGTGTGCTCAGTAGGCCAGAGGCATACCGGTACCTGGCCATAGCCAGGGGTGCAATCGGCTACCCCGTATACACCCCCGAGGGGCCTAAGGGCGAGAAGGTGCTACTAGCCAGGATAGATAACGAGGGCCACATAGAAGCCTACAAGTTGCTCGTGGGGCTCCGAGCCGTGGGGAGCCTGGACAAGCTATACGTGATAAGCGAGGGTAAGGTGAGTGTGGTGGACGCGGCAACGCTGAGCGTGAAGGGCGAGGCTAGCCTCAGCCCTTCCTCTCCATGAGCTTGAGTATAGCGGCGGCGATGTCGCCACCGGTCTCCTCCAGGGCTTTTCTTGCCTCCTCGAGCGAGACGCCCGCCTGTTCAGCCACAAGCCTCACATCCTCCTCGCGTATCTCTAGGCTCGGCTTCTCAGCTTCACCCACCTCCTCTATCTTCTCCTCCTCGATGCTAGGCGCGATTATCTCAACCATGTAGTACTGCCCCTGTATCTTCAGTATCATCACGTGCTCCGGCTCCATGACCATGCGTTTACCGTCCTCCGTCTCTATCACAACCCTCGAAGCCTTAACCTCGTTAGCCTCTACGCTGACGCCCATCCTGCGTAGTATCTTGCTAAGCTCGCGAGGGCTAACCGCGAACCTCAAGGCTACGGGCCTCCGTTTTCTGTTACAACAAGACCCCAGCCTTAAACAAGCATTACACAGTGATGGTAAACCCGTCAACCGGGACTATGACGCCACGTGGCATCCTCCTGTAAGCCCGAAGCTGCCTCAAGCTCAACGGCGTGAGATGCACCGGTATCAACAGCCCTGCGTCTAGCAACGCGCCCAGCTCGAGAGCCTGGCTTACAGTCAGGTGGCCCGATTCTCTCGCGGCATCCTCTCTACCGGAAGGCAGGGTAGCCTCCACCACCAGCACCTCAGGCTTGCCGAGCCTCCTCAGCGCATCAACCACATTATCCTCGAGCCTAGTGTCTCCGGTGTAGAGGAGCTTAAGACTACCATCATGGTACACTCCGATTGCGTAGGTGGGCTTCGAGTGCGAGGCCGGGACAAGCCTAGCATCCAGGCTCTCCACCCGGAACCCATCCGTGACGGGTTTCACCTCGACGCTTATCTTGGACGGCATGAGGTTCGCTAGTAGAGTCTTAAGCTCCTCGGCCACCTCGCCATGCATGTATATCTTTAGGTGGCGGCACCCCTCCTCGATCCTCCCCACAGCGAGAGGGAAGAGACCAGACCAGTGGTCCACATGCGCGTGTGTAATGTACACCGCGTCTATCTCGCAGGGAGTGTAGCCCAGGGCGCGGAGCCTCTCAAGGCAACCCTCGCCACAGTCCAGTAGTAGCCTAGCGTCGCCGCTATCGACTAGGATCGCGGGCCCCGCGTAGCCAGGCGGGGGGCTCGACCCACCCGCTCCCAGCACAGTGAGCCTAACTGCCGCTTGCAGCGCCTGCCACCCGGTCTGGGTGCATAGGTACAGCTGAGAGGCTTAAACGGAGAGGTCGGTGGGGCTGCGATGCCTTGTAAGGGGCTGGCGCGGCGAGAGACACGCGGGGGTACCAGTGTACTTCGTGGTGGTAGTGGGGCCCGCTGGGAGCGGCAAGTCGCACCTCGTAGCAGCGCTGGCAGACTGGATGGAGGCTAACGAGCTGGACGTCACCAGGCTTAACCTCGACCCGGCTGTCGAGTGGCTACCCTACAATCCGGACGTCGACGTCCGCGACTATGTGAACGCGAGGAAGGTGATGGAGGACTACCAGTTGGGCCCCAATGGCGCCCTCATAGCCTCCGTCGACCTCGTCATCAAGTACGTGGATAAGATTAGGGAGGAGGTGGAGGCCACCCGCGCCAACTACGTCATAGTCGACACGCCGGGCCAGATGGAACTCTTCGCCTTCCGCGATACCGGCCCAATGGTCCTCTCGAAGCTCATCGAAGGGTACCGCACAGTCACAGTCTTCCTCATAGACGCGGTTCTCGCGTCAAGACCGTCCAGCCTGGCGTCCGCCGTGCTACTAGCCTACTCGGTACGCTTCCGCCTCAAACTGCCACAGGTGAACATAGTCTCGAAGGCTGATCTGCTCACACGGGATGCGATGGAGGAGATCGAGAGGATGCTTAACGAGCCTGACTACTTCTACGAGAGGCTACTCCAGGACCGCATAGAACCTGAGCAAGCAGAGGCATTCGCGAGGCTCATAGAGTCGCAGGCGCCCAGCGGCGCCAGCATGGAGACGGCAGTGAGGTTCGTCTCGGCGGTCTCCGGTTACGGCCTAGACGACCTCTACGCGATTATACAGCAGGTGCTTGTTGCCGGCGAGGACTTCTTCACAGAGGAGCCCAACCCGAGGCTCTGAAACAGCGGTGGGAGTAGCGGCCCACACGATATTTTAATCGGGCCGTATGGGCCGCCGCCTATCGACCGGCGAAAGATAGTGGAGGTTAACGGGTTCAGGATACGCATGATACTGCCGGTTGTGCTCATCTCCCTGTTGATAAGTGTTGGCTTCGCGGCAGTCAACCTCATCATACCATACTACCTTCTTGCACTCAAAGGCCTCCTAACCGAGCCCCCCGATATACTCGCTCGCGTCGAAACCAGAGAGGTGGCGCTCGAGTTTGGAGCCATGACCTCAGCCTTCATGCTCACGAGGACACTCTTCGCGCTAGTGAGCGGCGGGCTAAGCGACCACTTTGGCCGCAAGAAGCTCATAGTCACTGGCATGGCCATCTACGTGCTCGTTAGTATACTCTATGTCTTCACGGCTAGCGTCGAGGAGCTCATACTGCTACGTGCCTTGCAAGGCGTCGCCTCCGCACTAGTATGGCCCGTCGCCGAGACCCTCCTAGTTGACCTCGTGCCTCCATTCTATCGTGCAAGGGCACTATCCCTCTACGTGATATCAATGCAGGTTGGACACGTAGCCGGCCCACTTGTGGGCGTAGCAGCCTACATGGCCTCGAGGATGCTGATACACGGTGATGTCATCACCCTGCTAAGGGCGCCCTTCGCCATAGTAGCGCTTTTCACCATACCCGGGTTGATACTCGCAACAACCCTCCCGGAGACAATCCAGCGCAGCGAGACCCGTAACAGCCTGGCATCGGCCGCGCTGAGCTTCACAAGCGTGTTTAGGGAGGTTGGGGATAGGGTTAGGAGGAGCCTAGCAGCCATATACACGAACAGCCTCATCAATGGCTTCACAATGGGTATCTTCGTCTCGGTGGCGACGCTCTTCATAATGGATAGGATCACGGCCAACCCCATCCACATAGGCATTACATTCGCGGTTGCAAGTCTAGTGGGGATGACGACGGCCTACCCTATGGCGGGGAGGATTGACAGGCTAGACGCTGCGAGGAAAAAGACGGTGCTAATAGCAGCGGCGTTCACCGCTAGGACAACGTGGCTACTCATAGCCTTCTCGAGCAACATACTAGAGCTGCTCGCCGCGCTTATACTCGCGCAGGTGAGTTTCAACATACTAATGCCGCTGATGCGCACTATACAGGTTGAACTAGTGCCGCAGAATCTACGAGGTAGGGTATTCGGCATGCAACAAGCATTCTTCAACGCGGGTATGATAGTAGGGCCCATGGTGGGCGCCTACCTGTACAGGGCGTGGAAAGACTTGGTGTTGCTCGGGGGCCTGCTGAGCGGCGACCAGCTAGTGTTCATAATGGCGGCGTTGCTCGGGTACGTGGGAGCGGCGGTACTGGCGTTGTACTATGAGCCTGTTAGCTCTCCTTCTGCTCCTCGAGCGCCGTGAGAGCCTGCTTATAGACGTTGAGTATTGACTTTGCTGACTCGACGAGCTTCTTCCTCTCCTCCTCGTTCAGCAGCTCTAGCAGCGGTTTGACGTAGCCCCTCGTCACCATCGTCGGGACGCTTAGTATCACAGGCTCCTCCACCTCTGGGAACTTCATCTCCACGCCAAAGGCTAGCAGGTGATCCTCTGGTATTGCGAAGCCCCTTATGACCTTGATGAAGGCGCCCGCGGGGCCCCACATGGTCGCGCCGGTAGCCGCGATGACCTCTGCGGCGACCCTATGCACCTTCTGCTCGACGGCTTGCTTGTCGAGTAGCTTGCCCTTCCTCTTCACCCACTTGTCAACGTGTATGCCATCAACGTACACGGTGCTCCAGGCCACGAAGCCAGACTCGCCATGCTCGCCTACGAAGAAGCCGGTGACTCTACTCGGCTCCACGCCAAGCTCCCTCGCGAGTATCGAGCGGAACCTGGCGGTGTCTAGCATCGTGCCGAAACCATAGACTTTCTCTACTCTCGCGTACCTCTTGAACACCATGGTCATGGCGTCCACAGGGTTGGTTGCGATGAGGAAGACTGCGTTCGGGTTCCTAGGGGACATGGCCTCAGCGATGGTCTTCATGATCTTCGCGTTCTGCCCGGCTAGGTCACGGCGGCTCATGCCTGGCTTCCTCGGTACACCGGCAGTCACGATCACGATGTCGGCGCCAGCGACCTCGCTAGCATCACTAACAGCCTCTACCTCAACATCGTGCATGCTTGCGATAGCGACGTAGTGCCTAAACTCCTCAGCAATACCCTGCACGAAATCCTCACGAATGTCGACAAGTATGAGCTCCTTGACGTAAGGCTCCTGGAGCACGCGGAAGGCTACAGCCTGGCCAAGCCTGCCGACGCCAACAACAGCAATCTTCAATCTGGCCAAGGTTTACGCCCCACCGCGGATGTATGATACGCGCCCACTGAAAAACAATCCGCAAACTAATAAGCAAAGAGACTCACCGGTTTTACACTGCTTTAATCAATCGCGAAACACAATCGAATAGCAACTGCGCCAAAGATAATTGACAATAGATGGTGTGCGGTGCTGCGATCCGCCTGCAGGTAGCCACGGTTAGCCTGGAAGCTGGCTCCTAGTGCATGGCGCGCCCTTCGCGACATAGCAGGATGCGACGCGGTGCGCGTGTAGCACCGCGCTCTCGAGGTCCAGCCCCCGTGTGAGCGCATCGAGAAGCCCCGCGTTCCACGCGTCTCCCGCGCCGGTGCTAGTAGCAGGGTTATCCACGTAGAACATGTTATCAACGCGTATGTCGCCCGGCTGGCATAGAGCGAACCTCGGCGTGTGCAGGCACACTGTGTAGCCGAGAAACTCGGCTAGCCTCTCCACAGTCTCGGCGGGGCTCCCCGCGCCCAGGTGCAGAGAGAAGTATGCAGCCTCATTCTCGTTCATGGAGAGTATCGTTAGCCTCGAGGCCCTGTAGGATGCGAGTGCCTCTAGGAGCCTCCTTGGGTCGCGGCCTCTCACATCACTAGTATCGAGCACGAGTATCTCAAGCCCATTGAGGAGTCGTGAGAGGCTGCCAGGCTCGCCCCACGCGGCTATATTCACGGCGGCTGCCGCGCTAAACCCCCTCTCGCGTATCAGCGCCTCCAGCCTCTCCACTATCCTCTCGTCGCGGCCTATCGCGGACAAACACCCCTTATCCGAGAACATGAGGTTAACGAGTCTCTCCCTAGCTTCAACCTCGACTATGGACGAGAAGCACTCGCCCCACCCCCCGAGCCTAACAACCTCAACACCCGGCATCATGACGCGCGCTATGCTAGCCAGTTGCTCGGAGCCCACGAGCCCCAGCACAACACGCCTACCCAGCGCCGCCAGCACCCTGGCGGTATTCCCGGCGTTCCCGCCAGGCCGTATAACCCCACGCACGAGTATATTGCCGCCACCGTATGACGCCGTCTCCCTCATAGCCTCGAGCAGCTCCTCAAACCCCGGGAACAACGGGTGCATAACAACATCGACAAAGAAGTCTGGGAGTATTAGTATAGGCTTCTCGCTCGTAGCCCGCTCACCGGGTTATACCCCGCCGCTCGCCGCAAAGGGGGCTTAGCCCCTAACCCGCGAAAGGGAAGCCACGTGGCCCTCTCACCCACACTATTAGCACAGATCCTCGGAGTGCCACAGGAGTCCCTCGACACGAGCGGCTTGAAACTCACACTCGGCGAGGTCTACCGGTACGCCGGGCCAGCAACCCTCACCAGGAACACCAGGAGCCTACCCAAGCTGGAGAGGCTGGAGCCCCGCGACGGCCGATATCACCTAGAGCCAGGAGCCTACCTCGTGAGGTACTCGGAGCCCGTGAAGATACCACCCGGTTTCATCGCACTAGCATACCCCCGCTCAACCCTCCTAAGGATGGGCGCCGTGCTACACACGGCAGTATGGGACCCGGGCTACGAGGGCAGAGGCGTAACCCTCCTAGAGGTGCACAACCCCCACGGCATCACCATAGAGCAGGGCGCGCACATAGCCCAACTGGTCTACATCCCCGTGATAGGCCTCACACGCCTATACCAAGGAGCCTATCAACACGAAGGCATCAACACCAGCCCGAGCGGACAGAAACCAGACAGCATAACCAGAGAAATGCACTAGAAGCAACTGAAACAGCACACTTGCTGTTAAAGGCGACCTTACAATAAAACAAGCTTCACCTCTTTTTAGCAGTTTTTGACTGCATCCATCCAGTTCGGGTTATAGCCATGAAATTGCACGGGCCCATGGGGCTATACCATGGACACGCGTCTCGCCGCATTCTTCATCGCCGGTCTAGTGGTTGGCATGGCGATACTGTGGGCGGCTGCACCCAGTATACCAGGCATAGTGTCGACAACAACGCTCACTAGCACAACAACCCTCTACCAGACACTGATGGTGCCAACAACTGTAACCGAGACGAAGACCATCGAAAAGACAGTGACCAAGACAGAGACGCGTACGGTAACAGTGACGGAGACATCTATGATGGTGGTGGAGAAAACAGTTGTAAAGACATCAAACCGTTACAACCACAGTCACTCACATACCAGATGTGAGCTTCGAACTCCATTACAGGAGCGTAGAGAAAGAAGGATGGCCGAATGAAACCATATACATCATCGAGAGTACCTATGGCATCCGAACCGCAAACGGGACATGGATACTGGAGATGGGCTACAAGAAGCGAGACGAGCAAGGCCGTATAGTAGAGTCAAGCTCAATGGTCATACTTGCGTGGCTTTCGAAAGATCGGAAGACATTGACACTAGTCTGGGAGCCTCGCGTACCCTTCACCGAGAACATGGATGTTAGAGTAAAACTATACGACGAGAATAACGAGCTAGTCGCGCAGGGTATCGGTAAAATATTGCCCGGTGATAGAAGTGACGATATTCCTACAATGGAAAGACTCCAACGCGACACCTGTAAAACTAGTCATTGAGATGTCGCCAGTGAAATAACCTCACGCATCATTTTAGTTCAGTAAGCCTTCCCATCCGAGCCTGTCAGGGATTCTCCTTGCTTCTTCGCGGCCTCTCGGAGCCTCCTATTCGGTGTGATAAACCTCTTGCAAAGCTCTTTATGGTGACGGGTAATCCGGATGCATAGAGATGTTTACAACGCAGTTTGACCTCTACAAGAGCGGCCTAGACGAGGCAACACTACGGCTACTACTCGAGACTCTCGAGGCTCCTGGTGCCGTTGATATCAACAAGATTCGTGATGAAGGGCTGCGCCTGGTTAAGCGTCGGGAGAAGGCTGCGATTGTAGGCTGAGGGGGTGGTGGGTAGTGGTTGTTGAGATGTTTGTAGTCACGATGGTACCTGCCTGTCGGTGTTGTCAGGGCTAAGGGAGGTTGGGTTGATGCGTTGCTGTGAAACAATGTGAGATTGACGCTTATCGGCAGTTATACCCGGCGTGTGGCTAGCGAGTGGAGTTGCAGCGAGATTCTTGATGCTGCTCGGCGTACATGCTCCGGCGCGGGAAGAGGAAGCCGAGCGACGAGCTGGTTCGCTGTGCGCTTAGCCTGATATCAGCCGAGGAGCTCCTAGCACTCGCGAAACACTTAAAAGGAGAAAAGGTTATAAGCCCTGGCGATAAGGAGTCATCACGGCACCTGGGCCCGTCGTCTAGCCTGGTTAGGACGCCGCCCTCACACGGCGGAGGTCCGGGGTTCAAATCCCCGCGGGCCCACCAATCCTAAGCCTCTCGACATCTCACCCTACAAGCTTGGCGTACTGTGTAGTCACTCGGTGTGTCTCACTTATGGACGATGAGCCCGGTTAAGTGGTAGAAGCGGCACTTGATAGCCCACTTATTCGACTCAGACTTTTAAACTTGCTATACCAGGACTGTCTCTTCAGGTTAGCTGGCGTGTTGGGCTACCCACTCGGAATATTGTGCACTTTGCACTTCTGGAACTGCATGGATAATGTTGTGTGGAAGGCAGGAGAGATAGGACCGTAGCGATGGAGAGATACTCTCCAACCGCAGAAAAGTTGTCAATTAGCGCCGGGGTATTGCCTAGTCTTGAAAGTCTCCCCAGCGCAGTCAGCTTTTTCAATTGTATTGAAAGAGGTCTAGGCTTGTTGTTTTCCCGGTGTTAGTTTTTGCTTCAGCTGCTGTAACGCCTTTTCATGGTCTGGTAGCCATAGATTCCTTTGTTGGAGTCTGGGTTTGACCTTCTCCTCTATGAGTTCTATTAGCACCTTTAGCAGCAGTAACGTGTCGGTGGCAGCCTCCTCCCTGCTGGCATGTTTCGATAGTAGTCTTTCCGGGTCCGGCCCCTGGTACTGGTAAGTGTGCAGGTCTAGCGCCTTATCCGTGTAGAATGAGAAGTACTTGTAGCCTACCTTCTCCTCCAATAGCTGCGATAGGGGCTTGAGGCTGCTGGTGGGCACCCAAGGGACACCCTTCGTCTCCAACCACTTCCTCTCCTTCTCGGATAGCAGCTTCTCCAACCTGTCCTTCTCCAACGCCAGTATTGCAGCCGTCAACGCCTTCCAGGCTTGGAATGCCTTGCCAGCAGCGTTACGAGTGTAGCCCATATCGAGAAAGCTCAATGCTAGAAGAGCTTCTAGAAGCGCCTCCAACACACGGCCACTAGCATACCCCCAACGGGTCAGCCTAAGCTTCGGCAACAGCAGATTCAGTACCTCCGCTGTTAAGAATTATATAATCACTGTTAAAGGCCAACCATAAAACCGTTATGCGCACGATTATTGTGTGGTACATTATATACGTTGATGTTGCCATATAATTAGAAAACCTTGATTAGCAATCTAATGTTAAAAACTATGATCGTGTAGACATTATGTGTCTGGGTGTCATGTTACATTTCCTGCTTAACTATAATACACTTATACACTCCTATATGAGATATATTGTCTTAGCTATATGCACGCTCGGATCGAATTAGAATGAGGTAGCCGATAAGAATTAACTTAACAACTCGATTCTGTAGAAAACAAAATATAGCAGATACCGATTTTAATACTCAGGCGGGGACATATATAATGTATACGAATACCTTAGAAAGGCTAGCAAAACTTTGTGTTGAAGGTGCTGATGATGTCGAAAAACTATCGGCGTACTTTACGCTTTTATTTCTTTATCATGAAGAAGGTAGACCAAGTAAAGAAGAAACCTCGTCTTTCCTGTATAATTTAAAAGAAGTTATCCAGGGTCTTGGTTTTAGCGAAAACCAAGCAAAGAGCGCCATTGACCAATTACGTGACATTCTAGAAGCATATTTAAACTTCCTATGTAATCTACCGTGGGAGTCAAATAAAGTCGCTGACAAAGTCAAAGCTTTTATCGAGAATATACTTAGCAGCCGGTGCGTGTATGCTGCAAAGTTACACCTTGACAAGCTAAAAGCTATTATAAATAATGCTAATGACAATACAAGAAGAGCCATAATTGAACTCAGGAATCTCCTGATAAAATATGCAAACAGAATCTACGGTCTTAAACTAGAAGCAACAGAGGAAGCACCTTTGGCACTTGCAGTAGGAGAGTTCAAATTGAAAGAATTGTTCAAAGTTGACTCGGCATTCAATGTCGAGAGACTTTTGCAGTCAATGGGTATAGGTGTAGGGTATGAGTGGTCTTCAAGAAGACATCACTACCGCAAATTCATGTTGTTTCCAGCGTTTTTCTCCCTTGCAACATTAGATGAATGGTCGCAACACGTCAAGATGAGCGAAGAAAGGTCTGACGATGAAGCAGAGTTTTCTCCGTCATCAATTTCGGATGTGACATCAGGGGTTATACGTGCACGTGAAGATTTGGAGCATGTTGTTGCACGGGCTCTAAGGGCTCTTGGGTTCCAGGTCTGGGTTAATGTCCGGAAGGCTGCCAGGAGAGGTGCTGCTATAGAGGTTGATGTGTGGGCTGAGAAGCGCATTAGCGATACAAGGTTCAAGGTCTACGTGTCATGCAAGAACTGGAATAGAGATGTAGATAGGTCTGTTGTCGATGAAGAGTTTGGCAGGGTGTTCAACCTCCAAGAGGTTCCACATCTAAGAATACTTGTTGTCAAGTCCATGTCTAGACCGGCTAAAGAAGTGGCTGAGGCAGACGGATTCTTCGTAATCGAGGTAGGCGAGAAAGCCACGAGGTCAAACGCGGACGAAGTCTACAAACTAATATATAAAAGGTTATCCGATATCTTTACGAGTATAGCGCCGCCGCAACTCTTAGAGATAGCCAAGAGAGTCGGTGAAACAGCAAAGGAACTTAACAAAATAGCAAAAGAGCTAGCAAAACTATCGCAAAGTTACTGAGTTTTTTTTTTTTTTTGTAGTCTGGTGGAGTATGTTTTTGGATTTGATGTACTGATCTTGTATCAAGTTATGCTCCGTGTAGGTCGTCTAGCTGTAATCCTGTTATCACTTCTAGCGTCCTGTGGCTCAGGGTGTCTGTTCCTGCGCCCGACTCTGCGGGTGTCTTGGTGCGTGTGGCGACCGGCCATAGTCCGTACTTCTCTAGGATTGCGCGTAGCGGGTGTTTACCCTCGAGGAGCCAGCCACGGATACACTCTATGGGCGCAGAGGTGACTATCTCAACAACCTCGTCGTTGAGTAGTGGCGCCTCTACCCTCGCTCCTATACACTCTGCCAGCTCTAGCGATGGGTATCTTCCCCGCACTCCTAGCCTTAGAATAGCTTCGCGAAGGCTGCGCGAGTCGAGCAGGCGAAGAAAGCTATACCCGGCGAGAAGCTCATCACCGCCGTCGCCGGTGAGAAGACACTTGCAGTGCTTTTCAAGGCTCCACTCTATAGCAGCTAGGAATACAACATCGTTACGCAACTCGATATAGTCGCGGCGCCGGGTGCACTCTAGTACAAGAGCTGCCCTAGATGCGATGAAGCTGTAGTCTACCATCACATATTCTTGCTCGATGCCGAGCCGCCGGGCTACGAAACTCGCGTAGTAAAGGTCGCGTGGCAGCCCACCCGCATAGTAGACTGTGACTCCACGCAGTTTGGCATATGCAAGGTGTGCAGCAAGGGCAACGAAACTAGTGTCTATCCCGCCGCTCAACGCTATGCAGTCGCAACCTGTGCTCCGGACAAACCTTGTCACAGCGTCAAGCAGGAGTTCGCCGATGGCGTCGCAGGGTAGCTTCAAGGATGTTCTTAACCCCGTGTGCCCACGGGACAGTGGGTAAATAAAGCAGCTCGAGCATCTCTTTGGGCATAGTGCAGCTAGCATAAGCTGTAGTGAGCGTCACGTATAGCCTTCTGCGCCACATGCACGTGTGCACTCGTCAAAGGAGGGCTACATAAAAATGGGTAGCATTAATACTGCAGGTTATATCAACGGTGTTCGAGTCTTGAGAGATGTTAAGGCTTTTAAAATTGCTGGAGTACTCATTCTCTTTCTAGTTTGCCTTGCTGCTATACTGGCGAAACCAGTCCAGGCCAACGGCGAGAATGGTGAGGAGGAGCATGACTATGTTGGTGGTGAGGCTTGGGAGGCGGAGGAGGATGAGTTTGGAGAAGAGTACGCAAAGACCATGGGCAAGATAGCGTTCTACCTAGGCCTCATGTTGAACCTCGGGTTTGTCGCAGTGCGCTGGGCTCGTTTCGTTGTCGATATCCCGCCGGGCATCCAGAGGCTAGCCCTAGAGCTCCACATGGATGGCAACATTGTGCTAACCATACCGGCCCTCTGGCACGCCTACACATTCGCAGAGAAAGCCGGGCCGGTAGAGTACGGCGCGGTCACCCTCATACTCTTGCTGGTGGCCAGCGGCATAGTGATGAGGTACTTCCGGGGCCGCAGGGCTAAGCTAGTAGCGCGTGCCGTGCACACCCAGAGGATCTTGGCGCTCATGTTGCTAGTGCTACTGTTGGTGCACGTGGCGAGCGCAGAAGACTGAGAAGTGGACGCGTGTCAGCATATTAGAATGAGTATGCTAGCATTGCTAAGTTAACGTTACAACTCTAGTGTTGCAGCTCCTTGTTGTGAGCGTGTATTATCAAGCATAACGTGAGTTGGGCAAGAGCATTTTGCAGCTTGCGTAACGTCTCTCCGTTATTCTTCGTTCTAGGTGCGTAGGATTGTGACCTCTAGCTGCCGGGTACCTGCGCTGCTATCTCGTACACGATGCGTGTCACTTCTCCCTTCTCTACCTGGTCTGGCGAGGGTCTCTTGCCCACCTGGCAGTCTTGCAGCGGCTTACTACAGTACATTGCCTCGCTGATATACCCCATGAACTCGCGTGGTGGTAGCACGGCCGCGGCTCTCACCTCGCCCTGCTTGACATCCTGGATGTTCGTGACTATCGTGTACGGGAGGGTACCCTGAGCCTTGGTCACGTAGAGCCTCTCCGCACCCCTTATCTTGGATACCGTGATTATACGGACGCACTCGATGTCAACAGCATACAGCGGGTTGTTATCGTCGCCTAGCGCGAGGCGAGCCGGGAGCGTATAGAGCGTGCGTATAGCGTACCGCGCCTCAGCTATCGGCATCCTCGCGCGCTGGTCTCCACGCAGCCTCTCCACCCACTCGCGCGGCAACACCACATCCACGAGCCTCTTGGCGATCTCCTGTAGGCTCTTGGCATCCGGGCTCCTAGCTAGCATCGTCGCGGGCATGAAGCTAAACCGCATCCTCTTCACTATCCCCCGAGCCTCGCGCAATAGCCGCGCAGCCTCCTCCCAGTCTATGGGAGCCGGTATCCTCCTACCCCTCACGATACCCTCGAGGAGCGAAACGGCGTGCTCAGCCACCAGCAGCCTATAGTCGCTCCTCGTGTCGCTCATCCTGCCGTACCCGCTTTTGGCCTAAAGCGGGTAGAGGGTGATGAGTATTAGCGGCGGGGCCAACACATGACAAGGTGCATTGGTCTCAACGTCATGCTCCTCTATGAGCAACCTTGCCAGTACTCCATCGAGGCAGTCCTCCACCCTTACATGCGCCTCCTCAATACTCTTAACCCATGAGCGTGTAGAGCATTCTCACATCCTCGCCTGGATTATCTACTCAAAATGCTCCGCGAGCCTATGGTGCGTGCGTGTGGACCACCCCTCTTATCCAGAGCTACAAAGGGCGAGCACCTCAACCCGCCTCGTCTCAGCTCTCCCAGAAGCTCTGTCGGGGTGAGCGTAGAAGCGTTAGAGCCTCCGAGGCCTTCCAAGATGCCAGGTAGTTGCGGCCATAGGTTGGCGTATTTTCCAGCGGTGGAGGCTTAAGATGGTAAAGGCTAGCCTGGATTAGGGGCTGGCTTGTGTCTTAACCTGTGGGCCTCGAACCGTGAGATACTATGCGTTCATTCGGAGCTTCACGATACAAGGGTTCAAGTCGATAAAACATCTTAGTTTAACGCTAAATCCTGGTCTAAACATACTCGTGGGTGCAAATGCAGCTGGTAAAAGCAACATTCTTGAGGCATTGTACTTTCTACGGCATGCGCTAGTGGACGAGGCGGACTCTATACCTTACCGCCCACATGCGCCGCTATACTGGTCGGCTCTCGACCTGTTATACCAGCGTGACCCTACCACGCCACTTCGCCTTGGCCTCTCCATTGACGTGTACCGGGTCGAAGGAGGAGCCTGTAGCGTCAACAAGCTCGAGTACATGGTGACTTTCGCGTACGACGAGGCTGGTGACACGCTATATCCGGTCGAGCATCGTATCATGTTAGATGATAGTCTGGTTCTCGAGGTTAGTACTGATAGGGTTAAAACATACACTAGACATGATGTCGCGGAGAGGGCGGGTGTAAAAGGCCGGAGGGAGGATGAATGGATTGTAACCGAGATCGAGTGGAGGGCTCCACGTCCGCTCATACCCTGGAGGATGCCATTACAACAGTATTGTAGTATGCGGGGGAGCTTGTGGCGCTGTGAGCTTCGTTTAATGTGGAGCGAGAAGCGTGTGGTGTTTGTAGTGCCGGAGGAGGGCAGCTCATGCAGACGTCCCATAGGCTACTCTTATACGGCCCCATCTCTCATGATGCTATTCTCGCACATCGTTAGGATATTGAGTGGCATAGTTATGCTCAAACACCCTGATATCGCAGCAATAGGCGAGCCGAGACCCTTCACTGGTGCAAAGAGGCTCGATGTGAGGGCGCGTAACCTCGCGGAGGTACTCCTCACTTTGATTGCGGAAAGGGGTGCACTCCCTGAGAGAATAGCGGATGCGCTACGTGAACTATTCCCGGGTTGTAGCGTGAAAGTGGAAACGGGGTTTGGGAGAGTCGCGCTGGTAGCCACCGAGAATGGGCTTAGGCTACCGCCCCCCAACATGCCGGATGGTCTCGTAAAACTGCTTGCGATACTTGCCGCTATAGAGCTTAACCCGACGCTGCTACTCATTGACGAGATAGAAAATAGCCTCCATGCAAAGATGCTAGAGTACCTCGTTGACGAGCTTGACTCGCTACAAATACCGGTTATAGTCGCGACGCACTCTCCGATACCAGTAGACCTCGTCGACCCGGAGGATGTCATTGTAGTGAAGAGGGAGGCGCAGGGCACGACAGCCTCGAGGCTACCAGACCCGCAGAAGCTGCGTGAGACTCTCGCACGTGAAGGTATACTCCTTAGCGACTATGTGATATACCACGAGACCGGGGGTTAAGACCTTGAAGCGCCTAATACTAGTCGAGGACACTTATGGTGTAACATTTCATCGCACGCTTATAAACAAGCTGATAGAACTATGCGAGAGCAGAAAGCTCAAGATCGAATCGTTATGTGAGAACATCAGGACTCACAAGCCACGTATTCGACGCCTACCTGCAAAGAAGTGCAATCCCGCCATGGCGAACCACGCTAGAGCCATTGTTGCCGGTAGTCCATGGAGAATTCTGGTGGTTATCGATTCAGAGGGAAAGCCAGACGCTCCCGACTACTTTGTAAGGAGGCACTTTAGAAGAGATGAGCTTGATTACATCCGTGTTGTGACAGTCGAACCCATGCACGAAGCGTGGCTCTGCATAGGCCTTGGAGGTGACAGGCGCATCTGCAGAAGAGACCCGGTACAAGCTATACAGAGACTCCTCAACTCATATTACGAGAAGCGAATGCTAGCCAAGCTAGCCCCTCGTATCGACGTCAAGATTCTCATAGGGGAACGCGATTTTGACAAGTATCTAGACTGTTTAAGGTGGTTAACATCACCTTAGCCTTTAGGTGCCTCATAGTGTTTGGCGGAGAGTATGTGAGAGTGCAAACCTTGCTTCGATACTCTTTACGAAATTGGCTTCAAAGTTAACACTCACTCTGTTATAGCCTCGGTAGTATCGTGTTAGGAGGAAAGCCTAGTAGAAGACTTCGCAGCCATAGTGTTCCCTTAGCAGGCGGGTTGCATGGGTTAGCATTGCATATAGCATTTCCGAGTATCGGGTTGCCAGTGTCTGTGCTTGCTCTATGTACCTCTTGCAGGCGTCTAGAGTATAGTGGTTGAAGACGTCAAGTGCAGTGCTAAGAGCACAGCGAGGGTTTGTGCTTTCTACGCATGCTCTGATTGCGTAACGTCCCATCTCGGCAGCTCTTCTCTTAGTGATCCTCAGTACGGTCTCGTTGAAGATTTCAGTGTTGAACTTGAAACAGATGTAGAGCATGTCAAAGTATAGTGAGGTTAGGAGGGCCCTCCTATGCAGTCTGAAGAACAGGTTGGAGATGAGATACTTGCAGTCCGGTTTACCCCTTTCGAACTCACTTGCATCTTCAGTCTCCGTTAAATTCTTCCAGCGTATCTCAGCACCAAGCACCTCGGCGATAGCTCGAGCAAAGCCTTTAGCGAGGTTATTAATCCATTTGTTGTAAGTCATTGATAAGTTCCGTAGAACTCTCTCGATGTAGACTTTATCGTCAAGCTGTGCATAGTCCATACGCTCCTTCACAACATTCGAAACCCAAGGTTTCATCGCGCTCCTAACAGCATCCAGGTGGGCAAAGACAAGGTCAATAATCCTCTCTACGTGGCCACTCTCAACAAGCTTGCCCAGAGCCAGGAGTTCTGCGCGGACACGCTCGCGGATAATCCCGAGGTCTACACTAACACCCTGCTGTGACAGCAGGTTGCTTGATACTTCAAGATCTGCTAGAACGTCTATGACGTGGTGGAGCACAAATGCATCACGATACGCCGGATTACGCTCGATCTTTGACGCTATACTCTTAAGGTGAGACAACTGCTTCTCCTCAACAAGCCTCCGGTGTATACTCCAACCGCCTAATCTCACTCTAGGAAGCCGCCTACCTATATCGTGCAACGGGCCAGCATCAACATCTACATTGACCTCTCTAGCCGTTAAGGGATCCAAGCCAAGCATTTTAGCGATTTTGACATGCATGTCCCAACTAGGCATTATTTATTTGTCCCAGTCACTAGCATAGCTTCTACCAGTTATATATACGCATGTTCTGTCTGTATCGTTATTAGCTGAGGTCAACTCATGGTCTTCGAACCCATGCTGCCTATTACCTGAGGAAGTGAAATTATACATTCACTACTCCCATTGAAAATCATCTATATGTACTCCTTGTCTACACATCCTTGAGAATCTCCCTGAAATTCCCATAGTGAGCCTTGGGGTTGATTCTTCTCGTTGCACTCTTAGCCACTATTATCACGCTTAGAGACTCCTCTCCCGGCCTCTCAGCCTTGAGCTTTTTCAGCTCCTTTCTAGCCCTCCTGTCAACATCCTCAGGTTCGACAAACTCCGACGCCTCAACACGCCACTCCTAAGCCTAGTATGGAAACGAAGTTTAACCCAGCCTCACTGCCAAGAGTACGTGGAGATATAGTTTAGCGGAGAACCATGCCGTATGCGATAGGTGTTTATCTAAAACACCTATACGTATCACTGATTATTGAGCCGTGTTGAGGCCCTAGAATAGTCTCGTGATGCCGGGGATGCGGTCGAAGTCGGTATCGTTCGAGTAGATCTCTCTTATGCCGAGTCTCACCATCTGCGAGGCTATCACCAGGTCGTCCCAGAGCTTCTGGAAGGACAGGTTGTTCTCGCGTGCTAGTCGCAACGCATAGGTAAAGTCGTCGAGCCTCGTCTCTACAACGGTTATCGGAGAGTCGCCGAGATACTCAAGGAACTTCTCCATGGCTTCTCTTCTCCCCCTCCTCTCGAGGTGAGCGAGCACCTGCGAGACGACCAGAGTGGACGTGTAGGCCTCGTAGACGCCGTCCTCCGCGTCCTCGAGAATCGCTAGCGCCCTTTGGGCGAACCTAGAGTCACCCGAAAGCACATAGACGAACACGTTAGAGTCTATGAAGCGTCTCGGCACACTCAACTAGTATCACCGAGAGCACTCTCAACCTCCTCTATATCCACGTCTTCAGGTCCAGCTATGCCCAGCAAGTCTCGTGCCCTAATCCTCCGCACAGGGACTAGCACCACACGTCCCTCTTCGATCCTAACCTCGAGCTTGGAGCCGGGCCTCAACCCGAGCCTCTTGCGCAGCCAAGCGGGGAGCGTGACACGCCCCCGCTCATCAACCACGATTACATCCCCGTGTCTCATACCCACACGCCCATGTGGGAGAGCAGAGGTGGGCAGGATAATAATATAGTCAAGAGCGGCCAGCGGCGATGATAATGGGCGTGGATGCAAGGCGTCCACGGGGTATGGCGAGGAGCGCGTGTTGAGGTATGTTGTCTGGGAGGCGGGGATCCCCCCGGCTACGGCTATAGGTTGCGTTGCTGTGCCCCTTGTGATCCCGGTTTTGCTGAGGGGCTCCCGGCAGTAGTGAACCTCAAAGAGTGTTCAGCCCGGGTATGCTAGTCTAGCTCTTGGTTGGGTGACTGTGTCTGGGGAGACGCCCAGGGACCTAGAGAAGCTGTTCGAGGAGTTTTGTATCAACGAGCTAATGGACCACATGATATACAAGGCTCTTGCGCGTATAGAGCCTGACCCGAAGAGGAAGAAGCTCCTGGAGCGTCTTGCGGAGCAGGAGTACCAGCATTACCTCTTCTGGCGTAGCCTGCTAGGCCGTGACTGCAAGGCGCCCCGGCCTAGGGTCTCGCTGGTAGCGGTAGCCTACCGTCTACTCGGGCCCGCCTTTACGCTCCGTCTCCTAGAGAGGGGTGAGGGCTCGGCGGTCGAGAGGTATAGGAGCGTGGCCGAGAGGCTGCCCGACGAGCTTAGACCAAAACTAGAGGCTATAGTCAGGGATGAGGAGGAGCACGAGAGGCTACTGCTGCAAGAGTTTGAGGATGTGAGGGTCAAGTACCTGGGGTATGTGGCCCTCGGCCTCGCCGATGCAATCATCGAGATAACTGGTGTGCACGCGGGGTTCCTCGGGGTGACAGCCAGTACAATCATGGCTGGTATAGCGGGGCTTGTCGTGGGCTTCTCGGCAGCCATATCCATGGCGAGTGCGGCATACCTCCAGGCTAAGCACGGCGAGGAGGAGAGCCCGACAGTTAGTGCAGCCATAACCGGCCTGAGCTACATACTCTCGGTCATTCTACTAGCACTGCCATACTTCCTCATACACGATATGCTAATCGGTTTCCTGGCGAGCGTCGCCATAGGACTTGCTCTCACCGGCAGCCTCGCGTACTACAGCGCAGTCGTGCAGGAGAAGCCCTTCACACGAGAATTCGCGGAGAACGCGGGACTCCTACTAGGAACAGCAATAGCGAGCTACATCTTCGGGCAGGCGCTCAGGGAGGTGTTCGGAGTATCGGCTCTGATAGAGTAGCCGGAGCACCTCGGCACGCATTTTTAACCTAGTTTGGCTCGCTGCAGCAACCCGAATACATCCATACCATCATGGAAGAGAGTCTGCCAGACATGTGGAGAGAACGGCAAAGGATAACCTGGCATATTCCCGGGTCAGCCAGTGTAAGAGAGTTGGTTGCATAGGCACTGTTCATAGCCTTTTGCGCTTCGAGGCTCGGTTGTTAACCGGGCATTGTTGTGGATGCACGCATGGTTCTCGAGGAGCTTGGTGTTACTCTCGTTTGGGGTGATAGCCTCGGCGCTAAGAGCTTCGCGGTGTTCGTGGAGACGGGTTGTGGCGGCATCCTGGTGGATCCTGGCGCTGCGGCTATGCACCCATCCTACCCTCTAACGAGGGACGAGAAGAAGAGGTTGCGTCGGGAGGCTCTCCGCACAGTAGCCCGGTTTGTGGAGAGAGCCACGATGGTAGTCGTTACGCACTACCATTACGATCACTACGTTAGGCCTTGGGATGCGGACTACCCGGGCCCCAACCCGTACCGTGATAGGCTCGTGATAGCCAAGGACCCGAGCCTCTTCATCAATGAGAGTCAGAGGGCTAGGGCAGAAGAGCTATACTCGAAGCTCTTGGAGAGTACCGAGGCCCGACTAGAGGATATCCTGGAGGAGCCCACTGGCGACGTCGACGTACCGGATTTCGAGGAGTTGATGCCTCTTGCGGTACGCGCAACAAGCAAGGGTAGGCTGGAGGCGGGTAGAAGGTGGCTATCGAGCCTAGCCGCGAAGTGGAGGGAGTGGAGGAGGTTCCCGGAGCGTATCGAGGCAGGGCACTACCGCATAGTCTTCGCGGACAGCGGGTCCTGGGAGCACTGTGGGGTCCGCGTTGAGCTACTCGGGCCACACTTCCACGGGGACATATACGAGAGGACGGGTTGGGTCGTACCGGTTCTAATCGAGGTGCGTGGCCACAGGGTGCTCTACACGAGCGACCTTATGGGACCGCTCGCCGAGGACTATGCGGAAGAGGTTCTGCGCCTGAAACCACACGTGTTGATAGCGGACGGGCCTGCGACCTACCTCCCACCCTACATGTTCTCGCGTCGCGACCTCGAAAGGGCGAAAGCCAACATGTTGAGGATCGTGAGAGAGGCTGCGCCCCAGCTGATAATCTGGGATCACCACCTACCGCGCGAGCCAAGATGGCGCGAGAGGGTCTCGAAGGTGCTGAGCGAGGCCCAGAGGCAGGACGTACCCATCCTAACGGTAGCCGAGGTTTATGGGAGGAGACCACTGGTTGAGGAAGTGTCGCGATAGCAAGGGCCCCGCCCCACATATTTATAAGCGGATTATGCGCGTGGAGGTGACATGCCCCGGCTTCGTGCCGGGGATGCTGGGGGCGCAAAGCCCCCGGGGATGAACCAGGCGTGGGGTGTGAGTCGTGCCCGAGTTCCGAGTGGTGATTGGAGACCCACACGCGAAGGCGGACGACCCAGTGGTGAAGGTGAAGGTCAAGGGAGTCGAGGATATCCAGTGGACGCAGGAGGAGAAGGAGAGGGAGAAGCTACCAATCTGCAAGGTCAACCCGAACCTCTTGAAGAAGATAAAGGCGAATGAGCTAGGCATAATCACGCTCCGCTTCCGCCAAGAGGACAAGAAGATCAACATAACGTGCCGTGCACAGCTCGACAATAACTTACCCGAGGATCAGGTGCTGATAAGCCTCGAGCTTCTCGGCGAGAAGGTTGGCGCTGAGGAGGCCGAGGCGGAGGCTTTCCGCGCGAAAGCCTGGCAGATACACCTGAAGGGTGCAGCCGCAGAGAGGCTAATCGGCCTAAAGATAGGCGACAAGTTCGACGGTAGCATTGTCGGCCTGCCTGGCGTCGAGCTAGAGATACGCGGTGGGAGCGACAACAGTGGGTTCCCAATGCACCCGGGTATACCTGGCGGCGTGAAGAAGAAGGTGCTGCTAAGCGGCCCGCCAGGGTTCCACCCGCGCGAGAAGGGCGAGCGCCGCAGGAAGACCGTGAGAGGCAACACCATAGTAGAGGACATTGTACAGATAAACACGAGGATAGTCTATCCACCACACTTCAAGCCGCTCATTGAGTAAGCCTGCATGGCAATATGGAGGCGCTCGGGCCACGCCCAGTGTTTTTCGGGTCTTGCACTCCCTAGCCTCCAGGCACGTTCTCGAATCGCTGTTCACCCCCGAGGACGATACTAGCATGTGTAATGTGATGCCCGGGTGGCCCCGCGGGTACCGTCGACGGCTACCTACACACCTCTCGGCTGTTGATGCTGGGGCCCAGAGCAGGGTAGCCATAGAAACGTATTACCCTCGGCTTACCTAATCATCCGTGGCCTACGTTTCCCACCCACCTTAACGGGTGGTATCATGGCAAAGGTGAAGGTATGTGGTATAACGCGCGTAGAGGATGTGGAGATGCTTGATGGCCTGGTTGACTATCTGGGTTTCATCACGGGCCTGCGTGTATCGCCGCGAGTGCTTGACCCGAAGATGGCTGCTGACTTGGCCTCCACGGTCTCCAGGTCAACACCGGTGCTGGTAGCCTACGGTCTCGAGCCGGATGAGGTCGTCGAGCTTGCTGGCAAGCTTGGAGTGTTCCGTGTCGTCCAGTACCACTGGTTCGGGAAGCCTAGAGAGCTAGCAAGCCTAGCCCGGATGCTCGGCGACATCGGAGTGAGGCTAGCGCCAGTCCTATTCCATGGTGTTGGCGGCTGGGCGCCGCTACACCCGTTGTTCTACAGCAGGGTGTCGGAGGCAGCAGAATACACACTGATAGACGCGCCGAAGTCCAGCCCAGCGAGGTATGATGGCGGCCTCCGCATCCCGGTCGAGGCTGTCGAGGAGGCGGCGAGGCTCGTGAAGAGGCTCGGGGTCGCGGGTGGGGTAAACTCCGACAACGTATGTCTGGTTGCGAGGCACGCGTGGCTAATCGACGTTAGTAGCGGTGTCGAGGAGAAGCCGGGCGTGAAGAGCAAGGCTGCGGTTGAGAAGCTGCTCGAGAAGCTGAAGGAGTGTACAGGGTAACACTGGGGCGGTTACGTGTACACCCTGGGCATGTACGTGCAGGCTCCGAGTATAACCCGTGTATTCCGGGTTCGCGCGTACTGCGAGCCTCCTAACTCCTAAACCTGGTAACAAGGAGATATACACACTGAGGGTGCAGCACTGTGATACTATCCGACCGTGATATCCTACACCTAGTGGAGCTCAAGAGGCTGGTCATCGAGCCCTTCGAGCCCAGCATCGTAAGGGAGAATGGCGTTGACCTCCGCCTGGGCAACATCTTCTGCAGGATGAGGCGCACGCTCACCAGGATACTAGACACGAAGAACCCGCCGTCCGACATAGACGAGTGGTACAGGTGCGAGGAGGTTGACCCAGACCACGGCTTCGTCATCTACCCGCACGAGCACGTCCTGGCGCATACGCTGGAGTGGATAGAGCTGCCGGATGACGTCGTGGGGCTAGTCAACGTTAGGAGCACCTTCGCCAGGTTCGGGCTCTATATTCCACCCACAGTCGTCGACGCAGGGTTCAAGGGCCAGCTTGTCATCGAGCTGATTGGCAGCGAGTTCCCGGTGAGAGTATACCCCGGCCAACGCTTCCTACACCTAGTATTCGTGAAGACAACGTCGCCAGTAGCCAAGCCGTACCACGGCAAGTACCAGGGACAGAAGGGCGTCACGCTGCCCAGACCCGACCCAGCCTAACCCCCACGAGTTTCTCCACACCAATAGGCACAGCGCTACACGCGATAAAGGAGGTAGGAGGCTTCGGGTACACACCCCTAGTCCTCAGTCTGTAGCATGCAAGCCCAGTCACCCACATCCTCACCATGGTGGTTTGACGGCTTGTACCTAGTCACTCCGAACCCCTCTCCGTTTGCCTGCCCCGGGTTAACCGCGAGCGCCGTACATCGTCACCCGTCTGCCGCTCTTGGAGCGATTTAGGGGTTGACGCCAGAGTCCGGTTATCTGGCGGTGAGGACCTTCGGGCCTAGCCGAGCGCCGTCTAGTTCACGGCGCAGTGTGGATGCCTGGCTTCGCCCGGGCCGAGCCGCTAAGGTAAGGTATAGCCTTCCTGACCATAACCAGGACATACTCGTGGACAACCAATGCAGGTGGTATAACCCTCCTCGATCTCCTCAACAGTTACCCTCCTCCCAAGCATGATTGTCAACCTCTTGCGTCTCACAGGAGCAATCTTGATCACGCCTTCCTCCTCATCGAACCACACCTCTACGAGGTCACCCTCACGGATGCCAGCTTTCGACCTCACAACCGCCGGTATAGTAACCTGGTAGTTCCTGGTCACCTTGTCTAACTCTCTCAGGGTGATAGGGACACCCTACTAAGACGGGCATGATACTAGTATACAATCTCGCCTAGTAAGATGTGACAGCCTGGGCTCGGATAAGCTATTCGAGCCATTACGTATCCCTGCCTTCGCGTCTGGTGGATTACATCACCTACCCGGGTGGCATTGTTATACGGGTGTCTCCGGGTATACCGGGTATACGGGCGGGTTTCGTGGCCCCCGTGGTTACAACGGTTAAGATTAGTCGTGAGGCTCGGGAGATGCTGGAGAGGCTGCAGGCCGCTGTAGCTGTCGAGCTGGGCTCGAGGCCGAGGTTTCAGGATATCATCGAAGCTGCGTTGAGACTTGCGTGGCGCAGGAGGAGCGAGTTTCTCGAGGAGCTTGGCGCATGGAGGCCTATGGAGAACCCGGAGCGGCTGTTGGAGGAGCTGAGCGTTGACCTTAGGGTGAGCGAGTCTCACGCGGAGGTGGATAAGGTTGTCTATGGTGGGAGGCGTGCTAGTGGACAGCAGTGTAATCATAGCGGCTTTGAACAAGAGTGACTCTCTACACCGGCGTGCGGTGCGCCTACTCTCGGATATACTACGTGGCGCCTACGGGATCCCCCACGTGACCGACTATATAATCGACGAGGTGCTCACGTATATGGCTATGAGGGGTGGGAGAGAGGCTGCGTTGAAGGCTGGCGCCCTCTTCTTCGAGAAGAAGGCTTTCCGCATTATCCCCGTTACCATCGATATGTTCAACGAGGCTTGGAGCCTCTTCGCGAGGCACACGCCGCGCATAAGCTTCACCGACGCCACTAGCATAGTCGCCGCTAAGGTGTACAACCTTAGCTATATAGCGACGTTCGACGAGGAGCTTGCAAGCCTCTACCCCGCGCTGAGGTGACGCTCGCGGCTCGAGGAGCGTGTCTAGCCTGGGCTCGGATAGGCTATTAATGCTAGCAGCGAGTAGATGATTGCCGATGTTGCCTGGCCTACGCCGATGCCGAGTGCGAGTGCCCCGAAGCCAGCTGCTCTCTCGGGTGCATGGTCTGCCACGTACGCCCGGTACACTGTCTCGTAGGCTGCGAGTGCGATGCCGGCCGCGGCGCTAGCCGCTATCGGGTGCCCCGTGGCGAGTAGCACGCCCGCGGCTATCCCTGCTATTGGGGCGGTTGCGAGGCTAGCCGAGCCTAGCGTATCGTAGAGTTTGCCCAGGGGGAGCGCGACAACAGCATCCACGAGCATCGCGAGGGTATAGGCTAGTGGTGCTGCACCCGCATCCCCGGTTGCAGCGGCGGCAGCTGCTGCGATCACAACGGGGTGGGGCAGTAGGAGCGACGTGGCGCCTAGTAGTGCGAACCTAGCGTGGAGCGACAGCTGGGGGTGTCCGCGAGGCGACGGTGCTCCCGGGTAGACTGCTCTGGCTGCGAGTATCGCGGCGACGCTCGCCATCCCAGGGACTAGTATCAACCATACTCTGCCCGTCGCGATCGCATAGTAGGCTAGTAGTGGGCCGGTAACAGCCCCAACCTGGTCCATCACCTCGTGGACGGCGTAGACGAGGCCCCTCCTGCCACTAAGCCCCGAGAGCAGCGCGTCTCGCGCGGGAGCACGCAGAGTCTTGCCAAGCCTCTCTAGTGCCACACCCAGTGCAACACCGCCAAGTCCACCTGCTAGTGCGACCGCGACGCCAACCGGGGTCAGCGCATACCCGAGTATCGTCAGGCTCCACCACGCGGCGAGCCTATCGGCGATTATGGCGGCTGGGAGCCTCAAACCCCAGTTGATAAGCTCAGCCTCGGCGAGCACAAGGCCCAGATCTGTCCAAGAGCCACCCTTCTCGAAGGCAAGCGGCCCGAGTATACCCCGAAACCCCTCATAGCACACGTCAGCGAGGAGACTAGTAAGCCCGAAGAACAGAAGCGCCAACACCCACCGCGAGACCCTCATACTCGTGCCACCACCGTTCCAGAGGAAAGCCGGACCTATCGCCAACCGATATACCCTAATAATCCTTGCAAACACTACGCTACGTGCACAGCGCGAAGCACGACGCTAGTCTACGAGGGGGCGTGAGGCCATACCACACGGGGGAGAAGCTAGTACGAGTTTATTGCGAGAGAATCTCGCTGTGCCACTCCTGTTGTTAACCTAACACGCCACTAGAGTCGCATAGGCTCACCGTTTCCCCCCAACAACCCTCTTAGCTATCTCAAGGAGCTCCTCGACGTACTTCGCCCTCTTCTTTACCTGCTCGATGCCAAGCCCGGCTTCATGGAAACCCTCGACGTGCAAGAAATAGGCGTGATCCCAGTCATCGTAGACGCGCCTATCCACAATCTCTGCGAGCCTCCCTGCGGCGTTATCCAACAAGCCTAGGGTCCATCTGCCCCTTCTCTGCGCTTCCCTACTCTCCTCTAACCCGAGAGCCTCGGCCATGGACTTGATGCATTCCTCGGCAACTTTGTAGAGCTTCTCACTAGCCTGCACAGCGTCGCCCTCCTCTATGAGCTTCTTAGCCTCTAGTAGGTACTTCTCTGCGAGCTCCAGGTGCAGGCTCGCCTCCACCTCGGGGTCTAGGCCCAGCTCCCTAGCCAGAAGCTCGACAATCCTCGACTCTATATCAAGGCCCTTCTTGCGCGCCTCCTCGTAGAGGCGCCTCGGGATGCTTATAGTGACGCTCAACGCGTCCCCACTACCAGATAATGAGTGACAGCGATATTATCAGCGTGTTTCCGTGCAGCTCTACAAGGGTCATCCTCTATAACGAGGGTCTGGGAGTGGCGCCTAGAGGGTTAGGTGTTGTCAGCTGGTAGTAGCTTTGGGCTTCTCTTTCGCGTGACGACCTTCGGCGAGAGCCACGGCAGTGCGCTTGGCGTGGTTGTCGATGGTGTGCCGGCTGGGATGCCTCTCTCTGAGCGCGACGTGTACAAGGAGCTTCTCTTGCGTAGGCCTGGGCACCGGTGGGCGACGGCGAGGAGGGAGCCCGACAAGCCAGAGATACTCTCGGGTGTGTTCGAGGGGCGGACCACCGGGCACCCCATAGCGATTGTGGTGTGGAATCGGGATGTGGACTCGAGGCCCTACGAGGAGGTGCGTTGCAAGCCGCGCCCTGGTCACGCGGACCTGGCCTACGTCCTGAAGTACGGGTGGGAGAACTGGGACTACCGGGGCGGCGGGAGGGCGTCTGGCAGGGAGACTGTAGGGAGGGTTGCGGCTGGAGCCGTGGCCAAGAAGCTGCTCCTCGCGGCCGGCTTGACTGTCTACGGGAGGCTTGCCGAGATCGGCGGCTTAGAGCTCGTGGATCCACGTGCGGAGCCTAGTGTTGAGGAGTTTCTGGCTGCCAGGCATAGCCCGGTGAGGGTCCACGATAGGCGTCTAGAGCAGGAGGTGATGAGGGTGATCGAGGAGGCTAGGGCGGAGGGCGACAGCCTAGGCGGCGTAGTGGAGGTGGTGGCGTTCGGGGTGCCTCCAGGCCTAGGCGACCCGGTCTTCGATAAACTCAAGGCGGACCTCGCGAAGGCGTTGATGAGTATACCGGGTGCAGTGGGCTTCGAGGTTGGCCTCGGTTTTCGCCTCGCGAGGATGAAGGGTAGCGAGGCGAGAGACCCGATAAGACTCGTCAACGGCCAGCCTAGGCCGGTTGGCCCCGCTCACGGGGGTATGCTTGGCGGGCTGAGCGTTGGCACCCCGATACGCCTGCGCATAGCCTTCAAGCCGACCAGCAGCATACCAAGGCCCATCGAAACGTGGAACCTGTGCGAGAACAGGCCGGACACGATAAGCGTGAAGGGCCGCCACGACCCCGCTCTAGTGGTGCGCGCCGTGGCGGTGGCCGAGGCTATGGTGGCAATCACGCTCGCCGACCACATGCTACGCAACGCTATGATACCGCCTAATAGACTCGGGGAGGAGCACGTAGAGAGGATAAACGCTGATTGGGAGCGGCTCTACCCGTGGCCAGCCTGGGCCGGTGAAGAGTAAGCTGTTAGCTGAACAGTGACGAGAGGATGGCTGGCAGAGGCCCCGCCTAACCAGCCAGGCTAAGTGTTGGAACGGGTAGGCTAGTAGGCTGGAACATACGAGATGATTCTCCTTTGGCTTGCCTCGTGTGGGTGTATTATCCGTAGAGGCGGCGGGCCGCAGTCGGCCCTGGCCACTCTCGTCACTGCCCCCGCCGCCCCTCCGGGGGCTTCGGGTAAGGGTGTGTAGTCCCCACCCAGCGGCCCGCCGTGTACACGGTCTAGGATAACCCCTGGGGTTATTCGCGGGTCGCGCCGGCCTAGTGGCGCGCGTCACGCTTGATTGAGTGGTGTTGCCCCAGTTGCTTGCGGGCCGCGGGAGAGGCGTGATATACCTGGAGGTCTGCTCGTGAATGCTGGGCTGACTGTAGGGTGGCGAGGGTATCGAGGAGGTTCCTTGAGGACAGCTCTAGCGGCGCCACCACAATGGCATTTGCGCAGTTGGCTTCCGAGGCTAAACGGAAACCGGTGATAGACCTCACCCTAGGTCAGCCCGATGTAACCCCTCCACAGACTCTCGTGGAGCTTCTGGCGACCGAGGCTAGGGGTGTAGGAGCCTCCCGCTACCCGCCGCCACAAGGTCTAGCCGAGTATCGCGAGGCCGTAGCATCCTACATGCGCGACTTTTACGGTGTCGATGCTGAGCCAGAGCGTGTCGTTGCGCTTGCAGGTGCTAAGCCGGGCATAGCCGCCGCCATATACTCCGTCTGTGACCACGGCGATGCCATGCTTGTGCTGACTCCACACTTCTACGCGTACGTGAACGCGGCGCGCATGCTAGGAGTGAAGCCCGTTATGGCTAGGCTAAGGTGGGACGGCGGGAGGCTTTTCATCGACGAGGATGAGGTGAAGAAGGCGTTTGAGGAGCACAAGCCGTGCCTCGTTATCGTGAACACACCGCATAACCCCACGGGCCTCCACCTTGATAGGGAGACGCTCAAGCTGATAGGGGATCTTGCCTCGGAGCATAACACACTCGTGCTCAGCGATGAGGTGTACTCGTGGCTCGTGTTCCGCGGTGAACACGTCCCGCTCCTACGCCTCCTCGGCGAAGAGAGAGTCATACACCTCGAGTCGTTCTCGAAGACCCTTGCTATCCCTGGCTGGCGCGTCGGCTTCCTCTACGCGCCACGCGAGGTTGTAAAGGCGACCGTCTTCTTCAATTCGAACGTCTACACTGGCATCCCCAGGTTCATCCAGCTAGCCGTAGCCAAGTACATCACAGCGTACCGCGAAGATATGGTCGAGTATGTGGAGAGAGTGCGTAAGCTCTACGGGCGGAGGGCGCGCGTCTTCACCGAGGCCCTCTCACAGCTAGAGGATCTCATCGACGTCTATGAGCCCGCTGCTGGCTTCTTCCTATTCCCGAGGGTAGAGCGCCTCATAGAGAAGCTCGGCGTGGGGAGCGCAGAGAGGCTCGTAGAGCTGATGGCCAGAGAGGTTGGTGTGCTGGCCGTCCCGGGCACCGTGTTCGGAGAGGAGTGGAGAGGCTACATCCGTGTTAGCCTCACCGCGCCGGAGTCAAGGCTTAGGGAGGCGGCTGCGAGGATAGGAGAGCTGGCAACGCGGGGGGCGTGAAGAGCTACTAGGCGGGCCTGACCTGTGACGAGTCAGCCGGGCGCTCCTGACCCCCCGCGCCACCCTCAACACGTATCACGAGTGTGGTCTCCTCGCAGGACGGGCAGAAGACTAGCGTGACGTCCGGATAGCGGCCGTCGATCGGCTCGAAGAGGACGCGCCTCTCGTCACCCTCACAGGGCCACTCCCCCTCCACGATTATCCTCGATATGCGCGTAGAGAGGCGGTACCGGTTGAAGCCCATCAACCTCCCCTCCTTATCCTCCTCCACGACTATCACGTCACCCCCCGCTATCCCGCCGCCCCTCACAACCTCCACCGCCTTCACGCCGCGGTGCCTCACTCTCGACCAGAACTCCATTGGCACGTCTCCCCGCGGCGCACGATGCACCCACAACCCCATAATTTAACCCGGTGGCGCGACGCTAGTGTACCCGGGTGTCCGGAGAATGTCCACTGCCAAACAAGCTGAGAAAGTAGACTTCCTTAGACATATAGTGAATAGGGTGCTGGCGGAGCATAGCCTGCCGCGCCAGATAGTGGATGACGTCAGGAAGAGTATAGGCTACGCTGAGGAGAAGTACAAGTTCAGCGCGTTCGGCGGCGACCCTAGGAGGCTTGCAGACTACCTCAGAAGCCGCGACTTCGACGACGTCGTGACGGTGTTGCGTGGCGCGAAGGCGGAGGAGGTGCTCATACACATCCTCGAGGAGGTGAAGAAGAGGTACAGCGAGTACAAGGAGGTTGTGGAGGCGGCCGAGGCTAGGCTGAAGGAGTTGAAGGGTGTTGTCGGCGAGAAGCCGGAGACGAAGCTGGGCCTCGTCTACAACGCGCTCCGGAACCTCGAGGAGAGGGGCGTCGAGGTGAAACTCGAGGGTGAGGAGGTCCGAGCGAGGCTCTATGGCCCAGTCAGCTTCGAGATGAGGGTGAAGTATGACCAGACCAAGAGGAACTACACCGCCGAGTTCAAGCTTGAGGGTAAGACTGTTGCAGAGACCACCGCGAAGCTATACGAGATTGCAACGAAGCTTGTTGATCTCGCGAAGAGCCTACAGCAGCCCTAGACTCGGCTAGCCGGAGGCTCCTCGAGAACCCGTCCAACACCGCCTCGAGGACAACATTTTCAACATCCAGGTTCAGTCCTCTCAGCCTCTTTGCCCGCCCCTCTATGCCCCGGGCGACCAGCTCAACCGCGACGATGTGGTAGCATAGGCGGTCTGATAGTCCCGGTAGCACCCTCGCCTGGAACCACGGGCAGCTACAGTACAACCCGCGCACAACAACATAATCCCCGTGCTTGCCCCTAACCAGCCATAGGTCTAGATGATCATCGAGGAGGTATACTCTCCCCTCCCTGGCGGC
Source organism: Pyrolobus fumarii 1A (assembly GCF_000223395.1). Taxonomy (GTDB): domain Archaea; phylum Thermoproteota; class Thermoprotei_A; order Sulfolobales; family Pyrodictiaceae; genus Pyrolobus; species Pyrolobus fumarii. Next base: position 555,962 of record NC_015931.1, on the reverse strand, counting down.
CGCCACCGCCTCGCTGGGCGGCCTCTTCAACGCCTCAGCTAGGAGCCTAGCAATCCTCTCGATACCCCCACCCCAATGCTAGCATCTAAGCGCGAGGCGCCGAACCCTCTGCCCCCGTAACACCCCGGCGGCAGTCGAACACGACACTCCTACCATCATCGTAACCCACAACCACCCTGTCGAATACCCCGGCGAAGACGCCGGACGCCCTGACACCCGGCAGGCTCTCAAGCCTAGCACCGAGAGCCACAACGTCATCAACGTCCTTGACGTCAACGTCTATCACGATGCCCCCCGTGTCGCTAACCACCGGGCCGTCTTTGCCTCCCGCCTCGCGCAGCGAGAACCTAACACCCATGCGTCTCAATGTGTTCTCGATGCCTGCGAGTGCCAGTGGATCCGCGTCTAGTGGCACTGGTTTACCCAGCTCGCCGAGACGCTTCGAAACCTTAGACTCGTCGACAACCATTATCGAGAAGCTGCTATAGTGGGCCAGGAGCTTCTCGAGGTATAGCGCTGCACCCCTCCCCTTTATAGCGGGGCACCCCTCTCCAAGCACCACCTCATCAGCACCGTCGAAGTAAACCTCGGGTGTTGCGGTCTGTACGCCCAGCGAGACACTAGAGGCGCCGAGACTCTTCAACCGCAACAGCGTATCGAGACTGGTCGCGAGGAACACGCGCCCGGCGAAGAAGCTAGGGTCGAGCCTTGCAAGCTCCTCTAGCACGAGGGCTACGGTAGAGCCCGTACCGACACCAACAACACGCGCATCACGAAACTCTGATAGAAGCATCTCGGCTACGGTGCGCGCTGCGACACGCTTACCAGCGCTACCCACGCGCTGCACCCGGGTAGCACGTGAAGCCTACACGGGAAAAGCACGACCCACCGGCGGGATGCACACCGTGCGTACTAATGAGCGTCTGGGTTATTGTTGCGGCGGTGGACCCAGGGGCGGAAGGTGAGTCATCACGTTCTCAGCGCTGGAACGCGCGGGCATCCCGCCACGAGTCATAGCTGGAACCGGCAACCCGCTTATCTATTAATCACAATGTTCCCGGACGCGCACCTCCTAAATCGCGGCATCTGATTAAAAAGCAGAGCAACATACTCCTAGTGAGTCGGTGGTGACGCCAACACAATACCCTTAAATAGCGAGTATTGTAATGATGTCAACACCTCCGGCTGGCATCCTTTATAGCTGCTGCGCTCGGATTGTGCCTTTTCGCCTTAAAGCAGGCCCCTCCCATACCTGTTGTAGGGTGACCATATGGTGTCGAGTGGTTTACGCGCAGCGGCACTACTACTGTTAGTTGCTATCACGGTGGCTGCCGCGGCAGCTGTTGTGTATGCTGCTGGGCCTCATGGCCAGCAGCCTAGCCCGGGTCAGGGAGCGGCTGGTAAGGGTAGGAACGTTACGGCGCCGGTCAATGTGGCCAGGGGCCATCCTCGTAACATCTTGGTCACCCAGTTCCTAGAGCCGGATAGCATCAAGACCGGCGCGGTGCTCACGGTGAGACTGGTCCTAAACGCCAGTCTAGCCGAGGACGAGGTCGTGAAGGTATTCGAGGTTCTGCCGCCATGGGTGAAGGTTGTAGACGCTAGCGACAACGTAGAGGTTCTGAAGAGCAATGTGACTATACCGCCGGTGAAGCTCCTCGCCAAGGTGTGCGTCAAGCACCACGTGAACTGTAGCATCCTCGCGGGGAACGCCACTAGGGCCGGCGGGCCCAGAGGCGGACACGCTGCCGGCAACGCAACCGGGTTGATGCTTAGAACCGGCTACTGGGGCCAAGCTGCACTCTACATGCCCAACGCCACCCTGATCGTAGCTACGCTCAGCCCTGACGAGACTACAGCCGAGTATAGAGTAACGCTAGCCTACGCGCCACCAGTGCATGTGCTCGCTGTGCACGGCGTCGCCGTGAAGATAGTGGACGATGTTGTGGTTGGTGCGGCGCCAGTGTGGGGCGAGACCAGGGTACGCGTGCTCGACGCGCCTAACGCCACTGTAAGCGTCGAGGGCGAGTGCGTGAGGGTCAGGGTTAGGGCGCTCGAGCTGCTGAGGGTAAGGACGCGCCTCATGCTAGCACTCTTACCGAACACTACGAGCCTTGTTGTAGAGGCGCCCGACGTCAACATATCCAGGATGCCGCCAGTCTATGTTAGCCTCGTTGCACTCGAGGACGAGCATGGCAGGATTAGGGCTAGGGTGAGGCTATCCCTAATGCTAGCAGCCGGCCAGGAACTCAACCTCACGATAAACGCGGGTGCAGTCTCGCCACACTACATCACCGCTGAGGGTGTCAACGTCACAACGCCCCCGAAGGGCTACCGTGTAATGGCTGCGGTCAAGCTGGAGCCAAGGCACCAGTTCCGCGAGACGGTAACGCTACGCCTACGCCTAGGTCACCCGATACCACCGAACGCCATCGTGATGTACAATGATGGTACCGGCTGGCACCCGCTGCCAACCCGCGTGATCGACGCCCAGAATGGCGTCGTAGAAGTCAACACGACGCACTTCACGATATTCGCGGTTGTAGCGCCGTCAGAGGAGACCGAGACGACAACCACTGAGACCACAACAACGACAACCACGACCACAACTGTAAGCACTACAACAACCACCACTACCACGACCACAACCGAGACAACATCGACTACGAGCACCAAGAAGACGACAGTGACAGAGAGCGAGACAGAGGTCGAGATCGAGAGTGAAACCGAAACCGAGATGCACACTACGACACACGCGAGCCACACAGAGATACACACCGAGGTAGAGAAAGAGATACACACAGAGACTCACGAGGAGAAGCATATGGAGAGTACCACGGGCACTGTGGGCGAGACGGAGGGCATCACAAGCGCTGCGGAGGAAGGCGGAATAATGAACACGGCTATACTCGCTGCTGTTGTGGCTGCAGTAGTCGCAGCCCTGGTGGCCGTTGCTATCAAGAGGAGGTAGCGTCGAGAGAAAAGGGACACTACACTGTTTTTAACCCTGTGCACCTCTTTTCTCCCTAACCGGGTCTGGGCTTCAGCACAACGGTGCCAGGCGCGACGGGGGTACCCACTCCGGCTCCTTGACCCGCCTGGGTGTCACCAGGGGGATACTGGTTGGCTCCCGTACCCCCGCGTCTCCCCTAGTATCGTAATACGCCCTCCTACCCTCTGGGTGCTAGTAGAGTGGCCAGGAGTAGCAGAGTAGTTGCAGAGTACCTTGAGAGGAGCAGCCTGGATGTCCTCGAGAATGCTAACCGGTACCCCGGGCCGACGGGGCTACTGACGCACGTCGCCGAGAAGGCACTTGAGCCTCTCATAGCAGATGCTCTGCCAGCAAGGCTCTACAAGCTACACGAGACGGGCCTCATCTACATACACAAGCTGCCCTACGCGCTCTTCGTGCCCTACTGTAGCGGTCATAGCGTTGAGAGGCTGCTGCGCAAGGGGCTAGAGACGCCGACTATCACCGCTAGGCCTGCCCGGCACTTCGACACGTACGTGGACCACGTGGCTAACTATCTTGTTGCGATGCAGCACTACTTCTCCGGGGCGCAGGCCTTCGGCGCCGTTGAGCTATACGCGGGTCCGTTCATAAGGCGCGATGGGCTCGACTACAGTGCTGTGAAGCAGGGCGTCCAGCGCCTAATCTACAACTTGAACTTCCCGAGCAGGGCTGGGATGCAGACACCATTCACCAACTTCACTGTCGTCCTTGACGCGTCTCGCAAGAAGCTGGAGCGCGACCCGGCTATACACGGGGGCGTCGAGGTTGGCAAGCTGGGCGAGTACCTGGACGAGGCGGTGCTCTTCACAAGGGCGCTTGCAGAGATACACGCTGGGGGCGACGCGGCGGGGAGGCCCTTCACGTTCCCCATACCAACGTACATGACGACATCCAAGCTCCTCTTCGAGGACCCGGAGCTATTCGAGGCTGTGTTTACAGCAGCTGCCAGGAAGGGGACCGGCTACTGGCTCAACACGCGAGTAGTAGACCCCGATGCGAGCTTCGCGATGTGCTGCAGGATAAACATTGACATGAACGAGCTGAGGGTCGCGCTGAGAGCAGGCCCGAAGAGCTTCAGGATACGCAACCTTAGGAGGGAGCTCGAGGAGGCTAGGGAGGAGTACATCCGCAACCTTGAGAAGCAGAGGATGGGTGGCGTCTGGGCGCTGCCAGACGTAACCGGCTCCAAGGCTGTCGTCACCCTTAACGTGCCGAGGCTTGTGGTTGAAGCCGACCGTGACGACGAGAGGCTAGAGGAGCTTCTGGACATGGTCCTGGGTATAGTGAGGGAAGGGCTACTATGGTTCGCTGAGAGGTACGCGAGGCTAGCCAGGGAGCACCCGAGCTTCTACCAGATGCCGCTCGAGTACATACCCGAGGTGTTCAAGCTAACCGGGAGCCCATACTTCCTCACCGTGGGTATACTCGGGCTGCCCGAGGCAGCCGCGATAATCGAGGGCGACCCGAGGCTGTGGACGGAGGGCTCTAGGCGCGACTGGCTACGCGCCGCAGAGTGGATGAAGAAGTTCGTGGAGAGGGTCGTAGCCGAGACCAGACGCTGGAGCATCGAGACCAGCGTCCCCTTCAACGTGGAGGAGGTGCCGGGCGAATCAGCCGCGGCTAAGCTAGCCAGGAGGGACACCAGACTCTACCCGTGGATGCTCGACTACCTCCCGGACAGGGAGGAGCCCATTTACTCCACGAGCATAGCACCCTACTACGCGCCGATGGAGCTATGGGAGCGTGTCGAGGTCGAGGAGAGGGTGCAACCCGTATTCACCGGAGGAGTCATGATGCACATCTTCCTAGGCGAGGAGCCCGACCCAGAGGCACTCGCAAGCCTAACGAGAAGACTAACAGCGAACACCAACCTAGTCTACTGGAGCTACACACCAGCCATAAGCGTCTGCCCCAGGTGCGGCTGGAGCGGCGTCGGCATCCACACAGCCTGCCCAAGGTGCGGCGCCCAGACCGAGATCTGGTCGAGGATCATAGGCTACTACCGCCCAGTCAACAAGACCTGGAGCCTGCCAAGGAGAAGGGAGTTCGCCCACCGCTGGCACTACACCAGCACCGGCGGATACAAGCCACACGACACCGGATTCAAACCCTAACAGAGCACCAGCTCGTCACCGATTCGACCCTCCCGCCGTTAGAAACGCGTTGTGGAAAAAGCCTATCCAGAAAGCCACACGGGAACCATAACCTCCCGCACACGCGGCTTTGAAGTAGCTGAGTGGCTTCTCATCCCCGTCGCAAGTCTAAGCCCTAGCCGCTGGCGGCACTAGAGGTACGCGATGTAGCGAAATGTGATGTTCTTGTTGATAGAGAGTCTCAGATCTTCCCCTCAAAACCCTCTGACCAACGGTATGCGGTATTGGCGCGCGGCGCGTATGGCGCTCTTTTGGTTGCCTTTGCTTCCGTCCTTTGGGGTTTGATAGCGCCGGTAGCCATGCTCGCGTATAGTGACGGGTGGGGTGTCGTCTCTCTCGCCTTCTACTCTCATCTTGTCGCTCTCCCAGTGTCTATTGCTGCCTGTCTACGTTGGAGGACGTTGGCGCCACGGGGCTTAGTGTATGGTGTGTTGCTGGGCTCCATGAGGGTCTCCTACCTTGCTAGCGTCTGGGTTAACGGTGCGCCGGTGGCCGCGGCTGCTCTCCACACGGCGCCACTGATAGTATCGCTGGCTTCCAGAGCATCGCGCGGAGTGTTGCTCCTAGCGGCTCTCAGCGTGTTTGGCGTGTGGCTTGCACTAGGCGCACCTCTCTCAACGGGACCCGGCGTCACGGTTGCCATTGTTAGCGCTCTCCTCTACGCACTCCTGATACTCTACAGCGGGCGCGTCGGCTCCACGCCCCTCCCGGTAGCGTTGATAGCGCAGGGTGCTGCCCTCGCGCCAGTGGCACCCCTCTGCCTGCTAAGTAGCTGTGCAGCCATGGCCCCCTGGTATACCCCCTGGTGCTTGCCGTGCTACCGGGCATCGCTGCATACACCCTCTACATACGTGGCGTGGCACTCATAGGTGCACCCAGAGCATCGATAATCTCGACCCTCGAGCCCGTGACGGCAGTCACGCTCTCACTCACACTCGGCTACAAGACGAGCATCTTGCAATTCACGGGCATCACGCTAGTCCTAGCGTCGGCGGTCACAGCAGCATTACAAAACCGGCAATCTGGCAGCTGACGCGGACGTTTTAAGCAACCGTTGCTAATAATCTCCTATAAGGGTTGAACAATGGGCTACCTAGCAGGAATACTCGTAACCTTCGTGCTTAACATATTCCTGGTGTGGCTCCCGGTGGCGGGTCAACTACTGGCCGGGTTCGTCGGGGGATACGTGGCTAAGCGGGGCGCGGGTGGAGGCTTCATAGTAGGGTTCATAGGCGGCCTTCTAGGTGCAATACTGCTCGCCATAGCGTTGACAGTCGTGGGTGGTATTCTAGCGGGCGGTCTCGGCGTCCTCGCAGGCTGGCTACTCGGCCTTGGTCTGGTAGCCGCCGCGGTGCTACCAGCCGTACTCTGCGGGATAGGCGGTCTCATAGGTGGATTACTCGCTGGCAGAAGGTGAAGACCATAAACACAGTGCACCTACCCCCATGACGCTCTTAGCGTTGAGAGCCTCCAGCCTAGCCCGGTGCCTGCCCGAGTTTGTCGTCTTCCCGCTGCTCCACTATCATAGCGTCTGCGGCTCTCTCTGGCGCCGTTGAGAGCAGGCTACGGAGGAGTCGAATGTACCCGAGTGTCTCCATGACACCCTTGCTAGTGGCACGTATGGTCAACCTCGGGCCTCTAGCCGTAAACCTCCTCTTGTACACTACCAGGCCATCCCGGTGTAGCTTCTCGATGTGCGACCAGAGTAGGCCCGGCTTTACCCCGAGTATCTTCTGAAGCTCGTTGAACTCTATCTCGCCGCGGTAAACGAGTATTACCATTACCGCTAGGCGTACCGGCGCGTTTAGAGGCGACCTCCGCAACCCTTCTAGAATGCTCGCAATATCGCTGTGCGTCACTTTCTCTGCTCCTCCTTGCCCGTGAGGAGGGATACCGCCTTCACGGCATATATCGTCGCAACGGTGCTGTACGAGAGAGCTACCGCGTATACCGCGGTGTCCCACGGGCTCCTAGATGCGCCCGCTAATATCGCGGTTGCAGCCATAATCATCATGAGGAGCGCTACGAGTGAGTATGGCCGTGTGGAGCACATACACTCTGCTATACTGATCCCAGCCACACCCGTCGAGATAGCCACGAGGTAAGCCACCGGCGAGACTACATCAGGGTTGAAGCCAAGCACGTGTAGGACATTTACCGCTAATGGCATCACTAGGATGAACGCCAGCACCCACGCCGCTATTATCACCACGTTTGCTCTGCCGCATCTTCTCTCGCCCCTATCGCCTGCTAGGAGAGCCATCCTCGAGGCAAGTCTAGACAACGCCCATATGATGAAGGGTATCGCTGTGAACCAGATGACCGGGACGATCATCGACGCCAATTCGCGTGACACGCGTAGTGTGAAGAGTAGACCGGTGAGAGCCAACGGCGGGAGCCAGATAATGAAGCTCAGATTAGCATAGATGAACTCGACGCTTCTCAACACCCTCTCTATCCTCTCGAGCAGACCCGCCAGATTACCACTCTCCACCTCTACCACCAACACTCTCTAGAGAGTCCAGCAGCGACGTATATCGAGAGTTGAGGCTCTGCCTCGCAGAAAGAGGCACAAGGAGCCACAAAACGACTCATCGTCTTCACCGCCAAGCACACTGCTTTACAAGTTCGCGCGCCTCGCTTAGGGTACAACCGGCATGTTGTCGTTATAGAGTAGTATGGAGGATGTGAGGGGATCGTACTCGAGGCCTATGCCGTGCGCCTCCACGCCCTCCCTCAAGGCCTCCAGCAGCTTGCCAGGTAGCTCGGGGTCGCCCGCTGGGTTAGGCCGCACTATCCTCGCACCTGGGAAGCCAGCAACGAACACCACGGCTACGCGCATCCCTCGCCGCGCAGCCCAGGCGAGCTCCTCGAGGTGTCTTCTGCCCCGCTCGGTGGGGCAGTCGGGGTAGAGCGCCTCGCCCCAAGGGCTTCGGAGCACAGCACTCTTAAGCTCCACGAGCACCTCGCCATCACTACACTCTAGGAGGTAGTCCAGTACGCTCCTGGCGAGGCGTGGCCTCCTGCGTGCCACGCGGCAGCCCCGAAGCCAGCCTATGGCGCCAACCTCCACTGCCACCGTGAAAGCCTCCTCCTGGAGCCTAGTGTCTATCACCGCATAGCCACCGCCATACTCCACGGCGACCAGGCGATACCTAAGCCTCCCCGACGTACTCTCGGCGCAGAACGCGCGAGCACCAGGCACCAGCACATCCTCAAGGCGGCCAGTGTTCGTATTGTAGACCCTCTCCAGGCTGCCACCCACGTACGCCTCGACGACAAAACGGTTCACCCGCCGCACGACACTACACGGGTAGACGCTACCGACACGAAGCAAGTGCAAGGAGAGCTACCTCCCCGCAGCAGAGAGCCACAAGCACACCAAGACATATGCAAACGCGGGACGAGCAGAGCGTGTCAGGCGCCCCGCGGGTCGGCCAAGGGCGTCCCCGGTCAACGGGGACACCCTCCCCAAATTGGTCGGAACCACACCCCCGCGGGGCCGCCGTACGCAACACTACCAGAATACTACTGCTAATCTCCCTTGCCAGGCGGCAACTTAGGCGGCGCCCCGGCTTATCTCCCTGCCTTAACCCGCGTGGCGACTTCCCGGACCAGCCTCTCTATCCTCTTTAGAGCCCTCTCTACATGGCCCCGCGTACACCACCCCTCATAGAAACACGTATGCATCCCATTAGCAGCCATCCACGCGTCAAACACCCACTCTCCAAGCTCATCAATGAGCCTTTTCGAGTACTCCCACAGCTCGCCGTGGCTCGCGAGTCTTCTCCCGTCTCTCAGCCAGGCATAAGCCTTTATTGCGAGCGCAGTAGCGCCCCAGAGCTTCTCTGCAGCCTGGCGGATATCGCCTCGTTCCAGTTCCTCACGCGCCTGCCCCAACAGCTCAAGGGCAGCTTCAACGTACTCCTGTGCGCGATCCTTGGGATCTAGCCCCTCTGCCAGCAGCTCGATGATGTACTCCTCGAGCCCAAGGCCAAGCTTCTCAGCCTCCTTCCGTGCACGCTCAGCCAAGCTGCGTGGGATACTAACAGTAATAGATGCCAACCCTGTAGGCACCGACCAGTATATCAACGCCCCACAGGAATAATGCTATCGTCACTGCTCACGGTCTACTCCAAGCATATCATGATCGCCTTATAAAATCATCATGTGCATGCAGTCCGAACATGATAAGTGCATCTGTTAACTCAGACTGTTAGCAATAATGATGTAGCAGTTTTCCGTGGGGAAGAACGGCGTTAAACCAAGATAACATCTGTCGCCCTCCCTAATCTACGAGATGAACTCTGTGCACTTCACCAGGGCTAAGATGCATCATGGGCAGGGCTTGGATTTAGCCTCTTGTTCTCCTCCGTTGGTATCACGACAGTCACGTAACATACCCTTGTCCTAGGCGCTATCACTGCTTTTAAACACTCTTTTCTGCGGAAACTCTCAACACAGGTGTTAGAATCCCTACACGTGGAGACTCATGGTAGGAAGTTAGCTGGGCAGGGACCCGAAGCTAGGCATGATGAGTTTCTATGCCTAGATCCATCCGTATACTGTGAGGATGCAAAGATCACATTAAGTTCTAAAACAACGCTCGTCTAGTCATCTACACGAGTCACAATCCATTCTAGGTTTGTTAAGGAGCCTTTTTAGGATGGCCAAGGTTAAGATATTGTAGTGGAGTATCTGGTTGACCGCAGGTCCTCCACACGAGTGCGTCGCGGTGTAGGCGTGTGTCATCTTCGCGTCTTGGTATCCTCTAACGCCCTTCTCGTGTATTCCACTAGCTTCTCGACTAGCGGTAGGGACTCCCTAACCTCCTCTACCGTGTAAGCGTGCTCGTGGAAACCGTGAACATGGAGATCATAGGCATGGCTCCAAGCCTCCACTATTAGAGGCTCGCCTAGGGCCAGCGATAGTCTACGTGCAGCTCTGCCAAGCAGCTTCGACCACCACGCTCCCTCTCTCCTGGCTATATCGCACTCCTCCAGACCATTCAGGCACGCTAATATCTTGATACACTCTTCGACAGCCTTGTACAGCTTCTCCGAGGCCTGGACAGGATCGCCCCCTTCAAGCTCTTCGCGAGCCCTCCTGAGCATATGCTCGGCGATAGAGAAGCGTGTTTCAAGCTCCTCCTGGGGGTCGAGGCCTAGCGTCTGCTCTATAGCCTCCAGTACGAAAGCCTCAACATCCACATGCCCACGTTTACGTATGGCCTCTACAACTCTCCGCGGAATGGTAATAGTGACCACTATACTACACCACAATTGCCAAGCACGCAACTCGGCTAAGAGCATACCCTACTAACCAGGTGATTCGAGACCCTAACACCAAGCAAGACCGACATAGACGTATTTTACCCAAAGAGCCTTGTGCTCGGAGGATGTAGCGAAGGAAGCCGCTCCTCACGTCTTTCGGGGATTTTCCGGGTTCTTCGGAGGTCGGCGGAGAGGGTCTACATGGCACGAGGCCTCATGGTTCCGTTAGGATAAGCTACAGGTCGTCGGAGAGGAGATACGCGGGGTGCAGAGAGATTTTGCGGGTAGATAGGGCTGCCAAGACCTTATAAAATAGCCTTAAAATATCACAATGCTAACGTACATAGCTTGAAGCAGACGGCTGGTAGCATGTCTCATCTGCATACAACTAAGCCCGGTATCGTGTACACTCTTCTCGTCATAGTAGTTATTGTCGTAGCCGTGTTTGGCCTGCATCAGTATCTCAGCCGCCACACATCCGCGTACCTCAGTGTTCTGGGCACCCCGCATGGCGAGAGTAACGTCACCCGACATGCTCCTGGAGAGATATCTAGCCATTCGCAAGCTACTACAACAAAAACAAATGATAGTATGGATGTGCTCGTGTCCCGAAAACAGCGTCTATAGGCGGGCCATAGATATCCTCAATGAGATTTTACCCGAGGCTAGAGAAATGTATTTGAATGTGCTCAGAGGGGAGGAATGCAGAAGCTCTTTATCACTGATGTCCTCCCAAAAGGTTCTAATATTAAACTTAACCAGGGTTAGCATAGCTCCACATGAGTGGCTGGCTATAGCTGGAGGTTGGCGAGTCAGGATAGTGATTTTCTCGGAACTCTGTCCTAAGGAAAGAGCGAAGTACGGAGTAATTCGTATAGCCGAACCGGTAAGGAGGGACGATGTTGAGAATCCTGCTAGGAACGTGTAAGAGCACTAGAGAATACGAGGGGGAAGCACATGCTAGCAATGGTTACTTCGAACACCATAGAACTCTACCGGATTGGAGAATTGTAGTACGTTTCTTGCAAAGGTTTTCCGAGAAGTATACTCTGGTGGTCTGCTTGAAGGGACTAGGCTCGTCTCAGCTTCTGCTTTAGGATCTCCAACGCTTCTCTATGTTCACGTGTCCATTTTCCCGCTTGCTCTAACTTTGGCTTGGCATGCTCTTCTACAATCCTAGTCAGTTTGGCCAGGATCGATGTAACGTCTCTTGCCGCTTCTTCGGGATCAGGGTATTTGCTCATGTCGCCGGAGGGGTCCGGCCCGTGGTACTGATAGTCGTGGAGGTCGAGCGCTGTGCTCGTGTAATGCGTGTAGTCTTTGTACCCTGCTTCTTCGACTAGCCTTGCCAACGGCTTGAGCCTTGACGAGGGCACTCGTGGTATACCCTTCTCCTCTAGCCATCTTCTCTCCTCCTCGGTCCTCAGACTCTCCAGTATCCTGTCCCTCTCGAGGGCTAGCAGTGCTCCTGTGAGAGCCCGCCACGCCTGGAACGCCTTGCCTGCAGCGTTCCTGGTGTAACCCTCCTCGAGGAACCTTAGAGCCAGGAGAGCCTCGAGTAGGGCCTCTAGGACTCGAGCACTAGCATAGCCCGTGGGGTCTCGCCGAGGCCTCGGCAATGGCTGTTCGAGCAACCTTACAGAGTTCAGCGTCGTCACCCACACTTCCCTAGAAGGACGCTCAGGGGGTCTAGAAGGCTTTCAGGCTCGACGGTAACGGCTCCATAGTCGTGCATGTCTGGGGCAGTCGAGGCGGTGGATGTGCGCGGCGTCAAGAACTACAACTGCTCGTGCGCTGGACGGGACCGGTTAACAACCGGGTTACGCGGCGTGTGGGCGTAGTGGGAGCCTCTCTTCTCTCCATCCGACGAGCCTCGTGAACCCGAGCTTCACGGCCACTGGTTTACCCTCAGGCTTCCATGCTACGCGTAGCGTCACGCTCTTGGATCGTACGCTGAGGTGCTCTAGGAGCGCTGGTACCTCGTATCCCTCCTGCAGTACTATGCTGGAGAGTAACCCTTGGAGCTGCTGCCTCTGAGCAAGCCTCAACGTGCCATCCGGTGCGAGGTAGGCATCCTCCTGCACCGGGAGCTGTGGGAACCCCGCAACCTCGCTGTTCAGCAGCACCACATCCTCTAGGCTGAGCGTGACGCGCTCCGCGTTCTGGAATAGCATCCTGTACATCCTCTCGCGGTAGGCTCTCCTCTCGGCACGCGACCTACTCCTAACGAGGCTTGGTGGCACCGGTGGAGCCTCCAGCACGGTATCCGAGTAGATGCGCGCGATCTGCTGCAGCTTCATCCAAGGCCCCTTGCGTATCACAATTGCCGCGTCAGGGCGTAGCACCTCGAGGAGAGACGCCTTGTACACCAGGCCAGCGCTATCCACGAAACCATCCGTGTCGAGCACGACCGCCTTGCATGCACTGCGCGTGAACCTTGCTAGCGACGCGGCGGCAGCCATAGCGGGCCAGTGGCAATGCTCGGGCGCGTTACACCCCACCAGCCACGCCCACTTGGCACCCAGGTCTCTCGGGGACAAGGCGACGTGCTCGATCGGTGTAGCCGAGAAATAGCCGGGGGTTCCGAGCTCATTCTGCCCGGCATCCAGGCTAGCGTAGCAACCACCAAGGCGATTTGCGAGCCAGAGGGATAGAGTCGACTTCCCGGACTCCACGGGCGCGAGCACAGCCACAAGCTTCGCACCAATCTCCGCGACGCCCTCCGCGACCCTCAGCCACTCACGCGCCAAGCCAACAGCCTCACCACCCTTCTCAACACGGTAGCTACCCCCGGCGCCCACGACAAGCTCAACAGTAGCAGACTCGTCTATAGCGTAGATGCTGGCACCCCTCTCGGCCTGCACTAGAAACTCAAAACCCTCACCAACCCTAACACCACCAGCAACTACGCCACCCTCCACGATGCGAACGCGCACCGGCCCAGACAACCACAACACGCTGCCAGGCTCGAGCTTCACAACTTCACGCGCGACGCGCAACACACAACCCTACGACTAAACGCGACAAACCTCACACGTTAACTGTGCCACTCGGCCTCTAGCCGAATAAGCGTCAGGTACTCTCGTTGCTCGAGGAAATGCACTGGGGATAACCGAAACATATCCATGCAACGCGGCAGAGCAGCTGCAACATGCTGGCACCCTCCTAGGCTATAATGGCGTGCACAGAGAGCGACATGAAGACTAAACAGCTTTAAACCGTTTTACGCTATTAACGGCCCCAATCGGACAACTACTTGACGACGAGCACTTCGCGTGACAGCAGCTGCCGATTAGTTACCATCTCAGGCGATGTATCAACAGTAATCTCGTAATCTCTATTCCTTGCGTCTCTTGGAGAGAAGATCGAGAAGTTCTCCCGATACCTCCGCTAGTCTATCCCGCAGCTCTGCAAGAGTGGATACGTTTAGCGTAACACCCATCGAGGCTATATCTAAGATCGCCCTATTGTACGCTAGCAGTGCACGGAAAAGAAGGCTTGCATCCTCATCGTTAAGGTTCGAGACGTACTTCTCGAGGTTTCTAACGTTGGAGAGTATGGTTATAACGTCACCGTGTTTCTCGAGGAACTCTATCTGAAGCTCGACTATCCTCTCTAAAACCTCTATATGGGCGCGTAGCGCACTTACAATATCCTCCACGCGTATCTGGTAACCCGTCATCGCTATCCACGAACGGGCAGAGTTTTACAGCGCTTTATACCTGTTCAAGTCTTTAACCGGATGCCTAGACACCGTGGTGTATCTGGGCGGCTCCCCTATACACGAGGGTGCACGCTATGCGCGAGAGGCCGAAGGGCGACTATAGTCTCTTTACGGATGCCCTTCTACGCTCCTCCGTTAGCAGTGTAAGCGCGTATGTAAGACTACTTCTACCATCCGTAGAGATGCTCGTAAAAATCTCAACCACCGCACTACCGCCTAGGCTCCGTGGACGCAGGGATGTGGATGCGGCGAGCAGTGGCTGGGGCACAAGGTTGGCACGAGCAAGAGCCCGGCTGGCCAAAGCCTGGAGGCTTCTAGCCGAGGGACTCGGCGATGAGGCCGGGGAGGAAGCATGGAGGGCTACCATCGACGCAATAAACGCGGCGGCTATTGCCGCCTGGGGGATCGAGGCCAAAAGTCATCAAGCGCTACGCATCATAGTAGCTGAGTTATACCGCGAAGGCCTCGACATACGGAGCGAGTTTGGCGTCGCAGAAGCCCTCCACAACAACTACTACGATCCTGGCCACCCGCCGGAAACCCTCCAAGCGATGATAGCGAACGTCGAACGCCTAATAGATAGGGTCGAGGCGTGGATAACAACGCGGACAGAAAAGCCACGTTTACCACTCATCCAGCCTCTAGCGCCACTCCTGCCAGCAAACCTCATACGGAGCATTACAATACCCATACTAAGACCCGTAACACGATACGGGTAGGACCCGCTTCCACTCCACTACACGCCAACATCTAGATAGACCCGGCATTACCAATAATACCAGCCAGAATAGCATATACACATCAAGCATCTCTACATCCACTGGCGCAGCGCGGAACGCTCGCTCATACACCGGTAGAAACGCTCCTCGTACACCACAAGGTATCAAGAGTACAGCGTCTCCGTTTACCATATAGAGGAGGCAGCTAGTTTCGCCTAAAACAAGATACTGGACCCGGGTAGAACCCTAACATACTACTTGGGGCCCGGGCCAGGGGTGGGACCCCGGCAACACCCCCGCATGGGGGTGGATGAGACGGGGTCCTCCCGCCCCATCGAACACAATTCGCTCACAAAGCCATAGAGTCGGTAAAAACACATCGTTACACTGGGATTGGGGTCACGTATAGCTGTGTGCGCTCGGGGCTATGGCCACCCGGATATTGCTGGAATGCGCCACCCGCTGACAAGGTTATGAAGAAAATATCTGGCTATGAGTTATGAGTTGTTGAGACAAACTATGCTAGCCTCCTACCATGAGCTTCCACGTGTATACGCTCAGTGCTACGTCTAGCGCTGCTAGCCTCAGTGGGTCTAGTACGCCGGGCCTCGGCGCGGTTATGAAGACGGCTGCACCCCTACCCGACTGTATGAAGCCAGCGCCGAGCGCATAGCCGCCGGTTGGCACGTTTAGCTTGCTCCACGAGAGCCCGTCGGGAGGCGTCTCGTTGAGATAGTAGGGTTGCACGGCCTGGTAGAGCTCTAGGCTCCTAGACGCTATGGTATAGTTGCCTGTGAACACTCTCGGTGCAGCCCATACCCTCAATGACCTTGTGGCTGTCACGCCAAGGTCGCCAATACCGACAGTGTAGTTGCTGAGTGTGTAAGTCTCACCTTTCACGTTATACTCGAAGCCGCCCACATAGACGAATAGGTAGCTCACGTCAACGACAGTGCCTATGAGCTGTTCAACGAAGTCGTCGAGTAGCCCGCCGCTTATGAACGCGTTGGGGCCGTTATAGTAGGTGTTTGCGTCGGTGTCCCATACGAAGGCTAGCGGCGGGCCATAGGGGAATACCACTATCCAGCCGCGCTCCTGGATCATGTGGGCGAGCCACTGTTCGAACTGGTAAGGCGAGTATATCGTCACGTAGTCGTCTACCGATGGGTCGTAGAGGCTTATACCGTACTTGAATGGCAGTATCGGGCCGTGCATGAAGATCACGATTGCATCGACGGGTGCATCCGGGCTCCCAAGTAGCACTTTGAACTCGTCCCAGTTGTTGACGATTATCGGGTATATGCCGAGCCTATGCATGTACTCCAGTAGCCACGACCAGTAGTCGCTAAGCATAGTCTCGTTGATCACACCGAAGGTACCATACGCTGTGTTGACGCCACTCGGCCAGTAGGGCACACCAGTTATGTTGACGAGGTAGACTGCCGGTATCTTCCTAAGCAGCGGGTTATACACGTAGTACTGAACTATTATATGCTCGATGTGCAGCTTCGTCTCTATAGTGCTCATGAAAGTGTAATAGCTCGAGCAGCTTACGCTGCCTCTGCGTGTTGCTACGGGTGTCTCGCACCAACCGTGTACAGCGTCCGTACCTATGTTGAGAAGGCCGTAAGGGTCATACACGTATATGGCGATTCTATAGACATCGCTAGAGTTCACGGGGAACATCACGTTTATCCAGAATGTTTTCGGCATGCCTATGCTAAACTCCTTCGTCTCCATGTTCACGATTCTCCACTTGTACGTCTTCCGGTCTAGTTTTAGCAACGCGACGGCGATGATCGGCTTGGATATGTATGCCATCGGGTCTGGCGTGAAGTCCGTGAATAGCAGGTAGTTGTACCGGAGTGTGGCCTTAACAGCTACTTGTATCGCGTCAACACCGGTTATGTCTCGGAGCAGCGTGATGTTGTAGACTACAACGTCGTCGCTGTATGCGTACTCCTCGTCAACATAGTAGGAGTACATGCTGCTGCTCGAGCCATCAGCATCTAGAGCATCCCATGTTATGCCGTACTTGAACGTCGACACCTTCAACTCTGTTATATTGTTCTCGTCAACATCGCTTTCCGACACGCCACCCGAGGCTGTCAACTCGCTGAGGCTCTGCGGGTACGGCAGGTAGGCTGGCTGGCCGATATCCAGAGGTTTGCCGTTCTCGAGTATCTGGTAGGCCCATCCATCGAGTATCAAAAGCTGCGCGTCGGTGCCAAACGGGCAGTATACCACGGCGGCTCTTCTAGTCAATACTTGCTCGGGGCTCATAAGCCCAATGGCACCCACGTAACCTACTATGGTGTATACGCGGTTTGGCCACAGTCTTATAGCGAGCCATCCTGGCGTGCCCCCATACGCGGTATACACGTATAGGTAGCAGTCTCGGAACCAGCATATGCTTGAAACGGTGAACGTGATTCTATAGGTGCCTAGATGCTCGTTATAATCGACCGAGAAGCCTGCAGTGTAGAATGGTACACCGCCACAGTATAGCCTCTGACCATTGTCGTACTCGCCCAGCACGCTAATGTCTGGGTGCGGCCCTATCGTGGATATCCTGTACGGGGGCCGCATCGCCTGCACGTACGTGTAGTTGATGAGATCCTCGTAGCCCCACAGTATGAACCCGGTTATCGGGGTGTAGAGGCCTCTCGGTATGGCAGAGGAGGGTACGGGTAGTCCAGCTCCCCCTGCTCCTGGCCTTGGGGGCGGTGAGACGACTGGGTGGATAACGCCGTATGCAGACTCCGCGTATATCACTGTCTTGTTTATCAGGAGTGGGAGTATCGCCGGGTCGATGCTCACGAATAGCACGTCGCCGGGTTCTAGCACTGCAACGCGATTCGTGCCGTCGAGACAGTCTAGTGTTGCGGGGCTATACTTGCCTCTCCGTAGTATACCGACTTTACAATTGTCGATGAAGGGCGCCGCGAACGACACTAGTGGGTTCTTGTCCGCGTCTGCTATGTTTATGATACCGCATATTCCGCCGTTCTCGCCGCATATCAGCGGGTCTGATATCGGCTGGCCCGTTGTCAAGTTTAGTATGATAACCTTCTCTATGATGACCTTTACCGTGCCGGTGTTGTTCACCAGTATGCCGGTGTACGTGTCGTTGTACTTGAACGCAACTTGTACTTTCTCCTTCATCGCTTGCATTTTGACCTGCGATGCTAGCCTGACACTCTCGCCTATCATGGCTGCTGTGGTGTTTAGACGGAGTATTAGCGGGAGTACGACGGCCACGAGCAGCATTAGTAGTATAACGCCGCCGATGAGTACGCCCTGGCTCCTAAGCATGGAGTTCATTAACTATTCCCATCTTGTTATCCCGCTAAACCCCGCATTTTAAGGTAGTATCAGTCTCGTCACTTCATACCACTTGTTGTCGTACAGTGTGAGCGTGACGAGCACGAGGCGTGAAGTGTCCGGGAGCAACGCGGGGTCGACAAGTATGTCGATAATAGCTTGTGGTGTCGGGTCGCCGACCCCACTGTAGTACTCCGGGACGCGGATCACGATGATCGAAGTGTTGAGCCCGAATATGCTCAGGTCGCGCCCATCGGCGAGTATCACGTCCCCTGGCTGGACTGTTATCGTCTCGACTGGTGTGGCGTTCCTCACGTAGCTTCCGCTGAACGGCTGGAGGAGATACACCTTAACGTTGGTGCCTATAGCCTGGTTGAGCTGCTCGGTTAGCACCGTGTCGACTAGCGTGTCGCTCTCCGGGTTGTTGACTAGTAGTATGAAGGCGAACCACTTGCGGTGGGTTACAACGGTGTGCATAAGCTCGACAACATACTCTTTGTATCCTGTTGCAGCGTCTACACCGCTAGCCAGGAGGTTGGCAAACTCTCTGCTACGCTCCAACGCAAGGTACTCGGTTAGAAGCGCTTGTCTCGACACGGGTCCGAGGCTGGCGTTGAGCCACCCCCAGGCCATGAGCGCTATGGCAAGCCCGACAACGGTAAGCATGATTACAGCTATGGGTTCCGCTTGTGAGCGTAGACTCTTGTCATGGCGGTTCACCCTATCACCCTAATGGCCTATTGTTAGGGGCTAGCCATGCAAAAGTATAACGGTTTTAATGGTGTCTCCGCTTGGAGTAAACAACTTGAGAAGAATACTAGCGTCTTGCGAGACGCGTGTTTTTGATGGGTGGGTGTCCTTTTGCGCCCTGAGGCTGAGGAGTGGCTGAGAGCCGCGGAGGACGATCTTCTGGACGCCAAGGTTCTCCTTGGGGCGGGGAGGTATGCGGCAGCAGCGTTTCACGCGCATCAGGCTGCAGAGAAGGCGTTGAAAGCGGCTATTATAGCTCTACGGGGTGAACTTCCTCCCAAGACGCATAACCTGGTGCGGCTAGCCTCTATACTAGGCGTGGATGACGAGGATATAATGGATGCCCTCCGGATGCTCAATCCTCACTATCGTGTTGCTCGTTACCCTGATGCGGCTAACGGCGTGCCTATGGAGGTTTACTCGGCTCGTATATCATCTCAGCTTGTGAACCTGGCTGAGAGGGTGGTAAAGTGGGTGAAAAAACTCCTAGCATCCAAGACGTGATAGACGAGCTTTCAAAACTTGCGAGAATACTTCGTGTTCGTCTCGGTCTCCGCGCCCTTATACTCTTTGGCAGCTGGGCTCGCGGCGAACAGCTACGCGAGAGCGACATAGACATTCTTGTTGTTGCAGAGTGTTTCCGGGGCCAGCCCTTCTACGAGCGCGAGTTTCTCGTGTACAAGTTGTACCGAGGTAAGCTGCCAATAGAACCCTGGTGTTACACGCCAGAGGAAGTTGTTGAAGCTGCATTGAGAAACCCGAGGCTCGACGTTATAGATGCTCTTGATCATGGTATTGTCGTGTATGACGATGGGTTTTGGAAGGAGTTGAGGGCAAAGGCTATCCGTTGGAAGAGGACTAGCTATGGGGGCATAGCTTTACGGTCTAGGAGTGAAAAGCGAGAAAAGGAATAGTTTTCAAAGCTCGCAGGTCTTGCACTCGCTGCCAGTGAACATGTCTACTATCACTTCGTCTTTGACCTCGCCGGTTAGAACTGCTCTCTTCTTGGGCACTTGCATCCTCATGCTCCTTCGCTTTCTCCTCAGTAGCCTCCTCTCGGCTGTCTTGCCGCTGCCCGTCTGTATGACGCTGGCCGCCTTGCTACCCTCCCTGAATATCGTGACGCCTTTGAGGCCGGCTAGCCACCCTAGGATGAACGCGGTGTACGCCGCTTCTATGGGCGTGTCCCTCTCGAGGTTAATGGTCTTGGATATCGCTTGGTCGACGTATAGTTGTGCAGCCGCCTGGTGCGCCACGTGCCACCAGACGTCGATGTCATGCGTCGATGGGTATGCTCTCGCCAGCCCCTCGAGTCCCCTTATGAACTCTTCTGGTGCACCTGCGCTCCTCAGCCTCTCTGCGAGGCCCTCCGCAAGCGCCCTCCGGATGCTCCCCTTGGCGGAGTTCACAGCCTCATAGACCAGCTTGAGGTGTTCCCTTGTAGCGCCGGTCTCCTCGGCTAGCTTTAGTAGCGCGTCGCGGAACGGCCTCACGACCTCTAGGAATGTGCCGACGGTGACCACACGCTTGAAGACTATGGCGAAGAATGGCTCGATGCCGCTGCTGGTACCCGCTATGATGCTTATGGTGCCGGTTGGCGCCACTGTCGTGGTCACGGTGTTCCTCGGCGCCTCGGCGCCGACCCCCCTGCCGTACTCGACGAGCTTCTCCCAGGCTCTGCCCGGGTCGTAGACGGCTAGCGCCGTGAGCAGCACCGGGTCCTCCACGACCTTCGCGGCTGGTAGCCTAGCCGCCTCCTCGGCAGTCTCCCTGGTGAAGCCAAAGACGCTCTTAGCGATGTTCTCGAGCTTCTCGGCTGGCAGCAGCCTAACCTTGCCGGTGGCGAGCACCCTCTCCCGCGCAACGCCCCGGAGGAGCGAGAACCCCCACTCGTCGATACTCACTTTGTGGTAGTGGAGCGTTAGCCAGCCCTCTTCGAACCCCGAGACCATCCCAGCCTTGCGGAGGCCCGGGGTATGGAGCCTCAGCGTCCACTCTGGGCTAGCCTCCTCGACGCACTCCATACCCTCCCAGTCGTACCTCTTGCAGCGGAAGGCTGGGGCCGGTCCCTTCTCGGCGCCAAGCTCCCAACTCCTCCTCCAGGAGAACGCCTCGAGCGCGGCTGTGGCCACGAGCGTGAAAGCTACGCCCTCGTCGCTATCGTAGGGTATGCCTAGCCTCGCGAGAGCCGAGGCAAGACCCATGAAGCCTAGGCCCACCTTCCGCGTGAAGAGGTTTGCAGTCCTCTGCCTCCAGTCCGGGTGGTTGTTCGCGTCTATCACGGCGTCTAGGGCCTCCGTGGCAGCGGCAACATCCCTCGCGAACGCCTCTAGGTCGAAGTAGCAGCGCGTTCCCTCACACACCACGTACTTCTCGAGGTTAACGCTGCCTAGGTTGCAGGACTCGAAGGGGTAGAGCGGCTGCTCGCCACAAGGGTTAGTGGCGTTAACCATGCCCAGCCACGGCGTCGGATGCCACTTGTTATGGTTGTCTATGTAGATGAAGCCTGGGTCGCCGCCAGCCCACGCGTTCTCCACAGCCTTCTTGAACACGTCGCGCGCCCTAGTCCTCCAGACTATCGGGTTCTTCTCGTCGGGGCTCGTGGGCCACCCAGTCGCCCTCCTCCTCTCCTCCAGCGCGGTCAGGGCACGTCTCTTCGCGTTCTCGAGGATGTCCTCGAAGACGCCGACGTACGGGTTCTCGTGTTGCAGCTCCTCGGCTGCCTTGACGCCCGGGGCGTTGGGGTTAGTCGCCCTGCTGACGGTGTAGTGGAGGCGGTAGACGCCATTCTCCTCCGAGAACCTCGGGTTCACCATCCACCATTCGCCGTCCTCAAGCACAGCCTTCATGAACGCGTCGTTAGCCGCCACGCTGATGTTGAAGTTTGTGAGGTTGGTGTCTTGGAGCGGCGGCTCCTTGGCCTGGACGAAGCCCGCCTCCTCGACGGTCACCCATGGCTTCTTCTCTCCGGCCTCGACGAGCCAAGCAACCCACCTCTTGACCTCGGGGTCTACCGTGTACCCCTCCGCCTCCAGCTCCTCGATGAGCCTCTTGAACGCTTTGAGCAGGTCACGGATTTGCGGCGGCAGCGTGTTGTAGAGGGCTGCCCACGGGTCGAAGTGCGGGTTGTAGATGTCGGGGTGCCAGGCGTGGAGGATGCCCATGTTGGCGCCTCTCCGCTTCCCACCCTGCTTGACGACCTCCGTGACCATGTCGAAGAGCCTCATGAAGCTGAGGGGTCCGCTGGCTACGCCGCTAGTACCCCTCACTATGTCGTACCTTGGCCTTAGCTCGGAGAAGGAGAAGCCCTGGCCACCACCCCACTTGAAGGTGAGCGCTTGCACCCTAGCAGCGTCCATGATGCCATCCATCGAGTCATAGACGGGCGTCACGTAGCAGGCGCTGAGAGTCCCACGCGCACCGTCACAATACATGTTGAATAGTGTCGGAGAGTTGAACATGAAGCGACCCTCGACGAGCAGCCTATAGAGCCTCTCTACGCCAACGCTGGTGCGCCTCCCTAGGCCCTCAGCCACACGCCGGAACACCATCGAGGGCGTCTCCATCCAGCGGCCCGTCTCGTCGCGCGTCATATACCTGGCAGCCAGCACACGCAGCGCGTTATACGCGAGGCCCACGTCGTCCTTGCATATCTCGCCTTTCCTCACGCACTCTGGGAGGTCGGCTAGCCTCCCGCCGTTGGGTGCTACCGGCCTCCACGCGGAGCGAACCTGCTTGTAGACCTCCTCGAGGAAGAGGCGTTTCGCCTCCTCCTCGGCCTCCGGGCTGTACAGCGACTCCCGGATAAGCTCAAGCTGCTTAGCGTCACTACCCGTGCTCACGGCACTATACCCTCCGGATACTCGGGGATTGCATTAGCAGTGTGTATGTGGGCAAGTGATACCCCGATCAGAAGTTAGGCTAGCCTAACACCGTATTAACATACGTGGTATGCCTACATGCGGCCTCTGCCTACGCGCAAGCCCGGGGAGGGGCAACACAGGCTAGGAGGCCAAACCCGGTATCACCACGCATACCTAGAGATTATTGTGGCGCCTAATGTTCTCTTGCCGCTGGCCGGGAGTCTCTAAAAGAGTGAGGCCCGGTGTAGTGGCATAGTGGGTGCCCCGGGACGCCCGGGTGCCTAGAGGAGCACCCGGTTGGGGTGACCGGGGCGGGGACGCACCGCGCACAACTCTCCTAGTGCTCCTGGCTCCTCACGTATGGGCAGTACCTGCGGTACGGGCAGTAGCGGCACTCCCAGTCGAACCTGGGTCGCGCCAGGTTGTGGACAGTCTCCCTCACAAGCTGCTCCACGTCAACCTCGCGGGGCCCAACAGCATACTCCACCACCCTATCCGGCGTCACGTAGACTAGCGTCCCCCGCTTGGCGCCCAGTAGCGTCATGTAAACCTGGAGCTGGAGAACGTGATGCTCCAGGGGCTTCTCGACGCTCCTAGCAGTCTTTATCTCCACGACCTCCTCCACGCCATCCTCCGTGACTAGTGCAGCGTCGACACGCCCACGGAGCTCGTAAACCTCCCCGTCTATCTCGAAGCGCTTCACGACCTCCATTTCGGTTGCCCAGCCCTCCTCCTCGAGTATAGCCTCGAGGCCACGGTGCACAAGCTCCCCGAGGAGCATGGCCGGCTCGAAGCGGAATGAGAGCAGCGGCATGCTGAGGCGGAAGACCCTCTTCTGGCTACACGAGGTGAGATCCGTCACGTACACTATGTCCTCGCGCGTAGCCTCCTCCAGCTTCTCCGCGAAGTCCCTCTCCTTAGCCCGGTAGACGACCGCGAGGATGCGAGGCACGCCTTTCAAACCTGGGAGCCTCCTCCGCTGGTATAAGGGAGCGCCCCACAGGCTCTAAGCAAGAGCGTACACGGCGAACCTCACCTGGTGAAGCTACACCCGCACTCCAGCTTGCTCGTCTCCAGCTCGCGAATCCTCCTATCAAGCTCCTCGAGCATGGACCTCTGCTCGGGTACAAGCCTCTCCGCCAGGCGTGCCACGCTGGCACGAAGCTCTTCGATGAGATTGCCCTCGGCTAGCCCACCCAGCAACCTCTCCAGATCACCGCTCCGGGGGTTAAACAACCCTGGGTAGTCAGCCCCCAACAAGTCCTCCATGGTGCGCGTCCTGGATGCCAAGAGCGGCTTGTGCAGCACTATCGCTTCCCACGCTGCGCGGAGGAAGGTATACTCTCTCAGCGTCGCCGCTATCACCGCGGTAGCGTTTCTCACGAGCCAGTTGTACTGGGGTGCTGGCAGGAACCCGGTGAGCATCACCGCCCTGCACATACTAGCTATTCTCGTGGCGCGGCGCCGCGCCCTACCATAATCGCCTGTGAGCACCAACCTGTACTTACTGCTGGCCTTGCTCGCGCAGAACGCCTCGACTATCTCCTCTAGCGGCTCGTCGGCAGCCCAGCCAGCCGGCACGAGGATAAACTCTCCGAGCTCCTTGGCGAATGGTGGCTCCTCGACCGGCTCCATCCTGGGCGGCGGGTCGTAGACGACCAGTATGCGGCTGGGCTCTACCCCTATCTTCTCCTCCACGAGCCTAGCAACCAGCCGGTTGTGCACAACCACGATATCCGCTCTGCGCAAGTACCTCGTAAACGGCTTGTTCAACACCAGGCTCTTGAGGGTGTCATGCACAACCATAGCCGTGTGCACATCGGCAACGAGCACATAGCCTAGCCTATCGCGTAGCTGAGCCACGCGGTAGAGGAGAGGCCCCTGCGGCAACTGAACGATAACGGTCTGTGGCCGGAGTTCCTCAAGGACACGCTTAGTCTCGATACACGCGCGGATATAGGGCGGGCCACTCCTTATGAACACTAGCTTTGCTCTCAGGCTCCCGGCGAGATCCCTGGTGCGCGCGCTGATCCTCCGCCACGCGACGAATACCCTCACACTATCCCCGCACCCCGACGCACACTGGGAGGTTATAGGAGAGGGGTTGCGAAGCCCTACCTCACCCGCACATACTTCTCTACCGTGAGCCTAGCGAGACTGCGAAGCCCAGGGTCAACCAGCATCACCAGCACGATGTACACCGGCGCCGTGTAAACAACACCCGTCAACACGAGCATAGCGTCTTGCAGTGCTAGTGGCGAGTAGCCCACCGGCGCTACTATAGACGCCACGAGCCACGCTATCACAAAGTACGCGATAGGATAGGCTAGGGACGCTAGGCTCAACGACACGCCATACCTCCTAGCAACATAGGCTATTAGCATCATGTTGAGCACCCGTGCCGCGAGAAGCGAAGCCGCCCACGCCCAAACAGCCTCTACCTGATCGTTTACGACGCAAAGCGACGCATAGAGCAAGACAAGATAGGCCAGTGAAGATACTATCCTGGTCAGTGATGACGCTTTTAAAATCATACCCGGCTTCACGGCAGTACTCTTATCCATACCCTGGATTATACCGTCAACAATGTTGAGCATTATCGTTACCAGGGTCGCTGCCGCTACAAGCTGAGCAGCCGCCGCGACATGCACGTACACCGGGTTAAAGATTGCAACCACCTGCTCCGGCCTAGCCGCTATATAGCCTAGAAACAACGCGAAAAGCACTAGAATAATACGGCTTACATTGTTCGCTGATATCACGTCGCTCGTCTCTAGCACAAAGGCGTGTAGCGGAGCAACACTGGTGATAGCTAGCCAGGAGATAGTCCTTGCCGCCAGACTTACTACCATAAACGCTGCTATCGTGTAATGCGAGTCGCGTATAACGTTCAGAACGACCAGAACATCCATCGCGATTAAGAGCATTGATGCATGGCGTAAAAATGGGAGCCAAGCGCCTCTAACCCACTCCCTAATGCACCGTGTGCACAGCGGCTCACGTAGATACGCCACGAGCGTCTCTAGCGTCAATATCACGATGGTTAACGTAATCCCCGCTATCTGGTACAGTGCCACCTTCTGTACGTCAAGACCATCCATTACGAACACTGAAAGCGCTATGAGGGACACGTAGAGGAGCTTGCCGCAAACCTCGGCTGCGTCTGCAAGTATCGGCCTAACGCCGCCCAATACACGGCTTAACCCCCTGACAATAACCACAAAGTAGAGCATTACCGCGAGCAAGAGGGACGTTGGTATATCAGCGCCCATTAGCCGTGCCATGGTAAAAGCCAGTAGGAAGCCGCCACACGCTGCCAGGAGGAGCACAAGGAGGTACATCTTGAGTGAGCCGCGGATACCCTGCACCGTGTACCTGTAAGCCCAGTAGCCCAGAACCTGAGGAACAAACATAGAGTAGGTGGAGACTCGCGTACTGATCGTCTGGTAGAGCGCATACTCGTTTACATCGAGCTTCCTGGCCACCGCGATGCTAGCGAATAGCTGTGGTATGAGTCCAAGGGCGCGTAGCGCTAGACGCGCTACGACAACACGAGCAATTCTCAACTCTCACTGCTCCCGCGTCGCTCCGAAAACCCCGCCTAAGAAAAGCAGGGTGCTAGACACCGGACTACATGACTACTCGACGATGATAGCTAGGGTGTCATGCCTTACTTACTATCGTCTTACTCCTTTTGTTGCCGGGGGACGGGCTTTAGCGGCGGGTTTAGCGGTAGTGATAGCTTCTCTGCGAGTTTGGTATACTCTCCGGGCTGGTAGGGGCAGGCTGGGTCCTCGCCTAGAGGGTCACCGGTGACATGGTAGGCTCTTGCGCGGCTACCGCCGCATATGTCGCGGAACTCGCAGAGCCCGCACCTTCCTTTGAACTCCGCTGCGCGTATCTTGCGGAGGAGTGGATGCTCCTGGTAGATCTCCTTTAGGCTCTTCTCCCTGATGCTGCCGACGTGGTACTCCATGAACCCGCTTGGATAGACGCGACCATCATACCCGATGAATATGATTCCTTTGCCGTCCCTCGTGCCCACCGTCTGGGCTAGAGGCTGGCCGCGAGGCTCTCCTAGCAGCTCCCTTAGCCTCGCGACGAGCTTCTGGTACAACGGGCCGGGTTTCAACACCTCGTCGGGGTCGAGGCCCTTCTCCTCCAGGGCTCTCCGCGTCCACGCTACCCTCCTGAACATTGGGCCCTCTGTCGTCCTCACTAGGATGCCGTACTTCGAAGCCTCATAGAGGAAGTGCGAGACGTCCTCGAACTCGCTGGGCGTGGGCATTAGCTCTAGGTTGGCTCTGCCAACGGGGACCAGGTAGAACACCTCCCAGGTCTTGACGCCCAGGTCTACGAGTAGCTTGGCCATGTCGGCTAAGTGTGGCGCGGTCTCCCTCAACACAACAGTGTTGACTTGTACGCGTACACCCTCCTCGATGAACCTCTTGATAACCTCGATTGTCTTCCCCCAGATGCCCTCGTACCCCCTTATAGCGTCGTGGATCGCTGGGCTAGGCGCATCGAGGCTGATGGAGACAGCGTCTACCACCCTTGCTATCCTCTTGATGTTCTCTGGTGTCAATAGCGGTGTGATGCTGGGTGCGAGGCCCACGCGTAGACCAAGGCTCTTCGCGTACTCGAGAAGCTCCCATACATCCTTGCGCATCAGGGGGTCTCCGCCGGTGAACACGAGTATCGGGTATGGCCTGCCAAACTCTGCAACCATCTCTATGAGCCTCTTGCCCTCCCTCGTGTCCAGCTCCCCGGGCAGAGGCTCCCTGATCGCCTTGGCCCTGCAGTGCTTACAGACCAGGAGGCACGCCTTCGTAGTCTCCCAGAATACCAGGAGAGGCTTCTCGTCGAATGGCCATCGGCCTACATGCACGCTGAGCTAGCACCCGACGTCATTAGTCCAAGGTAGCCGCCTATACGGGGAGCGCTAGTCTAGACGTGGCGCGTCAAGACGCTCTGCGGGCACAGGTATAACGGGTTTAACACTGTTCGCGAGGTCGTTGACACTGCCCACGATGTTTAGAATGGCGGTTAGGAGGGCCTCGACCGCGCCCGTTACGAGCCACACCGCTAGCAACACGACTGTGAGTAGTTGTGGCGCTAGTGCAGCCACGCGGATTGCCATCGGTGTGGCCCTCTCATACGTAAACCCTATCGCGCCGCGCTTCGCGTCAACGACAAAACGTAGACCCTCGACACCTGCCAGCCTAGCAACAATGTAGTGTATCAGCTCGTGTAGCACTATCGTCGCTGTGTACGCGGCTAGCAGGAGTGGTATGCTCGGCGCTTCCATTCTCTGCACACCACTTTCGGTCCCGCCTCCCCCAGTTTTCCCCGAAGCGGCTTGACACCCAGCCAGTGTAGAACTGGTAGAGTGGCGGGCGTAACTATCGCCTAGACGCTTACCGCCTCTAGGTTGAACACGGCTAGCTGCGCGAGTAGCACTCTCTCCTCGGGCCCCGTTGGAGGCCTATACCCGCCCTCCAACAGCGGCGACACATGGTCAAGGTATATTATGACAGGCTTGTCGCCTTTGCCCGCTATCCTCCAGTAGCGCTTCTCGTCTCTCCGCGCCCTCTCGAGCCTCCTCTCCCTCAACGTGGACGGCTCGCCGCCAGACTCTATCGCCTCGACCGCCTCCTCGATGCTCTCTATGTAGGCGTCCAGCACTGTATAGTCGACTATACGGAGGTGTAACCTCGCCTGCTGCGCGTCCATCACGGGCCCCTTCACGATGTGCACCGCTACTCTGCTGCTGAGTAGCTCTGCCGCTGCGCCCGGCAGCGCTATGACTGGCGAGGCGTACGCAGAGGCGAGCAGGAGGGAATGAGCTAGACACTCGTCTAGACCAGTAGCACTCGATAGCCTGTTAGCCATCTCCCGGGCGGCGTGCTCGACACTAGCCGTCGGGTAGTGCAGCTCGTGGAAGGGGTTGCCGCCCAGCCTACCCTCGAAGACGCTAGGCGCCCTCCTCAATATGCATGGGGGTACGCCGAGGTCGCGATAGCGGAACCTCCTAGATAGCCATGGCACGTAAGCCTCCAGGTTGTCAGCGGGCGCCCCCGCCAGCACCCCGCGCAAGTTCTTGACCAGGAACGCGTAACGGTGCAGCACGACGTGCCCCAGCGTCTACAGCCCCGTGCGGGTTTATGGCGGGCCTCGGCACGGCCGTGGCTCTCGCCACCACTCGGCTTAAACACGGCTCCTCATCGGCCCCGCTTGCAGAGGGACAATCGCCAGCCGGGTAATGGGTTGGGTGTTCAAGTGTAGAGCTGGGGCTTCTCGTGGCCTGGCATGGTACCCGGGAACCTCTCCCAAAGGACCGTGTTGACAGCCATGAAGACGCTTATCAGCCTCGTTATGTCGTCTAGTAGGCGTTGCGAGTCAGGCACGCCATCCACATAGTGTATCTCGGCTATAATGCCCTGGGGTGTTGTAGGCGCCCCGCCTACGCCAACACGGCAATACGGGCAGACGTGTATAACCTCGCGTAGCAGCCTAGCAAGAAGCGCCATCCTCTCCTCGAGGGGCAGCCCCTGAATGAGCCTCATGTGCACCTCGGAGAAGCCAATAGGCATTATGAGCACTAGACGCCTATCCCTCTCGGAGCCCGCTACGCGCACAACCACGCGGATACCAGGCCCCTCGGCTATAATGTCGCGCACCCATTCCATGCCCGGGGGTGGCGCGACTCCCCGGGGCTCCTCGACGCGTAGACCGGCTTTACGGGCCACACTCTCCACTTGCTCTATGAGGCTCTGCAACAAACCACCGGGGTGTCTTGTACGGCGCCGCTCCTACCTCAATTCTTCCATGCTGCTGGGCTACAAGTACCACAGTCAAGGAGGACGACGGCGTCGCCAGTCTCCTCGTGCGTGTCGATTGCGAGGACCGTGCACTCAACAAACTCGGCTAGCATGACGCGCACCTCGCGTACATCGTCTAGGTGGAGCCCTTGCCCCACTGGTTCTTTAATGGGAGTGAACGGATCTGTTCAGCGAGACACTTATACTAGGAGCAGGTGCGCCGCCATGCTCGCGAGTATACCAGCCACTATCACTATGGATAATAGCGTTGCACTCCTCTCGCCTATGCTGCTTAGGATCCATGCCGAGGCGATCGACGCTAGGAGGGTCACAGTGAACATTATTGGGTCCATTGCCGCCCCGTGAGCTAGCAACTCGTAGAGTCCCGCCGCGCCCCCAGCCACGACACCAGACGCTATCACGGCGTCCGTGACTATCCTGGGGTCTAGGCCGCGAGCGGCGAGGTAGGCCGCAGTGACGCCACTCCTCGAGACGCCGGGTAGAACAGCCAGGCCCTCGAATACACCCAGTACGAGCCTATCCGCCATGCGTGGCTTGGAGTGCTTCGTGCGAGCCGCTATACGGGCTAGGAGGGCGAGGAGGGTCACAGTGTAGAGTGTAAGCGTGAGTGTCTCTAGCGTGCTTGGCGGGAGGCTGGCCGCGGTATCCTCGAGTATCAGTGCTATTGGCGCGCCGGCCACCAGCGGCAGGAGACCCCATCCTATCAGCAGCCTTGGAAGCCGCTTACTCCTCCTAGCCGCGAGGTATACCAGGCCGCCTAGGCTCGTAGCAAGGTGTATGGCGAGAACCTCCCGGTAGGGTAGGCCGAGGAGCACTAGAACACCACTGCTACTCACGGGGAGCCACTCTAGAAGCCCCTGGAGGAGCGCGGCCAGAAGCCAAGATGTGTGTGACGTGTCCACGCTTCCCGCCTATTGCCGCCAGGCCGAGCCCCACATACACTTAACCAATCCGGGTCCTGTCTCCAAGAGAGGGGACCGGGCTTGAGCATGGAGGAGAAGATCCGGAGTATACTCGAGAAGCACGTGTATGACGGCCCCGGCTACGTAGACATCATAGTGTATGTTAAGCCGGAGCAACGCGAGTCCAAGCTGGTACTCGAGGGAGACGACCTAGTGTTCCACACGGTAGAACCAGATGTGGCTGGGAGGCCCAATGCAGACCTAGTGAGGTACCTTGCTCAGCTGCTAAACATCCCAACCTCTAGGGTCGAGGTGGTGTACGGCACTAGGGACACCACGAAACGCGTGCGTATCTATGAGGTCGACCGCGACACGGTCATAGAGGCGTTGGTAAAGGTGCTAGCTAGCAGCGAGGAGAGCAGCTAGGCTCCCCGCCACTCACCCGAGCCAAATAGTCTCTGGGAGCCCCTCGAAGTGTTTATCACCGGTTAACACCTTGGCGCCCAGCATCCTCGCCGCAGCTAGTATGATCGCATCTGCTAAGCTCGGTTTGCTTCTCAACCCGCGCCTCTTCGCATGCTCCTCTAGAATTCTCCTGCACTTTGCAGCCTCGACAGCCAAGCGGGGCGTTATCTCGACAAGGTCGCTAGCCTCGAGAATCTCTCTGAGCGTATCGTGTATCTCTTCTTCGCTGGCGCCCTCTCTAGCGAGCTTCGCTGCAAGCTCAACAAGCACGATGCTAGGGGTGTAAACCTCCTGAGCAGCGCCTATCACTTCAAGCGCTTTACGACCCTCCCTACTACCCCTTAGCACCTCGACCCACGCGTACGTGTCGACAACAACTCTAGTCGCGTGCGTCAAGCCTCTCCTCCTCTCTCAGCGGTGATAGGCCAGGCCTCCTGCCCATGAGTCTCGATAGTCTCGAGGCACGGTACTCGCGTATCAACTCGCGTATAACCTCGTCGTAGCTGGATGCTCCCATGATCCTCTTGAGCCTCTCAAGCCCGCGTAGGGTATTCTTCGACACCTTTATCGTAGTAACCTCTGTCACGTATACCACCTGCACCGGTATACCGGTACACCAGCCACCTTTATACCCCATTAATCGTCATCTATAACGGTGCTCGCCTAGGTTGGGGCGTATGCTTCCAGCTGTCGAGGCGGATGCCCGCATAGCCGACGCTATACGCGTCATGAGAGAGTATGGGTTGTACCATGTGCTTGTCACGAGTGGCGAGCGTGTAGAGGGTATACTGTCTGTCGTGGATGCCGCAAGGAGCTTCATGGAGAAGCTCGAGGCGGCGGGTGACGTCGAGAGGGTTGACGCGGTGAGGAGGTTCTTCGAGGAGAGGGTGTCGAGGCTAGCTACGCGCCCAGTTATCGTCGTCGAGGAGGGAGTGTCGATGAGGGACGCTGCTAGGATAATGCACTCTCACCGTATAGGCTGCCTCCCGGTAGTAAAGGATGATGTCGTTACACGCGCGATATGCGAGCCGGACGTGGTGCGTGCTCTCGTGGAGGAGGGTAGGCGCGACCCCGTCTACCGCCACGCGACCCGGCGCCTGGTGTACGTGGAGTACGAGGCGACGATAATGGAAGCTCTTGGGGTGATAGTTGAGGGCGGGTTCCGCAGGCTGCCGGTGCTGGCTAGGGGCGCGCTCGCCGGGATCACAACAGTGCATATGTTGATGGAGGCTCTAGTGGCTAACCCAAAGATGCTCTACGAGCAGGTTGGTAGGGTCATGAAGCCCGCTGTTACAGTCGACCTCTGGACACCGGTCTACAAGGCGGCTGAGGAGGTGCTCAGGTCCAACGTGGGCGCGGTTATCCTGGTGGAGGGTGGTACCCTCGCCGGGATATTCACCGAGCGCGACGCCGTGAGGGTATACGCTGGCTAGGAGGCTCGTCGTTAGGCCGCCGCTACAGCACACGTTCTAGACTAAGTGTGTAGAAACGACGTGTGAGGCGTTCTACCATCCGTGGTATGGACGGGCCTAGCTACGTTCCAAGAGCAGCGTTACATCCTGTAGACGCAAGGGTGTAAGGCCGTATCGTGGACCCGCTTTTAGTATATCCTTGTCCTCGCTGGCCAAGTGTAGCCCGAGTTTGATGGACGCGGCTATGTAGCTCGCATCATAGAATGTAATGTTCTGTTCGGCTGCTATCCGCATAGCCACTTCAACGATGCTATCGTCCAAACCGATTACCGTTATCCTCTTTGACGCCTTGTAGGCCGCTTTGCACGCGACAATAGCGTCGTCAGTGCTTATTCTGTGCAGCTTTCTAGCCTCCTTCCAGAAGGCGTTGCAGACCTCATATACCGTGAGGTCAAGAATCGCCAGCCTGTCCGCTATCCTGAGGAGACGAGAGCCAGCGAGGATAACGAGAGGAGCATAGACGCTAGCATCGAGCAGTATCTTCAACGCTTCCTCTCCTCATCTATCAGTCTCACGAGTTCAGCTACGTCCACCCTTCCCGACAGTCTCGCTCTAACTTCATCTAGGAGTCTAGCAAGCTCCTCTTCTTCAAGCCTCTCAGCTTTCTCTATCAGCACCCTCTGCACAAGCTCTGATACGTCAACTCCGTGCCTCTCGAGAATCTCTTTAACCCATCTTGGTATACGCACGCTAATCACAACAGACAATATGAGTCACACCTCCTAGATAGGCATCCACTATATCCACTATATCGCTCCCGGCCCCCAGGGTTAACCCCTCCGGCAAATCTTCAAAGCACTCACCCATGAGCTGTTCGTACCAACAACATTCTCCCACCCAGCACAATACAAACTGAGCGTATCCGCTATGCTGAGGCAAGTGGACGTTGAAGCCCCTAGGAGTCTATCATAGTGTCAAGCGCATTGCGGCTATGAACGTATCCAGTTTTGCAGAGAGGCGTGCATACGCCCCTTATCAAGCCAATACACGGAGATAGTAAGGACGTCGTAGCCGATCAGCCTCTAGGAGAGAGTGGAGGGCCTCCAATACTGGGTTTGAGGATTGGAGGCAAAGCGTGCCATCGAGGCCCTGGAGGCTCTAGTGGGTGGCTTGCGTGGCGGCGGCTACCGTGGCCTTGCGGTTATCCTCGGCGAGCCTGGCGACGTCTATAGTGTGGTGTCCCGTGTTGAGGCTCGCGACTCGCTTCTTGTCTACTGGCCGGGGCGTGGCGTTGACACCGCGAGGCAGCTGCTAAGAGGCTGGGACATGGTCTTTGTGGGCCACTTGCACGAGAGGCTGGGAGAGGAGCACGATGTCGTTGTCATTGACGCGTTTGAGGGTCTGCAGGCTAACACGCTGGCCGCCGCAGCGGAGATGGTTAGGGGCGGTGGCGTACTCATACTCGCCTCTCACGGGTGGAACGGGTTCTCCGCACCAGAGTCCCTCGGTCTCTTCGCAGAGAGGCTCCGTAGACACATCGAGCGGATGAGCATCAACCGGGTGGTAATCGAGTTAGGCTCGGGTCGCGTGTCCACCACGCGTATAGAGAGTGGCCCCTCACGCTGGTGGAGTGGTGTCGAGCCGCGGGGCGGCATACCTGGGTGGCTAGCGAGGCTCCTGTGCTGCGAGGATCAGGTTAGGGTTGTGGAGGAGGCTAGGCGTCTAGTCAAGAGCTACGAGGCCGGCGTGCTGCTGGTGACGGGCGACCGGGGACGCGGCAAGAGCGCTGCTGTGGGGCTCGCACTGGCCGCGTTGATAGCCGAGAAGCTCGTCGGCGATGTTGTCGTCACGGGGCCTAGCGAGGCTAGCGTACAGACGCTCTTCTCGTGGCTGGCTAGGGGGTTGAGGGCGGCGCGTATCCGGTTCAAGGCGTGGGGGCCTGGCAGACTCTACCATGGGTTGAAGGGCGCGTGGTTCCGCGTCCGCTACCTTGAGCCGTGGAGAGCCGAGCCAGCCCCGCTAGTCGTGATAGAGGAGGCTGCGGCTGTAGGCCCTGCCCGTGTACGTAGGCTCGCTGGGCGCGCGAGAAACACGATAGCCGTGACGACGGTGCACGGCTACGAGGGTAGCGGCAGGTACTGGCTCCGCGTCCTCATCGAGCAGCTGCCGTCCCCCCGCGTGGTCGAGCTTAGAACGCCCGTTAGGTTCGCGCCGGGCGACCCGCTAGAGCAGCTTCTAAACCGTCTCCTCCTCCTAGCGCCGTCCGATCCAGACCAGCTCCCGGTGTGTAGGAGTGTCTCGGGCGAGGCTACCGGTTAAACCCTCCAGGCGTTAAAGCGTGGGACGGTGAAACGCCCGGTGTCCATCGTATTCCCCGCGTATCTCGAGAAGTACGCGCGGCTCCTCGTAGACTACAGCGTCGAGGTTAAGCGCGGCGACCGTGTCGTTATAAGGACGTGGCTTGAGGCTCTCCCCCTCGCAAGGCTCGTCTACCGCGAGGTGCTGAGGAGGGGCGCGCACCCCGCACTATACCTGGAGGATGATATCCTCGCCGAGATATTCTACCGCGAGGCTAGCGACGAGCAGATCGATTTCGTTGACGCCCTCCGCCGCAGCATATACACCGAGTTCGACGTCGTGATAACCCTCTTTGCCCCGAGCCACTTGAAGAATCTTGTGAGTATCCCGCCGGAGAAGCAGGCTAGGAGGAGCAAGGCCCTCGAGCCCTACTTCACGAGGTTCCTCCAGGAGGCCGCTGAGGGCAAGAAGAGGTGGGTTCTCGCCGCCTACCCGACGCTCGCGATGGCCCAGGAGGCTGGCATGACGCCTATCGAGTTCGAGGAGTTCGTGGCAAGAGCAGTGAAGGTCACGGAGGACGACCCGGTCGCCGCGTGGAGGAGGCAAGCCGAGTACCAGAGGAGGATAGTCGACGAGATCCTCTCGAAGGCTGATGAGCTTGTCTTCAAGGGCCCGGGCATCGACCTAACCGTGAAGGTCGGTGGCCGCCGCTGGATCGTTGACGACGGCCACGAGAATATGCCGGGTGGCGAGGTGTTCACGGGCCCCGTCGAGGATAGCGTGGAGGGCTGTGTACGCTTCGACTTCCCGAGCGTCTATCGCGGCGTGGAGGTAGAGGGCGTCAAGCTGTGCTTCAAGAGGGGCGAGGTTGTAGAGTATGACGCCGTCAAGGGCCGCGACTTCCTCGCTAAGATGCTGAGTGTGGACGAGGGCGCCAAGAGGCTAGGAGAGCTGGCCTTCGGGCTGAACTATGGCATAACCAGGGCGACGCGAGAGATACTCTTCGACGAGAAGATAGGGGGTACCATCCACATGGCGCTTGGAAACGGCTACCCGGAGACCGGCTCGAGAAACAAGAGCGCCATCCACTGGGACCTGATAAAAGACATGAGGGACCCAGAGGCACGCGTCTATGCCGATGGCGAGCTTATCTACAAGGCTGGCAGGTTCCTACTAGAGGAGTGAGGAGACCCCCTGCTCATGCCCGGCTGCGACCCCAGAGGGATGAGCGAGCCGCGGTTTACCGACCACCCTTTCTCCAGACAAGCCACAGTGCAACTGCAACCACTCCGCCAGCAGCACCAGCTGCTATGATAAGCTCCTTGTTATCGACGGGTAGCCCCGCGGGCCCGGGCATCGGGAAATCTGTGTCCAAGAGACGTAGGCTCATCTCAACCTCGCCGTGTATACCAGGCCCATGCGGGCTAGCAGCCTGCGTGACATTCAGCGCCAGCCTCGCCTCTTTCAGGACGCCCGTCGAGGTATAGACTATCCTGGCGTGCAGCCCGCGCCCCTCGACGACCAGTGTATAGGTGTCGCTGGTCCGCTCGACGCGAGCGTCCAGACCCATGCGCGTAAGGTTGGCCGCGATAGCCTCGAGCTGCCCAACGTTACAGTAGAACGCGAGGCTTGTAATCATCTGCTCTGGTTGTGCAATCGACCCAGCACTACTGGTCGCACATCTCTCCGGGTCAATGAGGAGGGTGCCACCCTGGCTGAACTTCTCTGCTAGCATCTTCTTCATCTGCTCGCCGCCTGGGAGACCCTCGACGTTAAACTTGTCGAGGCTTGCAGTATAGTTCACAACTAGCATGTTGTCCTTCACTCCTGTGACGCGTAGGTCGAGAACCCCCTCGGCGTAAAGCCTGATTGTGGTCTCGTGCCCGGGTATGGGGCCAAGCACGTTGCGAAGCATGAACTCGTAGCGCGCATAGCTCCCAGGCGGGCCTTCTGCAGCGACAACCGTCGTCACGAATATCATCAAAGCTAGGGCTATGGCGAGCGGAGCTAGTATACGGCTCAACTCGCCCTCGCCCAGGTTGCCAGGGACGCACGCGCCCTTATAGCATCGGTGGGTCTCTCGCTCGCACAGCGCTCCAGCGCCCCCAGCAGGGCGTCCACGAGGGACTCTGGTGTCCACTCTCCACCCGGTATACCCGCGGCGTTGTCGTGACCACCTCCCCCTAGTAGCCTCGCTATGCACGCGAGGGGCGCCGTCGAGGAGCGTAGGCTAACGCCATTCTCGTATATCATTGCGTAGATGTCGGCCTCAACCCCCTTCTCCAGGAGCCTCTCGTGCACCTCGCCCGGGTGTAACTTCTCGCTGGCAACCCGAACGGTAGCAATGCTCAGCCCATTCCTCTTGTGGATCTGGACGCCCGCCACAGTCTTCTCCATGAGCCTCTCGTACTCCTCCTCCATCTTCTCCCATAGGCTCCTAGCCCACTCTGGCCATATCCTGCCCCTAGCCCACTCCTCAACAGCCTGGTACCTCACCCTCCAGCCATACCAGCGTAGAAGCCTCCTCCACCTCACAGCAAGCCTATCACTGTTGACGAAACGGTCGTCATCAACCGCGAGCTCCACGAGCCTCATGCATACGCCGTCGCGGCACCCAAGAGCCTCCATCACCAGCTCAGCTGCGACCCTCCCCGTGTCAACGCGCACGTCTACACCCATGCCGCGAAGCTCCTCAATAATCCTCTGCTCCCACTCGTGATGATCAAGCCAGATTATGCGGACCCCCAGGCTCAGCGCATAGTCCAGCGACGTTACTATCAACAGCTCTTGGCCAGGCGACGGGTTCAAATCAGCTATTATGAGGGTGTCGCCGCCGCTCTTCTCTAGGCTCTGTACAGCCTCCTCGATCATACGCGGGAGCGCCGTGATAGACGCAAGCTTCACTATACTAGCCCCTAGCCTCTTCGCGATAGCCGCCGAGGCGACACCATCCACATCCCAGTGCGAGACTACCGCTGCACGCCTCAAGGCTATCATTCCTCATGCTAAATCTTCGCTGTGGCGACAGTCTCACAACTAGACTAGGTACATACACCCTCTAATTAACCCTAGTTTATGATAGATGCGGGTGGAGTGTGAAGATGTAGGATATAGGGGGCTTCTCGAGAGAGAAATACAATTTCGGGGTAGTCACACCCTCTTAGGGGAGGGGTCAGAGATGGCTATCTCGGAGGAGCATAGACCAAGCCTCTCGGAGCTCGAGCAGAAGGCCCTCGAGATAATAAAGAGCCGTGGCAAGGAGGGCATCTACCAGCACGAGTTGTGGAAGTTGCTGGGCATAGACAGCCGTGAGGGGTCGAGGCTAGCGCTGCGCCTCTACAAGAAGGGCTTGATTGTACGTGAGCCGGCGGTACACAGGGGGCACCGTACCTACAAGCTCTACCTGGCGAAGCCCGGCTCCACGACGCCAAGGAGCTTCAAGATGGACGTCTCGCTGAACGTCGCTATCGAGGTGCCGTGCTTCACGTGCCTCTACCTGCACGAGTGCTACACCGGCGGCTTCCACGACCCCCGCAAGTGCCCGAGGCTCTCAATCTGGTTGACGAGCAAGACCGAGGAGAGGGAGAGGCGCTAACCGGCATTTGACGGGGAGAGCCGCCAGACAACATTGTAGATGACGTCTGGCGGCGCGTCACTCCTCACACCGCGTTTATCGAAGTGGGTTAGCGTGGCGCGATACCCGAGCCTCCTCAGCTCCTCGACGACCAGCCTCGGGCTCGGCATGTTGACCTTCAACACGGAGGCCACCTTGTCCACCCGGTAGTGCGGGTTGACAAGCCCGCACTCCTCGCGAAGCTGGCGGAGCAGTTCGAGTGTCCTCGCCTGGTTGCTGAGCCAGCTTGCCTCGCTAGCCACGCGTATCATCTCGTCTACGAGCTTCTCGTCGCAGAGCGGCCCCGCATAGACCGGCCCTATGAGCTGCGGCTGGGAGCCGCAGCGCGGGCAGCCTCCCGGCCTCCAAGGCTTACTCGCGTACCACGCTATGCCGCACTTCGGGCAGAAGGCGAGGTAGGCGAGGCTCTCGAGGCTCTTATCCGCCCTTCTTGCGCCCGGCACAAGCTCGACATAAACGCGGACATAGTAGTCCGCGTAGTATGCGAGGAGCACCTTGGCCCCGTACTCGCGGCTAGCCGCGCGGCGTATGATGTAGCCCGCTAGTATCCTCACAGCCTGCTCCTTCTCCAGGAAGCTCCTACCCGGGACTACATCATAGCGCCTCCTGAGGGCTGCCGGGTGCGTGCCGGTCAACGGGGCTGTGTCGGTAGCCGTGGCTGCTAGCACGCCTCTACCTCGGAGTGCCGCTAGACTAGCCTCTATGAATGGCGCCGGGGAGCCGAAGGGGTCGAGATCAACCAGGT
This sequence comes from Pyrolobus fumarii 1A, assembly GCF_000223395.1. Classification (GTDB taxonomy): domain Archaea; phylum Thermoproteota; class Thermoprotei_A; order Sulfolobales; family Pyrodictiaceae; genus Pyrolobus; species Pyrolobus fumarii. Next base: position 516,845 of record NC_015931.1, on the reverse strand, counting down.
GTACCCTGGCTTTCTTGGAGCGGAGAGTGTGCAGGAAGGCATTAGCATCGCCCTGCGCGAGGTACACGCGATCCGCAACCTTGTTAACCTCGATGTTGATCTCCGCTAGCCTCACCGCCACCGGGTCGATATCAACGGCATACACGCGACCAGCGCCAGCCTCGAGAGCATATCGTACAGCCCTAACACCGGAGCCAGCAAGCGGCTCGACAACCACAGGCTCGTCGACGCCGCGTAGCTTGGCCCACGCCCTTAGGAACACGACAGCCACGTCACGGTTGAACGCCATCCTGGGGTTGTAGAAGACAGGCGCCCACGCAGGCTCATACACGCCGTCAGGCCTAAGGTACCTCTTTGGGTCCGGTACACAGAGCCTCGCCAACCCCTCCCTAGCCTCGACAAGAGGCTCGCCGTCCAGCGCCGGGCAGTCCATGGCCATGGCGCGTCCACCCTACGCCTCCCGGAGAGGAGGCAAGGACTAGGATAAGCCTACGAGTATGTCCCATAGGTTGCGTGTTATACCCGTCGACTAAACATAGCTTACCTACGAGAACGGTGCCTAGGCAAAAGCCGCCGGGGCTGGGCAGAAGGCTACCAGGTATGAAACCGCCACCAATACTATCGGGGCGTAGGCGTACCGGGCTTGGGAGGACGCCGCCTCTTCAACTAGCCGCTCGGAAAGTCTCGACACAGGGCTGCGATTTGACCGCTACCTCGCCCCCTTTAGGGTGCTTATCCTCTTCTCCAGCTGGCGTAGCGCTTGGCTATGCTCATCCGTCCACTGCCCCACGCTTTCAAGCACTGGTTTGACCCTCCTCTCTACCAGCTCTACCAGCGCCTCCAGCAGGAGGATGATATCCTCGGCTGCCTCCCCTCTACTAGTATATTTGGATAGTTCTCCGCTCGGATCGGGCCCGTGGTACTGGTAATCATGGAGATCCAGTGCTTTATCAATGTGGAACGAGATATACTTATAACCTGCTCGTTCTAGCAGCTGTGCCAGCCGCTTAAGCTTAGCTGTCGGCACACGGGGTATCCCAATCTCCTCTAGCCACCTAACCTGCTCCCTGTTCCCAAGTATCTCCTCTAGTTTGTCCCGGTTTAGCGCCAGGAGCGCCCCAAGCAGCGCTTTCCACGCCTGGAAGGCCTTCCCGGCAGCATTCCTAGTGTAACCCTTGCCGAGGAACTCCAGCGACAACAGCGACTCCAGAAGAGACTCTAGCGTCCGTGCACCAGCGTAGCTGACGAGATCTCTCCTAGGCTTAGGCAACGGCTCTTCTAATAACCCGGTATCAAGCGTCACTCTACACCACTCCCGCCCGGAATATACACAAGCCAAGTACATATGCGTATCATGATATGACTTCACAGTTGCACCGTCGGCACTGTACCTGGTTGATGGCGGCGGGTTGTAGTGAATGGAGCCGCATCTACGACAGAATGCACTCAGCTTGACGCCCTCGATACAACCCTGTATATCTCGTCGGGCACCATGCTATCTATGACTTCCTTGACCACTCCGCCCTCCATTACCCGGACGACTGGCCTCCTCTCCCCCAGGAACCGTCCTATCACCGCCGCCTCGACGCCAGCCTCCCTCCTAAGCACGCCCAGCACCTCATCCACCCTGTCCGGCGGCACGGCGGCGAGCAACACGCCACTACTTATGAGTCTGTAGGGGTCTACCCCCATAGCCTCGGCTATGAGCCTGGTCTCCTCAGCGACCGGTATCTCCTCGAGCCACACCTCGGCCGCGAGCCCAGAAGCATAGGCCATCTCGTATACGCCGCCCAGCACGCCACCCTCCGTAGGGTCGTGCATTGCGTCTACGAGCCCCTTCTCGGCGAGGACGATGGCCTCCTTGACGACACTCACCCTCTTTAGGAAGCTCTTAGCCCTCTCCACCACGTCCCTACCCACGCGCTCGACTAGCACACCCTCGAAGTCCGTTGCTAGTATCGCCGTGCCCTCGACGCCCGCCGTCTTACTCATCACAATGTAGTCGCCGGGGCGGGCTCCACCCGTCAACACTGGGCGCCTAGCAACCCCCACGGCAGTGACAGCAACCAGCGGCTGCCTATCCTCCACAACCTCCGTGTGACCACCAACTATACCCACGCCGAGCTCCACGGCAGCCTCATGCATCTGCCTCGTAACCTCCTCGATGAACTCCTCGGCGGCCTCCACGGGCGCCAGTATGAGGGAGAGGAGCCAACGCGGCCTAGCACCCGTAACGGCAACGTCATTACAGGCGACGTGGACGGCGAGCCAACCCGCGAGCCTCCCAGCAGCCGTTATCGGATCCAAATGCGCCACGAGATACAAGTCATCACCGAGCTTTGTGACGGCCGCGTCCTCGCCAACACGAGGCCCGACCACCACACTCTCGTCCAACACACCCACACGCCGCAACACCAGACGCTCAAGGAGATCCTGGGGTAGCTTACCCGGCTTCAGGCGCGAGCCACGCACAGCAACCACCATTAGCTTAACCTGTACTGGTTTGGCGCTGGCGCTAAGCGTGACGCGCTGTCAACCACTTATACCTCGAGCCGAGGAGAGGCTCGAAGCCTAAACAAGTATGTACCATGCTACACTCTCACGATCTCTGTGCTTAGGTCGGAGTAGACTATGAGTAGGTGTTTGTTCGGGATTGGTTTCCAGTTGGGCTCGTCGCTCATAGGCTCAGAGGCTACGAGCAAGGCTCTCTCGCCGCGGGCGAGCTTCGCCGCTATGAGCTGCCGCGTCACCTCCGACAACCTCCTCAGCTCAAGGCCGTCCCTTGGCCTTTCTAGGTAGTAGAGCGTGTAGTAGCCTAGGCTTGTGGCGGCGTACCTTAGGGCGTAGAGCCTCTCGCCGTCGCTGGCGATAAAGTTCAGCGACGTGTACCTAATCCCGCTCCTATTCATCTTCCTGATGGCGCTTTTTATGCCGTCCACAGGGTCTCCCAGCTCCTCAGCCTCCTGGACTATGAGGTGGAAGAACGCCTCAGAGTCCGTACTGCCCTCGAGACTATCACGGTGCTCGTCGGTGAGGAGCTTTAGCAGTGCCGACCTGTCGTATATGGTCCCGTTGTGCGCGAATGCCCAGCCCCGGTAGACCCACGGGTGTGTATTCTCTACCCCGCTGCCCCCGGAGCTGGCGAGCCTAACGTGAGACACTATTATCCTGCCGTAGACACGCTTCTTGATAACCTTCCTGGCTCTCCTCGACTCGTACAATGCCACGGGTTCTTTGATCACCTGCCAGCCGCTATTGTCTAGCCACGCGACACCCCATCCATGGGGATTACTGTATGAGAGCCCCACTAGACTGTTCTTCGGGGACTCAAAGAAGCTGAAGGTGACGTCTACAGGCTTGTTAGCGTATAAGCCGAATAGACGACACATACGTTCAACCCGCAAATTATAGTCTCCTAAACGTTCTTATATAAATTATTCGCTCTGCCATAAGACGGATTGCGTGGTCGACTGGATTGTGGGATATGTGAACGTATCAGGTATGGATTGTAATGAATGTTGATTCTGTCCGTTACGATTGGCTCGCGGGCTGGCAAGCAGCGCTGACCGCTGCGCTCCTCGACTAGCATGTAGTGGCTAGTCTCGCTGGTGGGAGCCCGCGGGCCGAACGAGCAAGCTTATCTAGACCCCGTCTACATGTTGTTGAGCGCGGTGTGTGCGGGTGTCTGAGGTTCTGAGTATACGGGTGCCCCGGGATTTGAAGAAGAGGATGATGGCTCTGCGGGACGTCGTTGACTGGAGGAGGGAGATCATAGCGTTCCTTGAGGAGCGTGTGAGGTACTACGAGAGGCTTGTGGCTCTACGTGAGGCTGAGGAGTTGCTCCGAGGCCACCCTGTATTGCCTCGCGGTATGGTCGTGCGGATGGTGAGGGAGGACCGTGATAGTGGTTGACGCTTCTATCCTGGCGCGTTTCATACTACGGGAGGAGGGCTGGGAGAAGGCTAGGGACCTCTTGGCTTCCAGCACAGCGGTTACGGTTGACCATGCGCTGAAGGAGGTGCTTAACGCCATCTGGAAGGCCGTCAGGAGGGGGCTGATAGGCCACAGGGAGGCTAGGGAGAAGGCAAGGGCGCTCACCATACTCGTCGAGAAGGGGGTGGTAACTGTGGAGCCGGAGGACAGCGTGCTGACAGATGCTTTCAGGCTGGCACTAGAGACGGGTATCACCGTGTACGATGCGCTCTATGTAGCCCTAGCCCTCGCCAAGAAAGCGACCCTAGCGACGTGCGACGCTAGGCAAGCAGAGGCAGCCAGGCAAGTCGGTGTAAACACACGCCTATTGGCCTAGAGGCGCGAGACCCGAGTCCCAAGGTATACGGCCACGAGGACGGGACCCCGAAACCGGAGTTCAACACGCACGAGGCGCGCTCCAACCCTGGCGAGCTTAACGCGCCTAGGCTCCCACGCCTTCACCGAGTACCCTCCTGACAACCTCCTGTACAAGCCTCTCTATCCTCTCGAGTGCATCCCGGACGTGGAACGGCTTGCACCACCCCTCGTAGAAGCACACGTACATGCTCTGCCCGGCATACCACGCGTCACTGGCCCAGTCGCCCAGCTCCCTCTTCAACACCCCGATATACTCCCATAGCTCGCCGTGGCTGGTTAACCGTCTTCCATCTCTCCACGCCGCGTAGGCCTTCACGGCGAGCGCAGCGGCACCCCATGCCTTCTCGGCGGCCTGGCGTACATCGCCCCGCTGCAGCTCCTCCTTCGCCTCCTCTAGGAGCGCTTGTGCAGCCTCGCGTACTCCCGGGCTCTCTCGGGCGGGTCGGTGTCGCTGGAGAGAAGGTCGAGTATATACTCCTCGAGGGTTACTCCGAGCTTCTCAGCCTCCCTTGCAAGCCTCTTGACCATGCTCCTCGGGATACGGATAGTCACCGTGGTGTGCACAACCTCCCCCAGCAGGACTGAGATAGGCTCGTCTATTTCTACGTCTGGGGTTTGCGGGTACCTAACTGGATTATAGTTGCGCGTTGCATGGACGCCGTGTAACGAGAGTCTAGCCTTGCTCGCTATGATACCTGCCGCGCTAAACCCGTCTTTACCGGCGACAATTGTCCTACCATTCAATATTGACGTGTGGCTGTTTGCACACAAAGCTGTTATTATGTCGGGTATTGTCGCGGGGTTGTGGAGGCCCCGGGGCATCTTGGCGCGCGGCGAGGCTGTTGTAGCCGAGAGCCTCTCGAAGCGGTATCCTAATGGCGTGTGGGGCGCGAGGGAGGTGTCCTTCCGGGCCTCGTATGGCCGTGTGACGGTCGTCCTCGGGCCGAATGGCGCCGGGAAGACCACGACCGTGAAGATGCTGGCTACTCTCCTTAGGCCTACTGGCGGTCGTGGGCTTGTGGCTGGTTTCGACGTGGTGCGTGAGGCTTGGGAGGTTCGTAGGAGGATTGCGCTGGTGCCACAGGAGGCGAGCATAGACCCGAACCTCACGCCCATGGAGGCCGTGAAGTGGTACCTGGTTGCCCGTGGGTGGAGCGTCTCGGATGCCTATGCGAGGGCTAGGGAGGTGCTAGAGGAGCTCGGGCTCTGGGATGTGAGGGATAGGCCTGGTTGGCACCTCTCCGGAGGCCAGAAGAGGAAGGTTGTGACCGCTATGGCGCTCGCTACTGGCGCCGAGGTGGTGTTCCTGGACGAGCCGTCCACGGGCCTCGACGTGGAGTCGAAGTACAGCGTGTGGGGCATCGTGAGGAGGTACGCCTCGTCGGGCAGCGCTGTTCTCCTGACGACACACGACATGAGGGAGGCTGAGGCGCTCGCAGACCACCTGGTGCTTATAAGCGAGGGGCGTGTGGCTGCCGAGGGCCCGCCCCAGGAGCTGCGGAGCAGCATACCCTACCGTTACCGCGTCGTGCTCCGGAGACCCAGGAGGGTCGAGTGGAGCGGCCCGAGGCTAGAGATCGGCGACATGCTCGTGCTCTACGCGCGCGACCGCGGTGAGGCCTCCGAGATAGCCTCGAGGGTTGACGCGGAGAGCGTCACGATAGAGGAGGTTGGGCTGGAGGACGTCTACCTGTACCACACGAGGGGTGGCGCGCGGTGAGCCTCCGGGAGACCCTCCGCAAGGTGCTGGGCGTCGCCGTCCTCGAGTCGAGATGGGTGCTGAGACAACCAATGTGGATAGTGCAAGAGGTGTTCACTGTAGTTGCGTTCATGGTGATACTCTACGCGTGGGGCGGTGTCGGCGCGGTACGCCACACCCTCATAGCATTCATGGTGGCTAGTGGCCTCTCGCTGGGTCTCAACGTGGTCGGGCAGGAGGTGGGTTGGAAGCGAATAACGGGGATGATAGACATGCTCGTGGCGTCCCCGGTAACGCCAAGAGCCTATATCATCGGCGCGCTACTCGGGCACCTCATCTTCGCCCCGGCACCGCTCGCCGTCATGATAGTTGTGGCTGTGCTGCTCAACGCGCTACACTACCTCCTGGCTGGCTTCGCAGCAATGCTTCTACTCACACCCACCAGTACAGCCCTCGGCCTAGCCATAGCCATGAGGATAGAGAAGCCGACAAACATAGCGGCGATAACCAACCCGATAAGCTTCGCGTTGATGATGCTGCCGCCGGTCTTCTACCCGGCAGCAGTAATCCCGGAGCCCTTCAGGCTACTTGTCGTGACGCTCGTCCCGACGGGCGCGGCGGCAGAGTTCGCACGGAGCCTCGTGGGCCTAAGCCCATACCCGCCGATACTACCGCTAACCGCGCTCATAGCGTGGCTGGTAGCATCTATGACTGTAGCCGCGAGGAGCGTAAGATGGGGGCTAGAGTAGCGTCAGTGACACCCCTACGCCTAGCTCCCGGCTTCAACGCTGAGCTTGAAGACGTCCGTGTCGCTTATACTGTCGCCGGCGCAGCTGTCGCTCACGCCGCTCGGAGCCTCAATTATAATCCGGAATGTCATCGAGTCGCCAGCGTCCAGCTCGAACTTATCCCAGGTGTTGACGTTAATCCAGCCTAGCAACCCCCGCCTCTGTACAGTAACGTCGACGTAGCACCCCCAGCCGCCTATCCTACGCTTCAAGCTCTCAACGCTGAGCTCGACGCTCCTAGAGCCCGTGTTCACAACCTCAAACTCGAATACAACCCTATCGTTATCCGACAAGCCGTCCACACTGATGTCTATGACCAGGCTGTCACCCCAAAGCGACTCCTCAACGCTAATAGAGGCGTCGACCCCATCCGGCTTCTCGACAACCCTAGCGCCCCTAACCTCTATGCCCGTAGACGCGAAGCCCACAGACACGTTGGTCGTGATGTAACTGTATAGCTTCGAGAGGACGACCGTGGACGCTAGTATGGTTACGGCGAGGAGAGTGTATAGGGCGAGTCTTTCGACCCTAACCGCCAACACATACCACCATCATGTACGCCGGGGCCTCAACACATAACACTGGGGTGCAACGTTCCCACGCATGAGGTCGTTGCATGCTACGCGTAACACCAGCGTCTAGAGATGCGGAAGCGCGAAGAGGGAGCTAGACAATACGCACGTAACACGTGATGCCCGCCACGCATGCAGCCACCGCCCAGGTTACCAACCCGAAAGAATGTTTCCAGCAAAGACACGTTCGAGAAATACCCCGTGGCCTCAAATCCCGCCATGGTTGCCCGCGGCGCGGGGCTACCGTGCCCCTACACGCTTCCCGATCTCACCTACCAGCCTCCCGATTCTCTCCAAAGCTTTCTCCACATCCTCCCGCGTACACCACCCCTCGTAGAAGCACACGTGCATCCCCGTGGCGTTCATCCAAGCGTCGTGAACCCACTCTCCAAGCTCCTTCTCCAGCCTCCTCTTGTACTCCCATAGCTCGCCGTGGCTCGCTAGTCTCCTCCCATCCCTCCACGCCGCGTAGGCCTTGACAGCCAGCGCAGCAGCCCCCCACGCCTTCTCAGCAGCCTGCCTAACATCCCCCTTCTCTAGCTCCTCCCGAGCCCGTTGAAGGAGTAACCTAGCGGCCTCGATGTACTCTCTCACACGCTCCGGCGGATCCAGGTCATGCAGGAGAAGCTCTAACACGTACTCCTCTAGACCCATGCCAAGCCCTCTAGCCTCGCGCTCCAGCCTCTCAACCACGCTGCGAGGAAGCCGGAGAGCAACTATGCTGGTCAAGCCCGACGCCCACTTACAACCTCCCCGAAGCACGGTAAAGCTGGTCTCCGCGGGACGCATCTCCACGCACGTGTATCGCGTCTCTAGGCTAGCTGCGGTACCACGACGCGGCCGGGTGTGTGCACGAGCCTCTATGGTGGATCTTCACAGCGTCGAGGGGGTATAGCTTGGCTCGGCAGCCAGCACGGCGAGTCACCCTCCTAAACGTGTCCAGGTCGCCCTGGAACACCGTGAACCCCCTCACCTGCCCACCGCCCCCCACACCGACCACCATGAGCCTTGCAACGAACACGTCTCCACCCATCAGCCTCGATACCGTCACATCCTCGTACTCCAGGAGGGCTGTGATAGTGTTGAGCGCCCAGTGGGCTAGCCTCTTGTAGAGCGCGGCTAGGGCGGTCTCATCGCGGCACTCGACGAGGGCGGCGGTGGGGAAGGGTCTACACGGGATGGGCACCGGGAGCCTCAGCCACAACGATCTTAGCGTCGCGTGGGGGTGCCATCCTCTCGCATTCTCGCCGGACACTACGCTACCAGCATACTGCGAGAGTATGTAAAGGACTATGCGGCTTAACAGCCTCCTGAGCCTCGCTGTGCCACGTGAGACGCCGTACAGCCCGGACGCCACGCCGAGCAGCATAGCTCTAAGCGCGTCTGGTTTCAGCTCGAGCTCAAGGCTGGGCCGGGGTGTGGCCAGGGGCAGCGCAACCCCGCCCAACACTACAGTGCTGTTGCCGCTCGCGCCGCGACCCCCCAGCACGATGCTAAACAGGCTCTCGTCGTTACACTGGTATGTAGCCACGCGGAGCCCAGGCGCCGCGCCACGAGCCACATAGACGCGCCCGAGCACATCCAAGCGTATCGAGTAGACTATGTTGCATAAGCGACCCTGCCCCACGGAGGCCCTTACACGCCTACGTAGAAGCTCGTAGCAGGCCGGGTCACCCTTGCGGGTGAATGGGTGGGGAGGGAGGCCGCGCGCGATACTAGCATAGCAGCTCGGGTCCTCCCCGCACAGCCTGGCAGCCTCCACAAGCGCCTCTACCGCGCTACCCAGCTTCTCGATGCAATCTGCGAGAGAGGAGGCCACGCACACCACCATGCAACAGAACACTGTCATGACACGCCACGAGATACACTAGCTGCTTAGTATTCTCGTCGTACACGCTGTACTCCGTCTCCCCGCTACACTCTCCACCCTCCTCGCAGCACGTCAACCTCTCCAACACCTCATCAAGCACGTCAACCGTCTTCCGGCGCCTACGCGTCACTGTCAGCACCCGCCTCTAGCCTCGAGATAGACACTCTCAACCTGGTGCAACAGGCTGTCATCGTGTAGGCGTTGCACCCGGCCCGCGCCTGGCGCGCAGCTCGTGCAACTCCTCAACGATATCAATGGCTGCGTCGGCGTACCTTCCCAGCTCCCTGAACACATCCCTGACCTCAAAACCAGGCATCAACACCAGTATTATCCTGGCTCCGGAGGCCCTCAACGACCCAAGGAGCTTCTTGACGACGGTTAGGTCGTCGGCTATACCGAAGTCCGAGAGTATCACTATGGCGCTCCTCTGGGGGCCGAGCCTCGATACGAGCCTCAGTGCTGGCGCGAGGAGCGTGCCCCCGCCCTCCGCCCGCGACGCAACCTCCTCCACGAGACGCCTGCTCGGCACGCTCCCGGCGAAGTAGGGCCTATCCGACCATAGTATCGTGTAGACGCGTCTATACCCTAGCCTCCTCGCGGCACCAGCCACGACCCTAGCCGCCTCGGCTATGACCCACGAGGGTATCGATAGGCTAGTGTCTATCAACGCGTAGAGACGGGGTGCCGACGCTCCACCCGGAGCGTAGAGTGTGGTTGGGGGAGACCCGAGGCGCCTCGAGGGCCTGGAGGGTGTACGCTGGTATGAGTTTAGCCTGCTCCTCTCCACGCCAGAGACTCTCCTCAACACCCTCCTAAGCATACGCGCCAACAGCGAGATCAGCATACGGTGCTCGCGGTCGTCGTTCTCAACCCGGCGCTCTGTTGCAAGACCGTCCAGAGAGCCTATGAAACGCTCCAGGTCGTTAAGCTGGTCCCCGGCGACGGCGTGCACCAGCCTCGGCCTCATAGCTTGGAGGTGGCGGAGAGCCCGGTCGACAGCCTCGGCGACAACCTCCAGGGGGGCATCCCTGTACTCCTCTATGCCCTCGCCTATGGTGGATAGGAGCCAGTCGAGGAGCTTGTCGTCGACGTGCAACCACCGCCTCAGTAGCCCCGCGGTATGCGCACCTAGAGCCTCCACGAGCCTCCTAAACACGATGTAGTCGGCTGCTAGGAGCACCGCGCCCGGCGAGACCCCCGACGCGACTAGCCTCCCGCTCCTCTCGGGGTGCGCGAGCCCCACGTGCACAAGCTCGTGTAGAACGACGATGTCGAGTATCTCGGCCAGGCCAGAGAAGAGCATGAACCTGGCATCGATGTACACGCGCCTGCCGTCCGTGAAGGCGGGGGCACCCTCCTCGAAAACCGGCGCGATAAACACCTCCACCTCTCGCAGGAGCCTCGAAACACCGAGGCGCGTGGATGCAGACGCAACCCTACCGGCGACCCCGAGTAGCCTGCAAAGCACCAGCATCACAGCAGCCTTGTCGAGAGCGTCGCCCGGCCTAAGGGCGGGGCGGGGCTTGAACGAGACACGCACCCTCAAGGCGGCCGCGAGCCTTGCCTCACAACCCTCTCGATGTAGGCGCGTATGGCTCTATCCAGCCCCTCGTCCCTCTCCGAGAGCCTCCTCGCCAGCTCCAACCCCAGCTCCCTCGACACCCTCATCAACGCCTCTATCCTGGCTATCACGCCCTCCACGTCAAGCCTAGACCCCCTCAGCTTGGCTAGCACATCGGCCAGCGTGTCTAGGGAACCCTCCTCACCCCGGACTATAACATCGTACGCCACCATGTCGGCCGCAACCTCGGGAGCCTCCACAACAAGCCCCGGCCTGCTCACCAGGAGATCCTCAACAGCAACATCCGCTAGGCTCCCAACGTCTATGCCCATCCTGGCGGCGAGCTTGTCAAGCCTCAGCACCTCCTCCCACGCCCTCCTCCCGACCACGAAGCTCGCCAGGCTGCAACGCCTATGGTTCCACCTACACGCCCTCACCATGACCTCGCCAGCCAGCTTCTCCCAAGAGCGTGGAGACGGGAAGCTATCGTAGCCGGTGAGGCGGCTACGGGCTGGCCTACCCTGGAAGAGGGAGGGCCTAAGAAGCAGGTAGCCGAGCGCATCGCTCCACCACCTCTCGTACCTCCCGTCCATATACTCGCCCCACTCCTCGATAGAAGGCGGCACCACGTGGACGACAACAGCGCGGTTCACTATAGGCGCCGGGAGAGGCTCCACACTATCATCGTCGCCTAGCCTATTGCCGCTAGCCACTATGAACACCCTGCTCGACAACACCACGTCACCTACACGCCTCTCGTCGAGCATCGCGTATAGCAGGCTACGCACATCGTCACGCGCCACGCTCGACACCTCATCCAGGAACAGCACCCCGTGCACACCCTCAACCGTCATAAGGTGTACCGGGAGAGGCTTGTGATACACAACTGTGGATGTCTCGCTATCCACGCGGGGCACACCGAGCAGGTCCTCGGGCAGAACGTGGGACATCACCATACGGTAGAACAGCATAAACCTATCCGGGTCGCGCTCCACAAGCCTAACAAGACACCTCCTCACACGCACATCGTGCAGCGGCCCCTTACAACCATCGACGCTGACAACACCAGACGTCAAATCCACGAACACAAGGCCACGCTCCTCGGCGTACCTCCTCGCAGCCTCCCTCACAAGGCTAGTCTTCCCGACACCCGGCGCACCGACGAGAACAACCGGGTTAACCCGACACACGAGCATCTCGACAGCGTCAGTCACGCGGAGGCAACGACCACTGCGCAGACAGGAGAACCAGGGGGACATGGGGGAGGACAAGGCCGGAAACCTGGTGCCCTCAGGGAGAGAAACCCATCATCGGGCGAGAGACCAAAACCACCAGAACGAGAACGGGGGGAGAAAGCAAGAAAACAACCGGGCGGAGGCTAGGAGCCACCCCACTCGCGCCCCGAGGCCCGCCCCGCAAAACCAAGACAATCAACGCAGCACTGCAAAACAACAGCAGAACACAATGCAGGGCTCTAGAACACTAGGCTCAGCTATGCCAACGCTACGGGCCTCGGGGCGCCACTGTGCCCCCGAGGGGGCCCGCCCCTCATCGCCCCGACGGGACCCCACGGGCCGGGGCGGTGGCCCCCACCCCCGTCCCCTTGGGGGGCGGGGGGCGCCCCTGCCGCCCGGGGGCCCCGCCGGGGTGCCTTGGGGCGGGGGGCCTTGCGCCCCCCTCACCCCTCGGGGGCTGCTTTCCGCCCTCCGGGGGCCCGGGGTTCTGCCCCGGGGCCCCGGAGGGCGGGCGTGTTGTCTAGTCGGTTGGGCCGATTGTTTATTTGTTTTTTCGCTTATCTTCTTCGCGCTAGGAGTATTGCTGTGGCGGATGCCGCTATTGCGCCGGTTAGGGTCGCGGCTTGCTGTATGTACATTGCTCCGAGTTCATGGGAGACGTTCTCTAGGCGTTCCTGTAGCTCGGCTATGGTCCTGTTCGTTGTGGCTGCTTGTCTTGTTATGCTCTCGGTTAGCTTCTCTGCTAGCCTCTCGAGGCTCGTTATTAGCGTGTGGTTTAGCTCTTCTATCCTGCTTGATAGTGCTTTGCGCGTCTCTCGCATGAGGGTCTCTAGTCTGGCCGTGCTGTTCGCTACCGTGCTCTTCAAGTTGTTGACCGTGCCTTGGAGTTCTGTCCCCTGCATGCTCATCTCGTATCTTAGCCTGTCGATGGCGGCTAGCGTCTCGACTATGTTGTCTGCCAGCGTGTCTAGCTTGTCCTTTACAATCTCCACCTCGAGGGTTAGGAGGGTGGCGTTTCTGGCAACTAGTCTAACCTCCTCTCTAGTCGCGTTCATGGAGACCTCTAGGCCCTCTAGGCTACGCGTCACCTCCTCGGCTATCATGGTCAGGTTGCGGTCGTGAGATGCCAGCGTCTCTGCCAGCTCGTTAACCCTCCGCTGTATCTCGGTGGCTGCCCTGCTCACCTCGCTGCTAAGCCCCTCTATCCTCATTGTTATCCTCGCAACCTCGCCCTCTAGCCTACCAGTGGCGTTGTACACGACCAGCGTTATGCTCCTCTCGAGCCTGGCTAGCCCCGCCTCAACGCCACTCTCTAGCATATCAAGCTTCGCGTCGAGGAGGTCAACGCTAGTCCTTACAGCCTCTAGCGTGTTCCTCATGCTGCTTGCCATCCTGCCTAGGGTTGAGACGCTAGCCTCTATCCTGCCGAGGGTGGAAGTCATGTTGAGCAGTAGGAAGGAGACCAGCTGGTCTATGGTGGTGCGCCAGTCGAGCAGCGTCGTCCTCACGGTGAACGTGTACGTCATGGTGTCGTACACGCAACGTGTTATCACCTGCCTCTGCCAGTCCCACATACAGGCGTAGACTCTCGCGAACAGCACGTGCACACCGGGTGTGCTTACGTAGAGTGCTGGCGCGAACCCGGTTATGATGAAACAGTAGGGCGCGTTGTTGACGATATCGCGGTCGCAGTAGACGCGGAAGCCTAGCTCCTCCGGCGTGTCTATAGCCTCGCCGGGCGTGTAAGCAACCCTAGGGTCGCCAAACAGCGAGTACAACGTGTTGTAGACCGTGTGGGAGCCGCCCGACGTCGCAAGATCATCATCGTTAAACTCGTCTATGAAAAAGACGCCAGTACCATAATCCAGCCTTACCTCCACCCACGCGTAGGCAACATACTCGTGAAACGGTCCAATCACGAGAACGATATGATCGTAGAGGTCCAGAGGACCCGACTTCCACCCCAACACCCCACCACCATAGTAATAATCGGTCACACTAGCCACACCGGCAACCATAACCGTCGGCGGCTCACCACTAACATCCCAAAGCCCAACATAAGAGTCCAACACATCAATGACAAGCGAAGCACCCGCAACAACACAGCCAAACAGAACAACAATCAACAACACCAGAGGAAGAACAACCCAACCACGCACAACAAGACACCCAACACAACAACCACCAGACTACCATAAGAACACGATACAACACCAACACAACAACCCAACACAACACCAACTACAAAACCACATCCCGCGAAAACCTTTTCTACCCCTCAGCGTAATCCTTTTAATCCCCGGTACTACCTGTGGACCGTCACCCACGGGACTATCGGCGGTAGCGAGACCATCCTAACCGCAGGGAACCCGCATTTAACCCTTGCCCCGTTTATAAACCCGGTACTACCCCTGGACCGTCCCGCAAGGGCACCGTTGAAGCCCATTACCCCTCCCCAGCCACGCCAACAAAGGCAAGACAGGCAGAGATAAATATGGGGAAGAGCCTATAACCACACGGCAAGAATGCAGAAACAACCAAGAATGAATTGAAAGGATGCTCATTGCATATACTATTGCAATGCTAGATCTAGCGCATGAAACAACCAAGAATGAATTGAAAGCGTTGATGATCTCGTCTAGAATCGCTGGGTCTGCGCCGAAGGCGGTGACCCAGGAAACAACCAAGAATGAATTGAAAGGTAACGTTGTTGTACGGTGGCGACTCTACCGTCGCGACCTCCTCCTGAAACAACCAAGAATGAATTGAAAGCTATCCCCCCGCTTTATTGTACGCTTCTTGGGGTTGTAATTGTGAAACAACCAAGAATGAATTGAAAGTTGCGAATCGTAGTATACCCTTCTCGTACGCAATCCTTACAATACCAGACACGGAAACAACCAAGAATGAATTGAAAGATACCATCGGGGGTTAATGTGCCCAGACCAGTCGAGATTAGAAACAACCAAGAATGAATTGAAAGAGACCTCCTGGTGTTGTATTGCCGCGCCATACCCTAGACGAAACAACCAAGAATGAATTGAAAGTTTAAGCTCGTCAAGCTTCTTCGAGTGTTCCAACACCCATGAAACAACCAAGAATGAATTGAAAGGGGTTGTACTCCCTGTCGTACTCCCTCCCCACGTCCTCCTCCAGAAACAACCAAGAATGAATTGAAAGTAGCGGCGGGAGGCCGAAGGCCTCGCCCAGGGTCGGGAAGGATGAAACAACCAAGAATGAATTGAAAGGTTACACTCGCCAAAGCATTTATGATATACATCGACATCGTGAAACAACCAAGAATGAATTGAAAGAAGGTACTTGGCAATTCCGCTGATGCCCTTCCCGTACTTGTGAAACAACCAAGAATGAATTGAAAGCTGAATCGGTGTAAACTTATGTCGACCAATGACAATAAACTTCGAAACAACCAAGAATGAATTGAAAGCAAGAGCTTCACACTCAAAGACTACATAATCGTAGGCCTCGCGAAACAACCAAGAATGAATTGAAAGCACCTGCTGGGTGATAGTGGCGCGCGTGACCCGGGTGAGGTAGCGTGCGAAACAACCAAGAATGAATTGAAAGCGAGGATGGTGATGGTCGTGAAGCGGCTCCTACTCCCATGAAACAACCAAGAATGAATTGAAAGGTTACACATCCTGCGCTTCTTGCAGCATGGGGGATAGTAGAAACAACCAAGAATGAATTGAAAGAACGACACGACCCTACCGGTCGTCTGTAGGAGCGACAAGCCACCGTACGTCATCCACCTCGTGGCGAGGATACCCGGCGTGGGGCCCTGCACCGTCACCGGCGCAGTACGGTACCGCGCCCACGTCGTGACGCCGCTGACGCACACGTCGGAGAACGACACCGCCCAGGCGTTCCTCGCGTACCGGTGGGCGGAGAGGAGCTTCCGGGCTATCACAGACCCGAGGCCGGGCAGCGTGGTGCACCTCGACATAGACCTCCCGGAGGTACCATACCAGGTGGGTTGGCCGGATATTGACCAGGGAGGCCAACCATCCAGCTACGTCATCGACTTCTCGTGGCTCTACGCGCCGTACGTCGGGCTGGGTGTCGACAAGACGGCTCGTATCCCCGGCGAGTGGAACACCACGATGGAGCTTATCGCGGACGGCGTTGTGGTGGCCAGGAGTTACCTGCCGCACTGTGACGCATACCCGAAGCCGGGCGTAAAGGGCCCGATGAGCGACGGTAGATACGCTGCCCTCGCCCGCGGGCTGAACCTCGAGAGTACCTTATCCGGCGGGAGCTCGGCGCACTCGGGCGTCGTCCTCTACGCCGCGTGCGACGACACGTTCAAGCTGCTCTGGCAGGGCAACGTCTGTACACTGGCCTCCGAGGAGCCGCTCCTGGAGGTCATCGTCCCGCTGAGCCTGCCAAGCGGCAGGGTCGTCGTAGTCCCCGTCTTCACCTACGATGACAAAGATGGTGACAACAAGCTGACCGTGAGGATTGTCGTCGAGGTCGTCTCGCCCGACGGGAGCGTCGCCGCCAGGGCGGTGATAGACCGCCCCGGCGAGACGTGGGGCACAGACTGCACCACCGTCATCTGCCTCAACTACACTAGTGACACCGTGGTGCAGCTCGCGCCGGTGCTAGCCCTGGACTCCACCGGCGGCGAGTATAGGCTCCGCATACGCGCCTACATCCTCAACCCGTGCGACGATACACCGGAGTTCAGCGACGCGGCGGCCGTCCTCTCGAAGATACTCGTGTATCGTACGGGCAGCCTGCCCGTCGCGACGTTCAGGCTCCCGCTGCCCTTCGGCCACCTCGACGCCTCCACCGGGCGCTTCGAGCCGCCGGAGCTCTACTGGCACGCTGCTATCACCACCATCGATACGTTGAAGTCGGACGTGCTGCTGGACCCGTACATACACGTCCCCGGCGTCATCGACCGCATCGTGTGGCTGGAGGGCGGGGCGGTTAGGGCAACGCCGGAGCCACAAGCGTCGCAGATAGACGCGAGGTACTCTAGGGCCGCTGCCGGCTACGGGCTTACCATCTCGGCGTCCGGCAACGCGGTTGTAGCCCTACCGCTCTACGGGAACGGTGGCAACCCCTACAGCCTATCCAGGATAGCTGTGAACGCGTGGCTCGAGAGGCTGCTGTGGGACACGTACTCAGCCGTAGAGCCGTCGCTGCTCGTCGCCGCCACGTCCGAGTCGGATGGTTGGGCGGAGCTTGCGGTGAGGGTCCCGGACGGGAGGCACATCATAGTCGCCGAGTTCTACACGCCCATCACGAGCTGGGCGAAGCCGCCGTTCGTCGAGGTCGACACCGGCTACGCCAACCCAATCATCGCGGCTAGGGCGGAGGGTATGGTTAACACTAGCAGCGTCTACACGTTCACGTCCGGCAACGTGCATAGGCTCGCGCTGCTCGTCCAGGGCCCGGCGACCATCTACCTGCGCGTGCACCCAGGCTGGGCGTGCGGCGGCTGGCTCGAAGGCTGCGGCAGCCTAGTCGCGCTGACACACCTCATCGTCATGCCTGGGGACGAGGCCCTCTTCAGAGTCTACGGTGCGCCGGTCTTCCTACACATCCATAACATCAAGCCGGTCGCCAGTGTCACGGCGACGCTGGCCGACGCCACCACGGGAGCCGAGGTGTTCACGAGGGATGTCGGCCAGGCCGCCGAAGCCTGGTTCAACTACGTGCCGGAGGGCGTCCCGATAGACGCGGTTGCGCCCGCCAGCCACGACTACATCCTCTACCTGGTGGGTGTCCAGCCGCAGGGCTAGCCCCGCTCTTTTTCCCCGCCCCGCTCAGCCCTCCTCAGCTCCTCCAGCCCCCTCTCCGCCTCCTCGAGGAAGACGAGTTCACCCCACCACTCGATGAAGTCCTGCTCGTCGCCCAGCTCGCCGCGGAGGAACCGCCCCAGGAACTCCCGCGAGGACATCCCGTACCTCTCCTCGAACGCGCGTATCTTCTCGCGCGCCGCCCTAGCCTCGCCCTCGAGCCTCCTCGCCTCCAGCCCCGCGTCGGAGGGCGCCACGCCCGTCACCCGAATAGCCTCGCCCTGACCCTCTCGTACATCATCCTCGCCCAGTGCGGCGGGTCGCCGCCCACCTCCTCATAGGCCGTGTAGATGCAGTAGCCCTCCCTCTCCTCGAAGGGGAGCCACTCGTAGCGCCTCATACAGCTGTGGTAGGCCGCTAGGAAGGGGTTCCTCCCCCTGGCTAGCCTCGCCGCCAGGCAGCCGGGCACCCGGCACACCGGGTCGATGTCGGTGGCTGCTAGCCCCGAGCGCAGCAGCCTCCTCCGGAGCCCCTCGAGCCTCGCGCCCCTCACCCTCGTCACCCTCAGCGCGGTCCTCAGCATCATCCTCGCACCCTGGAACCTGTAGATGACGGGCTTGACCCTCGGGTAGAGGAGGCGGTAGACCCTCCTCGCCACCGGCTCCAGGAGCACGACCCTCAGTCGACGGTACACCCTCCCCTTAACCCTCGTCGCGTACACGTTGACGACCATCACCCTCCCCGGGTCGAACCCGTCCCTCTCCAGCGCCCCCCTAAGCGCCTCGATGAACTCGCTGCTAGACTGCCAGATGACTATCCGCCTGGGGGAGGCGCCCCTCCGGGGACGCCCCCGGAGGTAGGGCAGCAGGAACGCCGCGGTATACACGCCCCTCCTCATGCCGTGTACAAGCAACACCCCACGCGGCTATAACCGTGCCCCGGAGAGCGTGAGAGAGTAGACGATGATTTGCAACATGGGGTCTGGTGCCCGGAGCCGGGCTCGTGCACCCCCCAAGCCCCGTGCGAACGGAGCCAGGGGCACCATGGTTTGCAACGTCACCGTCTCCCCGTAGGCCCCGGCTCTGGCCCGTTTCCGCCCCCGGCGTGTGGCTGGGAAGGGTAGCGCCCCACGGTTCGCGGCGTGGCCGGTGGCCTCCGGCCCCAGCTGACGCGACCCCGGCCCGTGGGGGGTGCGGGTCTCGGGGCCCCGGTGTTTGCAACATGCCCTTGCCCGCGGTTGCTGCCCAGCGCCCACCTGGGGCCTGGGTACGGAGGGGTGCCGTGGTTTGCAACATGCGGGTGTGGGTGTTGGGAGCGGCCCCAGCCGGGGCCTTCAACGCCACCCCCACGGGGAGCGAGTTCGGAGCAGTTGGGCAGATGGTCTACCGGGTGTCTACGCCGGCAACCGCCGCACGAGGAGCCAACCTTGAGGACGCGAGCTCGTCGAGAAGTACTCGGCGGCGAGGCCCGAGGACGCGCGGTGAGGGCCCTGGGGAAGAGTGTATACCGGCGCCTCCGGCCCCGTCCCCTGGAGGGTGGGAGCGTGGATGGGTCTGACCGCATAGCAGTCTACGCGGGGCAGTTCGCCATACAGACCCTCACCCTGGCTGGCATCGCCCTAGCCGCGTTTACCCTGGCGCTAATCGGGCTCCGGGGGTAGAGGGGCGCCGCCCCCAGCCCACGCCCGGTTTTCGGGGTGTCTACTCATGGCCAGGCTATCGCCCGTCGAGTGGGTTGTGCTGCTCGTGGGGCTCGCCGGCGGGCGGCTGCGTGGCGGCACGGTTCTCCAGAAGCTCGGGTTCCTGGGCGTCGTTGAGGCGGGCGGCTGCTGCCTGGGGTACACACCCACCCGTTACGGCCCGGTCTCCGCGGAGCTGGCGAGGGGCGTCGACGAGGCGAGGAGGCGGGGCCTGGTGAGGGTGCACACCGAGCCCTCTCATGGAGGAGCATACACCGTCTACGTCTTCGAGCTGACCGGGGAGGGGAGGAGGCTCTACGAGGAGATAGTGGAGAGGCTGAGGAGGGAGGAGCCCCACTTCCTCGAGCAGATGGAGAGGCTGGTCCGCCTGTGGGCCGATAAGCCCTTCGAGCTCCTCCGCTACGTGTACAGCGCGTACCCCGAGTACGCCATAAGCGCAACCACCTCCCCGTAGGCCACCCTGCAGCCGCACGCGGGGCGCTAGGACTCCTCCCCCGGTGGGCACTGGTACACCATCATCTCCAGCTGGAAGATGGTAGGGTCTACTCTGGCGGCGTCTGGGGTCGTCCACGCGTCTACGTGCGCGCCGGGCGGCGGCGGGGGAGAGGGGCCCTGGAGGTGCCCCATGTGTGTACCATGGTTTGCAACATGGCTGCTCCGCTGTGGGCTCCTGGGCCCCTCCCTGGGCTGTGTGTGGCCGCCCTCCAGGCCCCCGGGTGGCGGGGAGCGCCCCCGAGTGCACAATGGTTTGCAGCATGCGGCGTCCTCGGGGGTGCGGGGCGCGTAGGGTGTGGAGGGTGCGAGGATGGCTGGTGTGGGGCTGGGTGCCGGGTGAGCGCGGGTGTGGAGGAGGGGTGGGGGTGGGTGCGCCGGGGTCTAGGTGTCGCGGCTAAACTCGGGTGGGCACTGGTGCGCCTCCCATTCTGTCAAGAAGATGCCGTGGTCCGGTACTCGGAAGTCGCCCGGCAGGGAGTAGTCGAGTCTCACGTCGGGTGGGGTCGGGTCGCCGGCCCTGTAGACGGTTGGCGGGGGCGGGGTGAGCCTCTCGCCGGTGGGCGTGGCGTTCACGTACCTGGCGAAGCTCCTTGCCAGCCCCGCGTCCTGCTCCAGCACGTCCCCCACAGCCAGCGGGTAGACACTACGCCAGGCTATGCTGGGGGTGCAGGAGTAGTTCGCCGCCACCTCCATCACGAAGCGTGTACCCTCACGGCCCAGGGTCGTGTTGGCCGCGTAGGGGCTCACCAGCCACCATGGGAGCTTGTCCACGAACCCCCTCCAGAGGAACCAGTAGTCCAGGGCGTCGGGGATGAGGAAGGGCGGGACGAACACCGGCCTCTTGTAGTGGGATGTGGGCATGCTCGCGGTGTCCACGTAGTTCACGTAGCCCCTGGTGCACACCGGCAGTGGGGCCGGGAGGTCCACGAACTTGTCTGTGGACAGCCCGCAGTCCACCAGCGTCGTTAGTAGGCCCGCGGCGAAATGCCCCTCTTTATTGACTATACCCACTTCTAGCACCGCGGGCTCGTTCCCCAGCCCAGATATTAGCATGAGTGTCGCCAGGGCGTAGTCCTCGCAGACGCCGCCCTGCCGCTGGATGAGCCGGTAGGGCTCCCCGGTGGTCCACGCCACCCTATACGTGTAGTGCAGTTTGTACGCCAGGAGGCCGCGGCGGACAAGCGTGTCCGCCACCTCATGGTAGCCGGCGCCGCTGAGCCAGGTGGCTATCCCCCCGGCTACCCCGGAGAGCGCCCAGAACCACTTCGCCGCCCTGGAGAGGAACCCGGTTGGGCTGGGTATCCCCAGCATCTCTATGAGCGGCTCCTCTAGCACCACGTAGACCCTCGTGACCCTCGCCACCCTAGACCCGTTGTAAGCGAGGACGGCGGAGTGTCTCGGGTCGACCGGCCACTCCACGACCCAGAGTATCCGCTTCTCAAACCATTCGAGCTTCCCCATGCGCCGGGGTGGGGGCGCCAACAACTGCTCCACCCCCATCGCCCTCACCACCATCCTCGCCAGGCCCGTCTTGTTCCACGCGTACATGTGGACTACCGCGCATAGGCCGGGGCTGCCCGTGGGGCCGCACGGGTAGATGACGGTGGTGACGGCGAACCCGTAGGGCAGGAGCACGGTGCCTATCCTGGCCGTCGCGTTCGCTATGGGTGCGGGTGGCTCCAGGCTAGCCCTCCTCGGGAGCACCACAGCGTCGTCGAACCCGTAGCTCTTGGGGTTCCTGGCCCCCTCCCGGATGAGCCCCAGCACCCACTCCAGGTACCCGCGTACCCGCGGGTCGCTCACGTCCACGGGCTTCATCCTGGCCCAGAGCGGGTAGGGTACCCTGGGCTCGCCTCTGGACGCCAGCCCGGGGCCGGCGGGCGGAGAGACAAGCAGAGTACCGTTACGGACGGCCTCCGCCAGCTCCACCGGGGTGACCTCGTGTTGCCGCCGGGCCGCCTCCCAGGCCTCACGGTTGTAGATGTAGACGTGCACCTCCGGCCTCTGGGGCTGCTCGTGCACGGACGCGATGAGCGCGACTACGAGGAGGCCGATGTACACACCCACAGCCGCCGCGGCAGCGTAGAGCACCAGCCTACCCACCACGACCCACCGTGAACGACCGCCCGTAGCCTCCTACCTCTTATACCCCGGGTCGGTCGGGAACAGCACCGTATGCACATTGACGCCTCGGCACCCCGAGGAGCCAAGAAGGGATAACAATCGTTCATGCAGTTTTGTGATGGTGGTTCCCGTGCCCGCTTGTGTGGATGAGGATGTTGTACTCGCCGCGGTGGCTGTCTACTCGCTTAGGCGGGAGTCGCGCATCCTACCCCGCAGTGTGATTGAGGAGTGGTTGAGCAGGGTTGAGGAGGAGGTCTCGCCCTTAGTTAGGGCGGGGCGTGTCCACGAAGCCCTGGCGCTCTTGGAGGAGAGGCTAGCCGAGCTCGCTCGAGACGCTCCCAGGTTCCTGGATGGCTCCACACCGGCGGCCGTGAAAGCCGAGGTAGAAGAGTTGTGGGATTGCATCTGGTGCCGCCTCTTCGCCAAGGAGCTGGGGGAGGGTAGGTTCACCGAGGAGGCTGCAGCATTCTTCGCGTCGGTTGCCAGCGCGTTAACCATCATCGATAGGTACCTCCGGTGCGAGATTGGCAAGGGCGAATATGTCAAAGCGGCTGTCATCCTCGTCCTTGCCGGTATAGCCGCACGCCAAGGCGTCGCGGCTCAAGTGTTCGAGGAGCTGAGTAATGAGGCCTACAAGCTCTTCCGCAGCATGTTAGGTAACAGCTCAGTCGGCGCACACATGCACACCCCCGTTGGCGGACCGGGGCGAAGAGCATCTGACGGTTGGGTACTAGCCCGCACACCATCTTGATGTACTCGCGACTAACCCGGGGTATAAGTGGTCGTGGATGGTCGGGTGTAACCCGGGGTTTACGATGGTAGAAGCCCAGGCTTTACAACTGTTGGGTTGGCTGGCCGAGACGCTGGCGCTCTGGCCCGTCCACCTGGTGCTGGGCGGGTTCGAGCTACCCGCGGGTACGGTGCTGGTCGCGCTCTACCTGCTACTGTTATGGTGGTTCGCCGACGACACCCTGGGGTTGGCTCCACTATCCATGTTCGTCACTAGGGCGAATGTGCTGGGCGACGCCTTCTGGGCTGGCTTGGCTGCCGTGCCGCTCGGCCTGGTGGCCGGGGCGCTGGGGGCACATCATGCCGCGGCTGCATTGCTAACCGCGCCGGTGGGCGGGCTGCTCTACCTCGGTATACCGATAGCGCTCCTGGGCAGGCCTAGCGACGAGGGGTGGGCCGGGGCCTCTGCAGCGGAGGCCGCCGTGGCAGCCGCGGCCCCCTTGCTACTGGCGCTCGTGGGGGGCCGCCTACCGCTAGACTGGTTCCTCGTTACAGTGGTGTCTGCGGTGCTCGCGCCGCTTCTCTGGGTGACGGATAGCATCGAGTGGCTCTGGTGGAAGCTCGCCCAGTACGACGGCGACTATGCTGCTCTGATTGCGGATGAAGTCCTAGTGCCGATTGGCAAGCGCCTCGGGCTAGAGCTCGCGGTGGAGCTTGCACGCTCATTAGGGTTGACTCAAAGTGAGCTGGAGCGGGCTAGGCGGATAGCCGAGGAGAAGCTGCGCCGCGAGTGGGAAAAACGCCGGCGCAAGAAACGCATGTAGTCCGGCTCCTGGATGAACTCCGCGAACCTGGCGTACCACTCCTCGTTTACGCGTTGAGCCACGTGCGCGGCCAGGGGGTCCGGCGACTCCACGACGGACGCCACGTACTCAACCATCCTCTCCTCTACGCGCCTGGCGGCCTCGGCGTTCCCGTCGGCTATGGCCTCGGCTACTCTCTTCCGAGCCTCGGGGTCGGCAACCGTTGCAATGAGGGTCAACAACTCTACGAGGTCGTAGCCGGTTACCACGACCCTACGCCCGCGGTAGACGCGCTCCTCCCGTACAGCGAGAAGCCCCTTGGCTATGCCCCTCGCGGCAGCAAACACCCTACTGATACTGTAGGACGAAACAACCAAGAATGAATTGAAAGCTAGAGGAGCACATCGAGAATATGGTGGAGAAGAGGGAGAGCAGAGAAACAACCAAGAATGAATTGAAAGATTATTCTGGCATAATTCTCAACTTCGCCCCATATCAACACCTCACCCCATATGAAACAACCAAGAATGAATTGAAAGAAGTCGAGGCCGACCATAGTCAAGGCCTACGAGACGATGAGCGCCACGAAACAACCAAGAATGAATTGGAGATAGTATAAGATGTGATTGTCGCTATGATCGGGGGCCCTATGCTGCACGGCACAGACACTAATAGTCGCTAATAGTTTATAGTGGATCTAGGTGCTGAGCCCCGCCAGGTTCTACGCATCTTCAGGCGCAGCAAGAAGGAGTTCCGCGAGAACCTGAAGACTGTTGCAACGAGTCTGAGCGCCGCCGAGATCCTAGACACCACCGCTGCTCTAGCCCCCGACACCGAGTTTGACGTGCTGGATGCCCCAGAGTGGGCTGCCGAGCTCTGGGAACACCTCTTGACGGAATGGTTGAGGCAGCCTAGGGGCCCGCCGCCGCCGTCCGCGAGGGTGGCCGCCCTGCTAGCGGCTGCTAGACGTGCAGCGGAGCGGGGCATCCCGGTCTCTGTGGATGAGCTCGAGAAGAGCCTCGAAGAGGTAGAGGGGATTGGCGAAGAGGAGATCTAGGCGCAGGGGACGCTGCAAGTACTACGTGAACACGAATTTCTTCGTGGATCTTAGCGAGGAGAGGAGTGAGGCGGTTAGCTTCGCCAGGCGTAATAGAGGGGTTATCTGCACGAGTACGGTGCTCGTCTTCGAGTATAGACAGTATGAAAAGGGGTTTGTCGCTAGGAGTATCGCTAGGCGCTATGACATCCGCATCTACAGGGTCCCGGTGTTGGCTTTGCTAAGCGAAGCTAGAGACCTTGCAGGCCCCCATGCGAGCATCAACACCATCTTCGACTATGCGCATATACTTGCGGCTAAGATGATAGGCGCAGAGTACATGGTAACCTCTGACAAGGGGGCTTGCAACAAGGCTATAGAGTTGGGTCTCTGCTGTATCAACCATGGGAGTGGTGGGGAGAGGTGCCTAACCCGAGGGTAGTCGAGATGAGGAGACGCGCGTGGGAGATGGTGCGCCTGGCTCTCAGGGCTAGAGACCGGCGGAAAGCCGAGAAGGTGCTCGAGGACTTCATAGAGGGTAGGATCGAGAGGAGTGAGGCCCTGAGGAGACTCCAGAGGCTGGCGGGTGTAGACGGTGGACGCTAGCAGCCTGGCCTGGGTGGTGTTCGCCTTCGGTATGTTCCTCGTGTGGAGTGTTGTCTACCTGAAGACCGGGAGCTTCAGGAAGAGTATGCTCGCGTCTCTCCTCGTGGGGAAGTCTTTCGCCCTGGCTTACAGGCTGGGCGGGCTGGATAGGACCGTGGCGACCCTCTACCTGGTCAACAGGGCTACTGGCGCCGTCAAACCCCTAGAGGTGACGGCCTGTGAGCTCCTACTCCTAGCCTTCCTGGTCTCGTTCCTCGTGATCCTATACGCCCCGGTGATCCAGAAGCACCTGCCGAGGGAAGTGAAGAGGAGCCTCGAGGAGATCGGGGCGTGAGAAAACTACCTGCGTGCGAGGAAGAAGAGCAGCGCCGGTAGGAGCAGTAGCGCTGCTGCGCAACAGCGGCGTAGGTTGTTGTCTTGTTGTTCCCCCAGGGTAGTGTCGCCGCTGGCGGCGGGATTGTTGTGTCACTGGTGCTCGACTTTGTCGTTGCTGTTATGCTACTAGTTGTGGTAGTCGTGGCGGTTGTTGTAGTGGTTGTGGTTGTAGAGCAGCTGTACCACGTCTCTACCTCGAAGCACTTATTGACATCCGCCCCCGGCTTGTCCGCACACCCCTCTATCTTCGTGCCGAACGCCGTGAACTGTAAGACGTGCAACCCCCTCTACTGCGAGTACAGTCACGACGCTACTATCATAGGGAAGAGGTTAACATATGATGAGCTATGGAGCCTCTATGGCGTGCATGTGCAGGAAGCACAACTTGGTGCAGTCACAATCGCGATCATAATAGCGTTGATACTCGCGTGTATCATTGCAACCGTTGTACTCGTCAACCAGCCGGCGGTCTACAAGCTGCTTGTGACCACAGCCTCGGCTGTCGAGCAAATACCATGGCTGGTGCCACTCGCCCTCGGCGCTGGCATACTTTCACTCCTAGTCATACCCCTGATGCTAGTAAGGAAGTAGGGTGTAGAGCCGTGCTCTGGTTGCTGCTCATCCTCGCGCCGCTGGTGGCGCTGCTCGTGCTAGCACCCAAGCTGGTAGTAGCAGGCACGCTGCCTCGCCGTGATGCTTGGGGCGCTGCTCCTCACCCTCTTCCTCGTAGCGTTCATCGCTGCAAAGCTAGCAACGAGGGGTAAGAGATGAGACGCTCGACGGGCATACTCGCTGCGCTCAGCTCTGCGCTCGTCGCCGCCGCGACTCTCCTACAGATGTACATCGACTGGAACCAGATGCCCAGGAGCGCCCAGCTAGACCTCCGGCTCAAGCTGGCTGTCGCCGCCGCGGGTCTCCTGACGCTCGCCGCCCTCATCCTGGGGCTCCTTGCAGCCTCGAAGAGGCGGTGAGGGTTGGCGAGGAAGAAGGTTCGGAGAAAACGGTGCGTGATACGCTATCCTTCAGTCAGCCTGCTACTATACATCGTCGAGGAGCTTTGTAGGCACTACCCACGGGACCATATAGCCGTTGTCTCGGTTGATGCGCTAGAGTCTATCCTCGAGAGCGCCAGGTACGCAGCACGGTACACGAGAAGCTCGTGCAGGGTGAAGAAGATTATAGCCGCTGCAACGCTATTCTACGAGGCTATAACGCGCCACCCGCTGACAGACGGTAACAAGAGGTTTGCGGTTGTACTCCTAAGGGCCTTCCTCAAAGCGAATCGGGTCAGGCAACCCGCGTCTGCATACGAGGCGGCTATCCGGGTCGCGCGTGGCGAGTGGAGCATCGAGGATCTTATCGAGTGGCTGCAACACGCCTAGCTCTGCTCTTCAGCCTCTCAACTTCCTCTCTGCTCGGAAGCCTGCCGCTCCTGTCATACTCGCGTAGGATGTCAAGCTCCCACCTATACTCCCTGAAAACCCAGTCGACAATCCTTCTCCACGGTATCTTCTCCGCACGCTGCACGAGCCGAACCCCGAATATTGCGTATGGACGGGCATGCTATAAGAGTGGTTAGGGTTTCACTCGGGATGCGCCAGGCCGTGGCTAGAAAGATGCCCGTGGAGCGCCTCACGATCGACGAGATACGGCGGCCGCTCGACGAGCCGCTCCGTCTCGCTGCTAGGGCGTATAAGCTCGGGGTGTTCGACGAGGCGTTCGAGGTCTTCGCAGACTGGTTCGTCGAGGGGAAGATCACGCGGGAAGAGGCGATCAAGAGGCTCAGGACGCTCATCGAGAAAGCGGGGGAGAAGTAGATGAGCCCCATTTACTAGGCGTCCCGTTTGTGAGACCCTGGGCCGATCCTATGGCCCGCGGGATCCACCCGGATCCGGCCGTGGAGAGAGCCGTGAGAGAGGTAAGGGCGGTAAGAGAAAGGATAGGCGCGCTGCTAACACTCGCAAGGAGAGCCAGGGCGGCGGGAAGAGGAGATGAGGCCGAAAGGATACTCGATGATTTCTTCGAGGGGCGTATAGGCTACGAGACGGCCCGAAAGAAGCTCGAGAGACTAGCAGAGTGTTAAACGCTCATCGCTAGGCGCCGGGGAACTCCCTTGCCTATATGTGCTGACAAGCTCGTACGCATGTATCGCGACGCGCGAGGCGAGGAGATAGCAAGGCTCGAGAGGCTGGCTAAGAGGCTTGGCGTGCCACCCCACAAAGCCCGCCAAGTGATACTCGACGTTATAGCCTATAGGCTAACCCTGGAAGAGGCAGAGAAGAGGTTGAAGAGAGTAGCTAGAGAGACCTAAGCAGACATAATAAAAGGTGATCGGTAGGATCTAGGGCATGGAGAGCCCGCAGGGCGGATAATCCGAGGCTCTACACGCTTCGCCTCAAGTGCATAAGGCGCAAGGGGAGAGGAGTATGCCCGTGACCGGCGACCAGCTCCTCAAGCGCATGCAGCCGCGCCAACAGCTGGATAGGGACGGGGTTGAGGCCAGGATAGCCGAGGTTAGGAGAGAGCTCTTCTCGCCCTTCGCGGCCGCAGCGGGGCTCGAGCAGAGAGAGCGGATGCTTCTAGCGAGGCTCGCGAAAAGATACCTAGAGATGCTCGAGAAAGCGGGGAAGAGGAGAGAGGCGTCTAGCCGAGGAGCAGTGTAAGCGCGAGGCTAGCCGCGAAAACGCTCAACCCTGTAGATGATCGCACCCCTCTGGCTGTAGCCCCCGCCTTCTGGGGAGACATCTCCGCGAAGACAACCACGTCCCTCACCACAACCTCGCCTTTCCTCGCGTCCGAGAGTATATCTCTGAGGAGAGGGGGTCGCTAAGCACCAGCACGTAGAGCCGCTTACTCACCTTTCAGTCACACGCCCAATCTCCAATAGCCACTTGTCGAACGTTGGGCTGTGTGCCACTTCCCTGAGTCGCACGCACTTTCAACTCATTCTTGGTTGTTCCCTAGCGAGGCTGGTGACGCAGGATGCCGTGCGCGAGGTGATACCGGCGAACAACCAAGAATGAATTATGTTGCTCTGGTTGGGTGTTTTGTGTAAACATGTTTTTGCCGTGTGCATGGGTGTAGTATGGGCGGGTGTGTCTCGGGGTGCATGCGGTTGGGTGTGAGGAGGTTGAGGCTAGAGGAGCTTAGGAGGGTGTGGGAGGGGGTAGGGGCTTCCGCCGCCCCGAGCCTGGATGAGCGTGAGGCTGTGGAGTGCAACTTGTACGGTGGGCTAAGCCGCGTGACCCGGTTAGGCTTGGCGTTGTTGGACGCCGGGGAGGCTTGGAGGCTCGTGGAGCTGGAGACCCCGGAGGGCATCGACTACATAGAGTCGCCGGAGGAGACCGTAGCAGCCTACCTCCGCGGCTGGAAATACTGGGGTAGTCTAGAGGACCGCGACAAGCGTGTGTATGATTGTGGTGGCTTGGGGCCCGAGAGGGAAGAACCTCGGAGTAAGCACGAGGCTGTTACCTGCTCTGATCGCGTTGGGGGTGAGTCCCGCCTCTCTTCCTCCTCCTGGGGGGTGCTGGCGGTCTCGGCCATATGGCTGCTGTGATCGCCTCGCGTGTCACTAGGCTGCATAGGCTGTTTTTGTCGCTGCGTGTCTCCTCGAGTAGCTCCTCGCATGCTCTCTTGGCGTCGCCCGTCTTCACTCTCTCCTCGAACCTTGCGAGCGCCTCCTCGAGCCTACCCTTCATCTCGTTGAACGCTTCTTGCACCGCCCGGTACTTCTCTGGCGGCACCTGGGTTGTCGTCACCCTCACCCTATCCCTGGTAAGCATGGCGTTGACCGCCTCGAAGGCGGCTATGGCCATGCCCACGCGGCCACCGGTCACGTCGAGAACCACGATGCTGTCCTTCGACTCTTCCAGCACGGACTCCAGGGTCTCGTAGACAGCGTCGTAGTAGGCGCCGTACGAGGCTGCATCCGTGACGTCACTGCAGGGCGCGAACACGAGCCTGACCCTGTTAGGATCGAGGCCCATGCAGCATGTGAGTATAGCCGCGGCTGCCCTGGCAGCCAACACCGCCATGGAGCCACTAGTAGCCACTATCACGACGCTCTCGACTCTCCCACGTAGCACGCCGTTATCATAGTCTACCGCCCTCCCCGTGACGATATTGTGGTACGCCTCGGCGGCGACACCCGGGCTAGTACCCTGCGTGACAACAAGAACAACTGACTTCTCACGAGCCAAGCCCTACAACCTGTCCTTACACACGCCCAGAGGTACATATGTACGTTACGATGGGTTACTGCACCTCTATGCAGCGCTGCACACGGGGATAGCGCGCCATACCCCATGGGGGTGGGCTCCACGCTGACCCTCTGACGCGGCGCCGGTTTCGAACCATGTGCCTGGGAGGGGCCCCCTAGGCGTGTGTCCAAGCTCGTGTTAAGCCGCGGCGGGCGTACCCCGCACTACGTTAGCGTGTCGCACGGCAGGCGCTCATGATCTTCTCGTAGACCTCCTCGATACCCGGGTGCGAGAGTATGACCGTTTCCCCGTCGCTCTTCACGACCAGGTAGTGGCCGGGCGGCCGATAGACTATGGCCAGCGCCTCCGAGCCGTCGCTCAACTCCACACGGCCGACTAGCAACCCGGGCACCCCGATCCCATGCTTGCGCAGCTTGATGCCCGGGTCGCCGGTGAGAGTCACAGTCGCGTTGGGGAGAGACACGCGTACACTACCGAAGCTGGTGTCCACTACCAGCGTGCAGTTACCGGTTACCACGTACTCGGCCCTCGTAGTCACAATGTCGAAGACCATCACCACAGCCGGGAGGATAACGCCAAGCACGACAACCAGCCAGAAGAACGGCGAGCGCAGCGCGCACCCCACGCCACCACACTGACGCGCGATAATGACAAGCGCCAGTGCAGCTACAAAGCCCGTGGCGATGATGAACAGGGGCCACGCAAGCGCAGAGACACCCAGACTCACAAGCTCGGAGCTAGACAAGCGGAAAGCATACAAATAGCTCACGGTAGCCCACCGGCGCCAATACCTAGCAATCACACGTCAATATGGGTACAATATTACCGGGTTTCGGGCGACACTCTCCAAGGTCGCGTTATAACGCTAGGACTAGACAACATAGACCCGAAGGGAGCCAACAACCGTCAATCATTATCGGGGTGCCGCGTGGCATGCGTGCCTCGCTGCGCATCGACGCGCATATCTACTCGGGTATGGTCTTGCAGATCGCTGGCATAACCCTGCTTATCGTCACGCCGGTCCTCCTCCTGCTCCTCGTGCTCGGAGGCCCGGATCTCGCCCTGATCCTTGTACTCGTCCTCCTGGTGGCAATCCAGGTGTTGCTTGTTGGCTACGCGTGGTACCTCCGGAGGGCCGAGTGGTTGGGAGTCGAGGTGTTGGATGGGCTAGTCCACGCGAGGTACGTGAGTTGCCTGAGGGTGCGCGAGGCCATCGTGAGGGGCGGCTGTAGGGTCGTGCGGGTGGGGCGGGGCGACCCACTGTGGCCCGCGGCCCGGGTGTGCGGGGCCGAGCTCACAGCCGCGTTTGGCCTCTTCAGGGCGCGAAACGGTACACGCTACTACGCGCTCATAGACGGGAGGTGCGACACGGGCCTCTACATTGAGGCCGACGGGTTGAAACTCTTCATATGCACGGATGTGCGACGCGTAGAGACGTTCATCAAGGCTATTGAGGAAACCTGTAGGGTGGGCAAGATGGGCGAGAAACTACTGCCCTAGCTCTCGGCTTCTGGGTCTACACGAGGCGTTTTCAACACCGACGGTTCTGGCCGCGCCCTTCTCGCCCGTGCGCCCGGGGATGTGCCCGGCTGTAAGCCCCATAGTAGCCTCTCACGCGGCCCCTGCTAGTGGGGTCCCCCGGGTGAGCGGCGAGCTGGCGAGGACCCTGTGGAGGCGTGCCCTGGTGTACCTCCGGGAGGCCGAGCACCTCCTCTCAGAGGGAGAGTACGACGTGGCGCTTGTGATGGCTGAGCAGGCTGCGCAGCTGGCCGTCAAAGCCGTGTATGCCCGGCTGCTGGGCGGCGTGCCCCGAGGGCATAACCTGCGCAGGCTCCTAGGCTACCTCGCGTCCGTGCTCGAGGAGGCTGGTAGGCGGGAAGAGGCCAACAGCATACGGGGCTTCGTGACTGACAACCGGGAGGGGCTGATCCTGCTCGAGGATGCCTACGTGCAGGGGCGGTACCAGGTGCCGGGGTATACCCGCACTGACGCCGAGAGAGGGGTCAACCTGGCAAAACGGGTTATCGCGCTACTCGAGAGGCTAACGAGGTGATACCATGGTAGACAAGATCGATGTGCTGATGGCCAAGTGGTTCTACGAGCTGCGTGACACTTGGAGAGAAGCTGCGAGGATAGTAGCGAGGGCAGCCAAGCGCCTCTACCCCGACGCTAGAGTCTACCTCATAGGGAGTGTAGCCGAGGGCACCTTCACCGCAACAAGCGACCTAGACATACTCGTGGTGCTGCCGCGTGACCCGGACCCACGCGAGAGGCTAGAAGCGAAGACGAGGATACTACTCACGGCGTTCGACGAGGGCCTCCCACTCCACTACCCCGTAGACCTCCACGTTGTCGGCCCAAAGGGGTTCGAACGCTACAAGAGGCATGCCAAGAGGATGATACCCCTGGACCACTAGCGCCCGCCACACGCAACGGCGCAGCCAGAGTGGGGCTCGCAGTATATCCACCCCCTAGCGGCCTACTCAAAACCGCAACGCTCCCCAACTCTGTAGTGAGAGCGAGCCGCTAGAGACATCCCTGTTGGCACCCCCGGCCAGCTAGTGTAGGCGTATGTGTGGACGCCGCGTGTACTCGCCCTCCTCGCCCTCCTCTACCACGTGCAGCTCTACGGGCGCATCCCACGGTAGGCCGTGCTCGTCGATAGCCTTTAGGAGTATGTCGCGTGCGAGGCCGCGGCGTTTAGCCCCCCGAGGAACCACCACGAGGATGTCTATGTCGCTCAGTACTGTTATGCGCCCCTCCGCCACACCGCCTACAACGTAGACCCTGGCGCCGGGCACGAGCTCCGCCGCAGCCCTCGCAACCTTCTCGGCGTACTCTCTCCAGCGGCGCAGGTGCTGGAAATGATACCTAACCCATCTTGACACGCTTGGCGACCCCCTCGAGCATCCGGATGAGACTCTCCGCGAGACTGGTCATCCTCGCCGCGTCGGCCTCACTGTACCCGACTTCACCGTACCTGGCGAGGGTGTAAGCCTCCTCAGCCTCTATGAGCAGCCCACGGTGCTTAGCCACGAAGCTCCTCACAGCCTCAGCCTCCCTCCCGTACCCCGCCTCCTCGAGCAGCCGCGCCAGAAGCCCGAGAAGCTCACGCAACCCATGCCCCCTCACACGCTCCCCGAACAACTCGTAGAGAACCGACTTGATGTAGAGCTGCATCGCCTGCTCGGCAAAGAAGACGGCCAGATCCGGATCCCTAGCCTCCCGCGCCTCCTCAAGAAACCCCAACGCCCTCCTCCTAAGCACCAACACATACTCGCCACTCACAAGCAACACCCACTACTATCGCGCATCTACACTGGCTATGGATACCAATAAATTATACCGGATTTGAGAGGCTTGACAGAGTATGATAAATACGGCGAGAGATACGGGATCCTCCATCAGGCCTAGGCAATCAGCGATGCCGCACTGCATTCCAATTTTACCGGTTCCGCTGTTCACTAGCCACGGCGAACACTTCACGATAGTTAGTATAGCCTGATGCTGGCTCTAAGCGCATATCAGTCACCCTCCGCGGTCATAGTAATTGGCGTAACGTGGTTGTACGGTAGCAGCTTTGAACATCTTGTAAGTGGCTGCGGCGTGAGAGCCTACTAACCCTAGTGCCAGGTGTTAGTATAACTTCAATCGCTACAATCGTTACATGTAGTGCGACACTTAGTACGTATGCTAACTACCCTTGACGATACATATTGATGTTTTATGCTCCCTCTCGGTCTTGTATGCTCGTTGTATGCCAGCAAGTGTATATGCGCTAGAAAATATTTGACTGGTTAACGTTTTTACCTTGCGATAAGCACATACTTGTGGATGGCCATGTCCCTCGTTGAGGGTCAAGAGTGTAGATCTGCCCGTGTCGACTCCTTCAGAGTGTCTAAGGCGGCTCGTCTTCTCCACGAGGCTTTCGTGAAGGAGGCCAGGTACGGTCCTGTTGACAAGCTTGGTTTGGCTTCTGGCCCAGACTCTCTCCTGGTGGCACTGTTCGAGGTTGAGAGGGGCGTGAGGAGCGTCATTGAGAATGTTGAGGAGAGGAGGCGTGACGAGTGGGACAGCCTAGTCGAGATTGTCGAGGCGATTGCTAGCGACGCCAGGAGGTCAGAGTGCGTTGAACACGCTTTGCGTCTCGCCCACGAGCTTGCTGTGAAAGCTCTTGCTGGTGGGAGGTGATGGGGCGTGACTGTGAACAAGAAGACCGAGCTTCAGAAGCTTCTCAAGAAGCTTGAGGGTGGTGGGGCGGGCGGAGGGTCTAGTATGGAGACTGGTAACGACCGGGAGGAGAGAAGTGCATGTTGCAACATCAAGTTGAGGTGGATTCAGATTGTCTACAGGTTGCTAGTGAACGTCGACGCCCTCAACATGGTTGAAAGCGTGGGGAACGTGACGAGGAGGAGGACTGTCCCCGTCATAGTCCCGAGGGCTCCAGGACAATATGTGGTCAGGTGGGTACCTGCAGTCAGTGGAGAATCTCTAGCACACCGTTACCAGATGGAGATAGTCGAGCTGGCAAAGACAAAGTACACCGAGTGCAGCAGTAGGATAGACTACTGGAGCGAGCAAGGTGAGCTACTCAAACACTGGGATCTGGGCTTCTACCAGAAGCAGTGCCAACAGGCTGAGCAGGGCAAGGCACCTAAGCCCAGAGGCTGGGAGTGTGACCTCGCTAATCGCTATGCTGGTAGGAGAGAGGGGTTCTCGCTCAGCGACCTACAGGATATTGAGAAGCGGATTGTTGACAATAGCCTCGTGGAGGATATTGGGGGTTTCCTGGTCACTCAGGGACCCACGAGGAGGACTAGCTGCATACGCTTCTCTTATCTCATACCAACGCTCGACGCTATCGAGGCGACGCAGCTTGACCACCAGATGCACGTTAGGGGCGCGTTAAAGGCACAGTCGTTGAGGCTACCTGGCTACGAGGAGGCCATCCAGGTCCCATACTACGTGCAGGTCGGGTCGGTGCTCTACGGCGGCAACATCGAGCTTGACCTCTGTTGCGTGGGGAGCTATAGCATAGCAGGGGGGTGCGTGGAGGACAAAGAGTGCACGCTGACATTGAGAAGGTGCGTTGCTCTGGATGCACTTAGGCCGTTGCTCGAAGGCGATTTTGGAGCCAAGAGGTCAAGGTACAGGCCGCATAACGTCACCGAGCTTGTCATAGCAGTTTTGAGCGACAGGCCGGTGCCGCTACCCCCAGCGACACTACCCCTCGAGAACCTTGTGGAGGAACTTAAGAGGAAGCTAGACGACTACAAGAAGCTCAATGTTGACGTGAAGCTCGTAGCATATGTCACGGCAGCCCTAGGCAGCAACTACGCCGAGAGGCTCAGGCAGCTGATAGGCAGGCTACCAGGTGTTGAGATAACGAACACCATACCCGACTTGATCGGGAGGATTCGAGACAATGTAGGCTTGCAGTGCACCGCCAGGTGAAAACGTCTTGGTACTCCGAGCTGCTATTGCGGTATACCGCGTCCACTGGGGGTTGTCGAGCCGAGCGTGGTTCGGAAGCGCATCTCAACCTTCATACCTACTCCCCCCGCCAACCACAATTCTAGGGGCGCT
Organism: Pyrolobus fumarii 1A; assembly: GCF_000223395.1. Lineage (GTDB taxonomy): Archaea > Thermoproteota > Thermoprotei_A > Sulfolobales > Pyrodictiaceae > Pyrolobus > Pyrolobus fumarii. The sequence continues at coordinate 481,326 of NC_015931.1, read as the reverse complement.
AGCCAAGACCCTCCACGACCTCGGGTTGCTGGGTACACGCGAGTTCATAATTACGAGTATCGGCTCCGGGTCGATCTTAACTAGCGGCGCTGCATCCATAATAAAGATCCTCGGTAGGAGATGGTGGGTTTCGGCAGCCTGGCTCTCACCCTCCATTAGAACCGGTATACTCATACGCTACTTCACAGGCCCGTATCAGTCGCTCAAAACTAGGCGTGAAGACCTCCCGCAGAAACTCGCCGTCCACGAGCTCTTTGCGCCAATAAAGCTAGGGTACACGATTTCACCCCACGGTAGGGTAATGGTACTGGTTGCATCCGAAGACGGGGACATAGACGCGCTCAAGACGGGTCTGCAGCATGTCTCGCGGCTTGGCGGTAAAGAGTCGTTTGTCGATCCCCTGGCCGTGTTTGAGGCTCAACTTGTAGAGGAGCATGGTGTCAACGAGATTGTGACACCCTGGCTCACGTTGAGAGAATGCGTTGGAAATGTTTACGGAAACTATGTGGCCGAGAAGACGCCTGTACCACGCGACGCGGACGAGCTTATATGCAGCTACTCGGCTGAACCCTGCAGTAAGCTAAACCCAAGCTTAACCAGATTCAATGTGCTACGCGAAGCGATACACCCCAGATACCCGGGTTGGGTGCGCGTAAAAATCAACACGGATAAGTGTGGCGTGTATCGCGTTGAGAGTTTAAACTCTGTTTTTCCCTCTAAGCGTGAACCTACAATAGAGTATATACTCGTGCATACGCGTATAGTCATACCCAGGGTGCGGGACCATGGCAAAGAAGCGGGTTAAGCGTGCAACCGGGTCGAGACGAGCGGCAAAAGCTCCATCTACACCGTCTAACACGGCTCGCATCTTCGTCCCGCCGCCGGAGGCACTTTTAGCGAGATCACTCGCTTTCACACTAGCGGCAATCACATGGTACATTGCGAACTCTGAGGATCTTAGAAGATGCGTGAAGACAAGTGTAAAGTGCGACTGTAGAATCGAGCACGGTTACAACTCCTCGGCTAAAGCCGAGTACATCGAAATAACGTGCAATCAAGGGTGTAACATTGACACAAGCACGCCCTCTATGTGGGGGATGAATGCAAGTAGTCTAACATCCTCATCCTGGGATAATATTACGCTAAGCTACGACGAGAGTAGCCAAAACTGTGTTTGGAAGGCTGGGGGGTTCATAATGGGCAAGAGGACGAGAGCGGCGCAGGATCGTGTGATTACAAATCCTCTGCGCTACTTCTACGCGAGAGGCTATGCATCCGAGGCGAACCAGAATGAGCAAGCCGGGAGGACACCTAAGCCTAGGAAAGGTTTTATAGATGTCTCGCTCGGCGATCTAGCGCCATTTATATACGCTCTCGATGCTCTTCGCGAGAGGACTGTCTATCCACGCAACCGCGAGGCACGTGCAAAAGCGAAGCGGATGCTTAACGTGCTTCTAGGTGATCTCGGTGATGCCGACTTGAGTCTACATGAGGCTGTTTATGTGTTGTTCCAGCCGCGCCTAGACAACCAGTGCAAGATTGACGTGAGATCAATTGTCTACCGCGTACCTGGTCTAGGTAGGCAAGTTGAATTTGTGCAGTACTTTGGTGATGTCGTTGGCTGGACTTATAGGCTGCTTGTGATTGAGGTTCTTCACAGCGTGTCTGAGGAGAGTATCGAGCTTCTCCCCAGATGGCCTAGCATCGTTATCGTAAACTACCCGGAGGACACTAGGTTCATGGAGACTACAGTAGTGAGTGGCGAGGATCTACTACTAGCCTATCAGAGCGTCGCCTCCGCTGCCGACGAACTTGGCTTGACTTTGCACAGGCTACTCACGATGCTCCGGTTGTTACCTGGTTGTATAATCGATGCGGCTTCGCACGGCGTACTGAACGAGAGTGGGGCGCGTGCGGTTGCAGCCCAACTTACGCCACTCTACGACTTTATCCTGCAGGGTAGTGTCGACCGCGACATCTTCTACTCTGTTATCCGCAACTTGACATCCGTGAATGGAATTACACGCGTTGACACTTGCGCCCGCGTGCTGAGATCCGCCGGGGGTGGTTAAGATGAAGATAGGCACAGGCAAGGCTCCTACAAGACTCCTTCTCGATAGACTGGCGAGGGCTATCGACGAGTGTCTCGAGAATGGCGGGTTGGTTGTCGGGGTGCTACCAACGGGTTATGGCAAGACTAGCTTCGTCAGACACAAGCTTATCAGTAGGATAGCAAGGGAGGGTCTTCGAGTTGCTCACGTGCTTCCTTTGCGCGCTATAGTCTCTGAGGCTGCTGTGAAAGCTGCCTCCGCCGCCAAGGGTCTCGGGGCATCTGATGTTGTTGGCTTCCAGGCTGGTGTTCTTGTGAAGGGTGTCGCTAAGTCCCCCTACCTTGCCAGGGACTACATGATAGTGACGGTTGATAGCTTCGCGCTCTCGTTCTACGGGATTCCCGTCTATGAGCTTATGAGGAGCGCGTGGCACAGCGACGTTGCCTATACTCTCGCCAGGAGCTTCAACCTGCTCATACTCGACGAGTACCACTTGATGGTCTCTGGGGATGGTGAGGCAGAGGATGATGAAATCGATCTTCTCAGGAAGCAAGCTGGCGTAATCACCAGTATCGTCCGGGAGTATGTTGGAAGTGGAAGGTGTGTTGCTGTCTTCACTGCAACACTACCGCCAAGTCTACTTGAGGCTGTATTATCAAATGCCGGTGTAAAGTCCAACGTGTGGCTCGTAGGCTATGGTGATAGACAGTGGAAGCTCTACCAGAGGCTTCTCAGCGTGCTCGGCAAGATCGCAGTGAGACTCGAGGAGCATATCGGCTTCGATAGGGGGTTTGAAGCGGAACACTGCGGTTGCATTGATACTATAGTGAAGAGGGCTGAGGTTGTAGACTCTGTGGTTGATCTTGGGGCTCTTCTCGACGAGCTTAAGGGGAGGTTCGAGAGTGGCGCCAAGAGCGTGTTCATCGCGTTCAACTCGTGGAGGAGGGCTTACAAGACGTTCAGCGAGTGGGGCTCTAGGCTCGAGCGGGAGCTTGGCTGTAAACCCGTGCTTGTGACGGGGAAGATGAGTGAGGAGCAGCGTCACGATAAGCTCGAGAAGGTTGAGAAGCTGTTGAAGGATGGTGATAGAGTTTGTCTCTTCGCAACGCAGGTTGTCGAGGCTGGCGTCGACCTCGACTTCGACATTCTCGTCTCGGAGGCTGCGCCGCTGCCTGCTCTCATCCAGAGGGCTGGCAGAGTAGCGCGACACCGTAAACCGAGCGACATCAACACGATCATCATAGTCTATGACGATGCGGAGAAGTTGAGAATTGTAAATGGCATCTATGATACTGATGCAACGAGAGAGACCCTAAACTTGGTTGTGAATGTGCTAGGATGCAGGGTGTTTGATGGTTGTAGGGGCTGCCTTGACTGGAGGTGCGGCGGTGTAGATGGTTGCGAGACTGTATGGCAGCTTCTAGGAGACCTGGACTCTAAGGTGTACTCGGTGAAAGTTAAGGCTGCTGAGCCGTCAACTGAACTCGAGCAGTTGCTCAGGCGTTTATCAACCCTCGCTGAGCCTCCACGTAAGATCGTGAAGGTGCTTGACGAGAAGCTCAACGGAAGCTTCGTACGGAAGAGCACCCTGATACCTCTGCTACCCCCCAGTGATATGGTCGTGGATGGTAGGGAGGTCTCGGAGAGAGAGGTTGAAGAGCTGCTAGGCAGACTCGTTGCTGTCGACAGCAGGTTCATCCGGAAGTATGGTGAACGCTACCTGGAGCATCAGGATGGAAGCGTGAAAGCTGTGCTTGTCACGCTCGATGAGGGTAGACTTAGGCTTAGGGTTAGGAGTGATGTAAGCCTCTACGAGCTTGCCGAGAGACCCCTCTATACCATGTGGAGGCTCGCTGTCTACACTGATGCTAGGCTTCTCCTAGGCTTCCTCTTGAAGCGGGATGTGTATGACCGGGAGAATGGGCTTCGGGTGGTGTAGGGTGATGTGGCAGGACACGTACAGAGGTGGCGGTGTGAGCCTATACGCTAGATTCGAGTGTGTCGAGACGAGCGGTGGCTATAAGCTTGTTAAAGAGGTGCTTGTTGAACACCTGGTAGGCTCGGCTATAGCGGCGTGTGCCCTCGCGAAAAGGCTTGGCGTCGACCAACGTTTTGCCATGCTAGCGGCCGCTGTGCACGACATCGGCAAGGTGCTTCACAACTTCTTGAACAAGAGGAGGATCGAGGATACCGAGAGGAGGGGTTGTGAGTCGAAATGGAGGCTCTCGTTCAGATACCACGAGGTTCTCTCCGCGGCTGTCTATGGTTATCACATGTGGTTCCACGGGGAGAGTTCACAGGATAGCGCGATAGTCGCACGGGCTGTGTTGCTACATCATCAGGGTTTGAGGGGCCTCGAGACTAGAGTCTATCTCGACGGGCTTGCATGGATATCAGCTAGAGTCGCGGGCATGAAAAGTGGTGAGAGGGGCGAGTTCATCAACAACATGAGGGACGTTATAGTAGAGGTTGCTGAGAGCCTCTCGAGATGCAAGGTGGGTGTAGAAGAGCTTAGACCCTGCTGCGAAGTGTGCAAAAAGGTGTCAAGAGATGTAGCTGAGGACTTGAAACACTTGGCTGACACTCTTGAGCGGGTAGGCATCGAGCCTATACTCGAGCATGCCTCGACACTACTACCTCACTGGGCCTCAGTTCAGGAAGATAAAGCTGTGGAGGCTAGAAGGGTGTCGGGCGTGTTGATGCTAGCAGACAATGCTGTAGCAAGAATGCACTGCCGAGAGGAGTCCAGCACACGCTTATACCCGGAAGAGGCGCGGTGGATGATCATGAGGAGTGTTGACATAGAATGCCGTCGAGAGGGGGACACTATATGAACCAACGTCGTCAAAGCATGTAGTGTATGTAAACCTCTCCTTTTCTTATAACCTTATAGTAGATGCTTCACGTATCACTCCGTTGCTAGCGTGGCAACTCTTTCTCTCCTCCGAGTTCACAGAGGAGCTGACTTGGCCTCGAGGCTTGAACGCCACAACCCAGCCCCTCCTCCTGACCCCAATCTTCCCTGGCATCTTGGAACCTTCTCGAGAACATACCTCACGAAAACCATCTTTGACATGGGGTATCCCGGCGTCGAAGACTATACCGGTAGATAAAACGGAAGACCGCAGCCTGGCTCCTCGCGACAAGTGGGCGACAGTATGGGCTGGTAGCCTTTAGAGCCAGGCGCATACCGTAATCTAGCGTGAAACTCTGGCCCATCACGGTTAAGCAACTTCTGAAAGCCTAAAATGAAAAGTAGAAATGTTCAGGAAGAACATAACTGTCAGCAAAAAGGCTACTTTCAATTCATTCTTGGTTGTTTCCCCACGCGGCTACATCAACCACCAGCCGTACGACGGCGACTGCTTTCAATTCATTCTTGGTTGTTTCCTCTCCATACCGCGCACGCCGCCATATATCAATCGTCATCCTTTCAATTCATTCTTGGTTGTTTCTCATATCGCAATACGTTGCAGCGTGGCCGCTCCTAGCTAAAACTTTCAATTCATTCTTGGTTGTTTCAGGAGCTACACTGGGGGTTGCGAGCGGCGTTACCAGGAGAATTACTTTCAATTCATTCTTGGTTGTTTCATCGACTAGGGTTCACCTGGATATAGAGTGCAAGCCCCTCAACTTTCAATTCATTCTTGGTTGTTTCGTTACGCTCGTACAACGCCTTGAGCGCTGGGTTCTCAGTTATGCTTTCAATTCATTCTTGGTTGTTTCCTAGAAGCGCCCGAGCGCGTCAATCGGCGCTGGTATAACGCCTTTCAATTCATTCTTGGTTGTTTCTTCGCCGCGAGCGCCGTCCCAACGCTAATCCCCACAGCGAGTATCACCTTTCAATTCATTCTTGGTTGTTTCCTACTGGGCTGTAACGCCAAACCTAAAAGATAAAGTGACGATACTTTCAATTCATTCTTGGTTGTTTCACGAGCTCAAGAGTAATCTGAAAGCTATGAAAAATACTATCGAGCTTTCAATTCATTCTTGGTTGTTTCTCCGCCTCCAGAGTGCTCGACGCTAGTGTACCAGCCCTTGTGCTTTCAATTCATTCTTGGTTGTTTCTCGAGCGTACTGCTGAGCGTACCAGTATGCGTGCCACCAGTTCCTTTCAATTCATTCTTGGTTGTTTCGGTGGTAGTGTCAGGTGGGTGGCGCGGCGTGGCACCGATAACTTTCAATTCATTCTTGGTTGTTTCCAAGATCATAACCGCGGGTGTGGTAACCGGCAAGGTGGTTCTTTCAATTCATTCTTGGTTGTTTCACGCGCTTCAAGCCCGAGGGGCACTACGGCGCCGAGAAATACCCGAGAGCTTTCAATTCATTCTTGGTTGTTTCAGCGACCAGGTGGACAAGGCCAGGATCATCACGTTGAAGCTGATCCTTTCAATTCATTCTTGGTTGTTTCCGTGGTGTTGGCCGTGGCCCACCCCGAGCTCATGCGTAGGCCTTTCAATTCATTCTTGGTTGTTTCACATCGTTGCTTTACGTAACGGGATTATCCTCGCGATCGCTTTCAATTCATTCTTGGTTGTTTCCGAACTCCGCAATCTCATTGTGCCCATAGACGCGTTCGAGAATGTCTTTCAATTCATTCTTGGTTGTTTCAGGAGCCCGAGCCAGAGCCTAGCCCCGAGCCCCGGCCTGGGAACGGGAATCTTTCAATTCATTCTTGGTTGTTTCATGATGAGTCACTCGGTGGGTTGGATGAGCGTGGAAAAGAACAACGAAACTTTCAATTCATTCTTGGTTGTTTCTCCGTCTATGAGGCGGTAACCGCCCGAACCGGGCCCAGTGGGGGCTTTCAATTCATTCTTGGTTGTTTCCCCTGCAGCCCAGGCCGCTGCTCCTCCTGCCCTGTATCATCCCGCTTTCAATTCATTCTTGGTTGTTTCAGACGAGCCTGTAATCAGTTCTACACTCACACGGGTCACCGTCTCTTTCAATTCATTCTTGGTTGTTTCCCGTGTCAACCTGTCAATCAAACCCGCTAATGTCATTAGTGTCCTTTCAATTCATTCTTGGTTGTTTCGTAGGAGGCTTGAGGAGAAGTTCAAGGTGATTGATGAGCTGGTTGACTTTCAATTCATTCTTGGTTGTTTCTGCATCTCCCGGAGACCAGGAACGCCGGCGAGGTCGTGACGCTCCTTTCAATTCATTCTTGGTTGTTTCGCCTTCGCTTTGTCCTTCTTTATGCGGCGGTGAACCGCCACCTTTCAATTCATTCTTGGTTGTTTCAAGAACTTCCACCTTAGCGAGTCCCAGAGTTGGTGCCCATGCTGCCTTTCAATTCATTCTTGGTTGTTTCATCAGAGGGGCACGTCTGTGGGTGGGAACCTAGATACGTCAATGCTTTCAATTCATTCTTGGTTGTTTCAGAGTTTTTACAGGCGCCTCCTACGCGCCTGGTTCTACCTCCGCCTTTCAATTCATTCTTGGTTGTTTCTGCACGCTTGCCGTGTGGTTGTAAGGTCTCTCTCCTATTTATCTTTTTCTCTGTTGTCTTTGTTTCTGTGGTTGGGGAGGTGTAATGGGCTTCAACGGTGCCCTTGCGGGACGGTCCAGCGGTAGTACCGGGTTTATAAGCAGAGAAAAGCTTAAGTATGAGTTTACAGCGGTCTTGTGCTACTCTCAACCAGTCATAGTCCCATAGGCAACGGTCCACCGGTAGTACCAGGGGTTAGAAGCGTTACGCTGAAGGGTGGAAAAAGGATTTCGTGAGGGCTTGGCTTATGCTTTTCGACTCTTGGCTTGTTTCCAGTGTATTTCGTGGTGTAGTTTTAGCCATGGTGTTGGTGTGTAGATGTTGCCGTGTGCCTGGTTTGCTAGTTGTTTGTTCCTGAGCCAGCGGAGGTGTTTCTCTGCGGTTGTCTTTGATATGTTTAGGTGTTGTGCTGCTCTTGTTGGTGTTGTTCTGCCCTCCTGTAGGAGCAGGTGGGCTATCCGCGCCCTTGTTGAGGCTAGGCCTCTCCCGGTGATTATGGTAGTGACTGGATCTAGTGTTAGTGTCGTGTAGGGTTGTTGGGGGTCTAGCGTGGCCAGCGTTATGGTGATGCGCGCGTTGTTCGTCAGGGCGTGTAGGAGTAGTGCGGTGTAGACGGGTATCGCCATGGCTGGCGGGGCGTTTATCAGGGCGTGTATCGCGTTGTAGTCTCTCACCGCCTTGTAAGCTTCGTGTGTGGCTAGCGGGGGGTTGGCCACCGGCAGTTGTATGAGGTGTGCGTCCTGGTAGCCTAGCCTCGTGGCCACCAGGCGTATCTCGTGGTAGGCTAGTAGTGCTGCTCTTGTTGGCGGCGCTGGCACCGCGACTATCACGGTATCCGCGTGGCGGTGGCGGATCACGTGTTGTATGGCTCCCTCCGGGCTAGCCTGGATGACGTAGAGTAGCGCCTCGATGTGTCCCACCGTTGTGGGCGTCTGGTAGTACCGGCGGCTATTACCGGGGCTGGCCGATGGCGTTCAGAGCCCATGGTCCAGGCTAGTAGCGGTATTACCGTGGATGGACCGTGGTTTATGATTCGCTTTGATGGGGGTGTACGTGGCGCGGTGTTACCACCCCTAATATGGTAATACCTTTTGGGTGCCTGCTCTGCTCGCGGCCTCGTCGCTCGCCCGAGCGCTCCGCAAGCTGCACCTACTGCGGGCTGCTGATCCCGTCGAGGAGCGGTACCGGGGGTGGAGCTGGCACAGTAGCCCGGTAAAGCCGAGGTACTTCGTGGGGCTCGGGGTGTCTGAGGTCGCGTACCGCTACTGCCCGACCCGGCGTGACCTCTGGCTCCGGAGGGTCCGCGGGCTCCGAGGGCAACCCACCGAGGCGATGCTCAAGGGGCGGATCGTCCACGAGGCTTTCAGGCTGGCTGCGCGTGACCTCTCTAGGCTCGTCCTGGGCGAGGGGAAGAGCACCGAGGACGCCGTGGCCGAGCTCGTGGGCGGCGCGCGTGAGAGGGCCTCCGTGATACTCGAGTCTGCCGGTATAGAGGGAGACGGTGACGGCATCGCCGTCTTCGCGGCGCGCGTGTACAAGAAGATGGTGTTCGCGTGGGCCCAGTGGATGGAGGAGACTGGGGCGCCGCCCTGGATAACAGAGTATGAGGTCGACGGGGGTCTGCTGGGGCTCTCCAGGAGGCTTCGGGTGGATGCACTGGCCCCCGGGCTTGTCGTCGAGGTGAAGTATGGGAGGTGGAGCCGCGACTACCCGGTGGCGCTCGCGGGCTACGCGATGGCCTTGGAGGCTAGCCTCGAGATACCCTTCGACTATGGCCTCGTCATACTCGTGAACGGCGATGGCTCTAGGTTGACCCTGGAGCCCGTCTACATCGGTAACGAGGAGCGAGCCGAGTTCCTCACTGCGCGCGACGAGGCTGCGGAGATCGTCGTGTCGCAGGTGGACCCTGGGAGGCCTCCTAGGTGCCCCGACCAGTGCCCGATGCGCCTCGTGTGCGCCCCGTAGCGGGGGTGGCGCTGGTTGGGAGGAGACGGGGCTCCCCGGGTGCTGGTGGTCTCCGCTAGGGGCGCCAGGCTGCGCGTGCACCGCGGGGCGATAGTGGTCGAGTCTGTGGATGGCGGGGGTAGGAGCCGGAGCGTCGTGCCTATCGCGGAGGTAGACCGCATCGTGATAGTCACGTCGCAGGTGAGTATTACGAGCTCGGCGGTGAGGAGGCTGGCGAGGCTCGGGATAGACATCCTGTTCCTAGACGCCCGTGGCAACCCGGTGGTTACCCTCACACCCCCGTGGGTGAGCAGGACGAGCGAGACGAGGATAGCCCAGTATAGGGCCGCTACGGACCCCTCCTCGAGGCTCGCGGTGGCCAAGAGCATAGTCTACGGGAAGATGCTCAACCAGGCTGGGTTCCTCCGGAGCCTGGCGCTCGAGAGGGGCGAGGCCTGGCTTCGAGACGAGGCCGAGAGGATCGAGGAGTACGCCAGGAGGGCTCTGGGCGAGGATAGCGTCGATAGGCTGCGTGTGCTGGAGGCGCACGCCGCGAGGAGGTACTGGGGTGCGCTCGCCGCCCTCCTGCCGGGCGACGTGGGGTTCCAGGGGAGGAACCACGACTCCCCAGACCCGATGAACACGATCCTCAACTACCTCTACGCGCTCCTCTACGCGTGGGTACACCGCTACCTCGTCATGTACGGGCTGGACCCCTACGTGGGCTTCATCCACGCGGATAGGAGCGGGCGCCCAACCCTAGTATACGACTTCGCGGAACTCTTCAGGGTCTCGGCAGTCGACCGCCTGGCCTACAAGCTGCTCGCGGGCGGATGGAGGCCGGTGAGAGACCCGCAAACCGGCCTCATGGATGCGGAGACGCGCTCGAGGCTGGTAGCGGAGTACGCGAGGTGGGTGAGGGAGAGGGTTGTGAGGGACGGGGCGACGGGCAAGAGCGACACCCTAGAGAGGCACATGGCGAGGCACGCTAGGCTCCTCGCGCAGGCGGTGCGCAGCGGCTCCATGTACGCGCCGTTCCGCGAGGCGGTGAGGTAGCCGTGATAGTGATAGTCGCCTATGACATAAGCGACGACTACAAGAGGGATAGGGCTGCGAAGCTCCTACTCTCCATGGGCTTCCAGAGGATCCAGAGGAGCCTCTATGCGGCGAGGGGCGGGAGGGAGAAGGCGAGGCAGGTGGCGGCGGCGCTGAAGAGGATAATAGACCCGGTGACGGACCGGGTCGACATCATACTCGTCCACGACCATACGTGGGAGACGAGGATAGTGATAGGCGAGGGCGCCAACATACCCGGCGCGAAGCCCAAACCCGGAGTCACCCTAGCCTAGCCCTACCCTCCCCCAGGACCGTGAAGCCGTTCTCGCGGAGCGCCCGGACGGCGCGGCCGGCGAGACCGCTCGGGACTAGTGTATAGTCGCGCTCTAGGCTCGAACGGGTCACCACCGGCACCCGGCATCAGCGAGGATGCGGGCCACGCGGGCGAGGAGCCCGACTACACCCGGGTCTAGGACGTCGCTAGCCAGGGCACGGTAAGGCCCCACACACTCCCCGCCGACCATAGCCCCCGACACGATAGTCACCGATCCACTCGGGTCACGGATCACGGCCAGCGCGTCAACCTTACAGTCGATCTCCCCCGACTCTACACACCCGGCACTCGCCGCCGAGGAGACGAAAGACTTGCAAATCGGCGACCCGCGCTACAGCCCAGCTACCCCCGGCTTGTCGGGGCTACGCGGCAGCCCCAGCCGGGGTCGAGGAGACCCTCGCTACACGCGCCCGCCAGGAGATCTGCAAGCTGAACGCCGCGATACACCCTACTATCGCCGATCCTCGTGTAGCCCGCGCCTAGTACCCTCCCGGCACGCCTAACGGTACCGCTACCAGCCAGGTGAGCGTCGACAACGAGCGAGACGCTGTAGCCGCGCATGCACCCGGAGACTCTTGACACTGCCTCGAGGAGAAGCTCCCCCTTCACCAAGCCGGTCTCACTACTAGACCCCACATGCCCCCTCACGACACTGTAACAGAGGCTGGCCTCGAGTATAGCCCCGAGAACACCCGATACATCCAGGCCCCTGCGCCTCGCAGCCTTCTTCACACTCCTCCATTTAAGCTCGCCCCGGCGCCAGCCGAGGAGCCCAGCCAGCCTCTCGTAGAGCCCGCCCGGCGTGGCATCAAGGCTAGCGTCCTTCTCGAAGCACACGAGAGCAACGCAGACGCTACTACATGGCGTGAAGGAGCCACCCTCATCGGCGAAACAAGCGACTTTGACAGCTTTCAAGCCCCCGCCCTTGCGCCCGGCAACACTCAAACACCTATAACGGAGCCGCACGGTGAGTATAGTACGGGATGAGGGAGCCCCTGTGAAGGCCCCGGATGCCCCCCCGTGCAGGGGGACGAAGTAGGGGCCGAGGGGCCCGAGGCGCCAGGCTGCTAGCAGCCTCTCGGCGGATGGATGCGTTACACCGCGGCATTGGACCTTGGTCTTGTTCTAGCTTGGCGTGGCGGCTCTCGGGCCTTGACGCGAGCTTCTGAGAACCGCGTAGAGCGCCCGGTGTGGTGATCGCGGGCCGTGGAGCTGCTCAAGCCCCTCTACGGCTAGCGTTTTCCCGCCGCGTCTCCGCAACCTCCAGACGCCTTGAAACGGCAAAGCTCTGCGGGGCCTAGGATGCCCCGATGCCCTCCTTCGTAACCCTCTTCGCGGCACTGCTCTATGGGGGTGCATGGCTTCGACGCTTGGCATGTTGGCTGTCTCTTCTATGAGCGTGGCTGTGCAGCTCGTCTCTGGGGATGAGGGCTTCGAGTATGAGCTTGGCTAGCCCCGGGTAGTGCCTCGAGATTCTCTCGATGTGGCCTGGCTCTACCCTCCAGCGCGCCATCGTGAGCATGGTGTGGTCTCGGTGGCGCGTGACGCGCCGCGGGGGACCGGCGACCGTGAGTCTAGCTGAGGTCTCGGGTCCCCCTCGAGACGCTACGCGCGGCAGACAACATCCTCTCTAGCCACTCGCGGGTGGGGCATGGCATAGCCTCCACCATGCACATGGCCCCGACCACCGTGTCGGCGGCCAACCGCGGTATTCGAGCCGGGTGTCGCGCGTGGCGACCCGGCGGCTCGCTCCGGGGATTGCTGGTTTAGCTCTGGGTGTCCCGTGTACCGCGCCGGGGGTTGCGGCTGGTTGAGGATTGTTGGTAGGGAGGTTGAGCTGCGGAGGCTGGAGGAGCTTGTCGAAGAGAGGGGCTCGCGGCTCGTCACGGTGCTCGTGGGGCCCAGTGGCATCGGGAAGTCTACCCTGGCGTCTAGTCTCCGCGAGCGTCTAGACCCCCGGGCGTACCTGGTGGTATACCTCCAGCTTCTCGAGCCGGTGCGCGACGTTAGGCTGTTGGCTGGGAGGCTCGTGTCTAGCCTGGAGGGTGTCGGCGGCCTCGCTAGGAGGGCTCTTGTGGAGGCTGTGGCCTCGATCCTGCGCGAGAAGATGGGTGTCGATCTGGGTAGGGTGGCGCCCCCTAGGACGCCACTGGAGGTCATCGGTGACGCCCTGTCCGCCGCCGTCGAGAGGTGTGAGAGGGAGGGTGTGAAGCTCGTCCTCGTTATAGACGAGGCGCAGAACCTCATCACGGGCCTAGGGCTCCACGTGTGGAGCTTTGTGAAGCTGCTCGCCACGCTACAAGAGCAGCACCCTTACTCCTTCCGCGCCCTCCTGGTCACCAGCGACTACGGGCTATACGAGACGCTGTACCGGGAGGCCCCCGGCGTGGACTACCTCGACACCTTCTACCTCGGCGAGATGACGCGCGTCGACGCCAGGAGCCTAGCCGAGGCCCTCAACGCGAGGGAGCATGACGAGCTTCTAGACGTGGTTGGCGGGCACCCCGCGTTGATCCAGGAGGTGCTCGCGTCCAGCTCGCCTAGGGCGGCTTACCGCAGGAGGCTGAGAGCATACAAGCGCGCCGTGCTAGAGGCGCTGGCCGCTGCACGGCGGGGCGAGGCGCGGGACGTGCTCATGCGCCTCGTGGAGGGCCCCATGCCCCTCGAGGAGGCTTACTCGCTGCCACCCGAGCACCACTCGCTACTAAAACACCTGACCAGGCTGAACGTGCTCCAGCTGGGGTGTGGCGAGTACCTAGGGGTTTACGAGTGGAATAGGGAGTGTGGGGAGGTGGATACGAGGGTAGAGGTGGAGGAGGGGGTAGGGGAGTGCGGGGGCGGCGGGCCGTGCGGCGCGCTAGACAGCATCGCGCCAGCTAACCGCGTCGCGTTGGCGGCGCTCGCGTCCCTAACCGGCGCGGCGGGCCCCACGTGGCTACGCGAGGCGATCGGCAGGGGCATCCCAGGCGCCTAGAGCCTCGGCGTAGACCCTAGACGCTCCTCTCGGGGCACCACCTCCTCCACCTGCACGCCAGGCACTTCTCGGGCGGCTGGGTGACCGGCGGAGGCAGCGGCCTAGACACGGTCTCCAACACTCTCTCCACCAGCCTCTCGACGATACTGAACGACCCCCAGTCCAGCTCAAACCACAACACCCGGCCGCGATGAGCATCGACAAGCCCCACGCGCTCCACACGCAGCCCATTCTCCCGCGCAACAACCCCGTACAGCAGCGCCTGCACACGATACAGCCTAGAGTCTATCCTAGCAACCCACTTCACCTCGAGGAGAGCCCCCCGCGACGGGCTATACGCGTCGGGAGCCACGACGATAGGCCACCTGCGAGAAGCGAGAGGAGGGAGCAACCTGGCATCCCCGAAACCCAAGCCATGCAAAACCTCCAACACCCTCGAGTGACCCTCAACACCCTCAAGCATACGAGGCGTCACCGGAGGAGACACACCCAGGTTAACAGAGAGCCACGCAGCAACCGGACACCACACAAACTCCTTCACAACACCACCACCAAACCTACCAAAACAACCAACAACACCACAACACACACCCAACAAACCACCAAAACAACACAACCCACACAAGCCAAGAGCCGAAAAGCATAAACCACATCTCTACGAAAAACTTTTTCTACCACTCAGCGTAATCCTTTTAACCCCTGGTACTACCGGTGGACCGTCGCTCACGGTTCCATGGGTGGATGTGAGGTACTCCCGACCGCTGTAATCCGGTATTTAACCCTTGCCCGGCTTATAAACTCGGTACTACCCGCGGACCATACCCCACGGCCATCTGTGCCCGGCACGACTACACTCAAATCACAGAAACAAAGACAACAGAGAAAAGAATAAATAGAAGAGAGACCCTATAACCACACGGCAAGAATGCAGAAACAACCAAGAATGAATTGAAAGCCCATAACTCACGGCAGCCACCCACTCGCGGCCCTTCCTAGCGAGAAACAACCAAGAATGAATTGAAAGTCCAGACCAACCAGCGTACACCGCCTACGGCAGGAGAAGCTGGGACGTGACGCTGAAACAACCAAGAATGAATTGAAAGTACCTTGATTATCGCGAGGCCGGACTCGACACGGATCGTTTTGAAACAACCAAGAATGAATTGAAAGCACCCCGATCGGAAACGTTATCCTCCCCTCCTCTATCCGCAGAAACAACCAAGAATGAATTGAAAGAGTGGCGTTAGCAACCACCGCGTCATGATCTGCATTACGACGTCGAAACAACCAAGAATGAATTGAAAGTACTAATTCTCTCAGTTTCATGCCCTCACCCCGCATTACAAGAAACAACCAAGAATGAATTGAAAGTTACATTTACTAAAGGCAGGCCCGTCAATATCTTGATTGTTTTGTATTGAAACAACCAAGAATGAATTGAAAGATACATTCTTAGCTTATCAAGTAGACCAACACTTTTCAGTACGAAACAACCAAGAATGAATTGAAAGTAGCACGTTTATTATCACCATAAATCACCGACTAGCATATCACTGAAACAACCAAGAATGAATTGAAAGTCTGGACGCACCCGCAACGGTCGTAGACCACCGACTTGAACACCGAGCGAAACAACCAAGAATGAATTGAAAGATACAACAAGCCCGCGAGATATACGAGATTCTAGTGAGGCTGGAAACAACCAAGAATGAATTGAAAGCATGCCGACCCTGTGTTCCGCGGGTGGATCGAGAGCTACGAAACAACCAAGAATGAATTGAAAGGGTCGCTACCTTGCGCATCTCGGGAGAGGGGTAGACCCATGCGGGGAAACAACCAAGAATGAATTGAAAGCGACTCCCGCGTGGACGCCGGCGCAGAGAGCTACAAGACCAACGCGGAAACAACCAAGAATGAATTGAAAGGTACGCGTTGGCGTCCGCGAAGCGCTGAAGTACGCTGTTAAGAAACAACCAAGAATGAATTGAAAGTCTCGCTACACACCGGCCTATCGTCACTAACACACTGCCTCGTGAAACAACCAAGAATGAATTGAAAGCGCTTGCCTCCACACCCTCAACGCCAAGTGCGGCGGCCAGGAAACAACCAAGAATGAATTGAAAGACATCGTAGATGTAGATCCGTGCACCGGGCTCCAGACCGCGAAACAACCAAGAATGAATTGAAAGTATGACACTATGACACGATGGGAATTTGCAGGGTCGTGTAGTGAAACAACCAAGAATGAATTGAAAGCATTATTTGCACCACTAGTATCCGTCGTAAGACTTCTGGAAACAACCAAGAATGAATTGAAAGCATTCTCGCGTATCGCGGTTATGAGCCTTGGCTCCTCCATGTGAAACAACCAAGAATGAATTGAAAGTTATACCCCCGCGCATACCCTCTATACGCGGTGCGGGGATCCGGAGAAACAACCAAGAATGAATTGAAAGCAATCACGAATAGCGTCAGGCCAACGGTGGCGGCGGTTCCAGAAACAACCAAGAATGAATTGAAAGGCGTTTTTGCTACTATGCGGGCTATCTCTGTGAAGTCTCTCACCTCGTGAAACAACCAAGAATGAATTGAAAGTACGAAGAGCTGCACGCGCACGCCCGGGGCTAGGAGCTGGTTGGTGACCAGGACACGGGAAACAACCAAGAATGAATTGAAAGCTCGTACCAGATGTCGCCGTCCTCGCCATCCACCATAGAGAAACAACCAAGAATGAATTGAAAGTCGAGGCTATCCTGTCCTCGAAGGTCTCAACCGCGCCCATGGAAACAACCAAGAATGAATTGAAAGGGGGTGAGAGCCGTGCCCCTCAACGTGAGCGTAGAGCTAGAGAAACAACCAAGAATGAATTGAAAGTAGGCTCGCGAGCTCAACCTGCTCGGCGCTCCTGCCGTAGAAACAACCAAGAATGAATTGAAAGGACCGACGTGGAATATGTCAGTATGCGTTGCCACTATCACTATGCCACGGAAACAACCAAGAATGAATTGAAAGCGAATTATGATTTGGGTTCGGAGCAGATGCTAGAACAATCCGAAACAACCAAGAATGAATTGAAAGGCGGGGCCTGGTGGGGCCGTCGGCCCCGCCACTGCCGGACGCCAAGGTGAAACAACCAAGAATGAATTGAAAGTCCGTTCCTCTCCACGTTGTCAAACCTCACCGCCTCGGGCCTGGCGAAACAACCAAGAATGAATTGAAAGCCCTATAGTCTATCATCTCGGCGAGGTAGTCCAGAGCCTCGATGGAAACAACCAAGAATGAATTGAAAGCTCGTCACGTTGAACGTTATCTCGAAGGTCGTGTTGCCAGACGACCCCCTATGAAACAACCAAGAATGAATTGAAAGTGGGACCGCCTCGCGGGCGGCGGCCCTGAGACCGCCATCTTCTCCGAAACAACCAAGAATGAATTGAAAGGGAGGAAGCTGAGGCCGATTGCGAGAGGGGCCACGGCCAGGAAACAACCAAGAATGAATTGAAAGGAGCAGCTCGGGGTGCTCACCGCGGCGCGTATACTACGCGACGAAACAACCAAGAATGAATTGAAAGCTACCCTCCTGGGCCAGCCTCCTCACCTCCTCGAGCGAGAAACAACCAAGAATGAATTGAAAGCTACCCGAAGCGCGGGGGCGGGAGAGATGGATCTCGCGCGCGGAGAAACAACCAAGAATGAATTGAAAGTCGATAGCCTCTCGCTGGGTGCGCGGCGTAGCCGTCTGCTCGTCGGTAGAAACAACCAAGAATGAATTGAAAGTTTTTGATAACCCTCGCGCCACTCCTGGCGCTAATCCTACTGCCCTGAAACAACCAAGAATGAATTGAAAGAGTGGAGGCTGCCGTCATCACCGCTCAGCCGGGTGGGAGAATCAGAAACAACCAAGAATGAATTGAAAGCACTAGTCTCGAAGAACGCCCCGTTGCCCTTCACCGTCTCTATCCTAGAAACAACCAAGAATGAATTGAAAGGGATACCAGATATCTCGGCGGCAACCTCGTCGGGCTTCGCCTGAAACAACCAAGAATGAATTGAAAGAAGTGGATGGGGTACGCCGTTGACCAAGTAGTGGAGCTATTGAAACAACCAAGAATGAATTGAAAGGTATATGGCGAAGCATACAAGCATGGCTACAGCTAGGCCGGGTTGCGAAACAACCAAGAATGAATTGAAAGCCATACTCGGGTAGGTAGATACGGTGCCCGCCTATGCTATTCGTAGGAAACAACCAAGAATGAATTGAAAGGCTATTTCTACATAATCACCGTTTCCGAGGCACGGCGCTGGTTTGAAACAACCAAGAATGAATTGAAAGGTTCGCTGCACACACGGTGATGCGGTTGTGACCACGTACCCCGGAAACAACCAAGAATGAATTGAAAGTATGCTCAACGACGCTCACGCGGTTGAAGAAGTCCATGATGAAACAACCAAGAATGAATTGAAAGCTGACCTGACACGTTGAACGCGTACTCTCCCGGGTTACACTGCGTGAAACAACCAAGAATGAATTGAAAGGCACTTCACGAACACTTCGTAGTATAGCGGCATGCTACTGGAAACAACCAAGAATGAATTGAAAGCTGGGCAAGGCGGCCAGCAGGGGGGCGCTGCTGAAGGTCTACGCGAAACAACCAAGAATGAATTGAAAGCTCGCGTCAACCCTCCGCTCCTCCAGCAGCCTCTCCAACGCGAAACAACCAAGAATGAATTGAAAGTGCGCCAGGTGGTCGAAGTGCACGTCAACCTCGTTGCCATCGGAAACAACCAAGAATGAATTGAAAGTCGCCCTTGAAGACGCGCGCGCCAAGCTCCTTCGGGCTCGGGAAACAACCAAGAATGAATTGAAAGCCCAGCGGCTCGTCAACCATGCAGCGTACCCGCAACCCCCTACGAAACAACCAAGAATGAATTGAAAGGAGGCAATGGCGATGGGCACGCCAGCGGTACACCTCGCCTACGAGGAAACAACCAAGAATGAATTGAAAGTATCATCCCAGCCTCAGCCTTCGAACCCTTCAACTCCTAGGAAACAACCAAGAATGAATTGAAAGTGGCTACTTCACCTAACTCCTTCTCGAGGATCCTGGCAATTGGAGAAACAACCAAGAATGAATTGAAAGCACTGTGAGCTTGCTAGTGCCTCTAACGCTCTCATAGAGGCTCTCGAGGAAACAACCAAGAATGAATTGAAAGGTAAGCTACGAGCCGTTCTGTGCAATAAAGGCTGCAGCAGCGAAACAACCAAGAATGAATTGAAAGACCCATGGTGACTCGCTAGTGGCGTAAACGTGTACTCCCCTGGCAGTCGGGTAGAAACAACCAAGAATGAATTGAAAGGTCCAGCACCGGTATAGACTCCACCACGGCTTCCAGCAGCGCCGAAACAACCAAGAATGAATTGAAAGGATGTCCGGGGCTAGGCTGGCTGCGGCCACCAGCACGTTGGTAGGAAACAACCAAGAATGAATTGAAAGTTCCACTTGCCCTGCCACATTCCCGTCAAGAGGGTTTCGAAACAACCAAGAATGAATTGAAAGAAAAGATAAAGTGACGATAGAGGTACGTCTGTGCGAGACGTATCCGTGAAACAACCAAGAATGAATTGAAAGCGTGGAATAAATCGCTCAGAGGCGATTCGTAGAGCTATCGAGGAAACAACCAAGAATGAATTGAAAGTCGCGTTATATTATATTATAGCCGCGCGCGTCTATATATCGCGCGTTTTGTGAAACAACCAAGAATGAATTGAAAGCCGGTCGTGACGTTCAGGTAGGGGGTGGCGTAGAGCGGTGAAACAACCAAGAATGAATTGAAAGAACTAGCATCGGGTTGGTGTGTTGGCCGTGGCTCGCTACAAGGGGAAACAACCAAGAATGAATTGAAAGGAGCACATGCTGAGGGAGGGGTGTCCCCGGGCGCGGACACAGGAAACAACCAAGAATGAATTGAAAGCCAACGGTAACGACACCCGGCGTATCGACAATCGCGGGGAGAAACAACCAAGAATGAATTGAAAGCTTACGGTTTTGGTGTTGGCTGAGGCATTGGTGGCAAGTTTGGGAAACAACCAAGAATGAATTGAAAGTACACACTATCACTAGCCAGGCTATCGTTCGGCTACCACACCCGAAACAACCAAGAATGAATTGAAAGGGTGACATAGACCGTCTCCTCGTCACGGTCACGGCCTAGGAGCAGGCGCTGGAAACAACCAAGAATGAATTGAAAGATACACACGCCCTTCTTGCCGGTTGTGACACACACGTCATGCTCTCGAAACAACCAAGAATGAATTGAAAGGTCAATGCCTGACTCTGGCGGCACCTCTTCACCACGTAGTATTGCGAAACAACCAAGAATGAATTGAAAGGCATGCGGTTGCAGAGTAACCCTCGAAGACCTGGATTAAGGCCTACAAGGAGGTGATTGTGCTCATCCGGGAGGTTGTGAAGAAGCTGGAGGAGGTGGCCTCGAGGGTGGAGGGGGAGGTGGCTACCCAGTCACGGCAGACGGTCTACGCTGTGCACCTGGAGCCTGCGTAGGCCGGGACGTGGCCGGGGTACGCGCCGTGCACGTGGCTATCCCGCTGGCTACGCCGGAGAGCGCCCAGAACCACTTCGCCGCCCTGGACAGGTACCCGGGTTCTGGTCTGTCGGGCGTGGCTATGAGCGGCTCCTCTAGGACCACGTAGACCCTCGTGACCCTCGCCACCCTAGACCCGTTGTAAGCGAGGACGGCGGAGTGTCTCGGGTCGACCGGCCACTCCACGACCCAGAGTATCCGCTTCTCGGCCCACTGGAGCCTCCCATTGTACCAGGGTGGGGTCACCAGGAGGGCGTCCGTGCCCAGGGACTACGCGGCTCTGTGGCGTGTGGTCGGGTGGGCCGTCTTCCACACCTACCTGTGGTGCATCGTGGGCCGTTTGTGGACTCGCGGTCCACGCGTATAGGTTGTGGCTGACGCTGCTCCCGGGGTTTAGTGTGAAACTCCCGCCTATCCGCGTGCAACGGCTTATGCGTTGGGCTCGCGGCGCCTCCTCGGGATACTCTTGGTGGGAAGTGTAAGGCCCGTGATAGTCCCGGTGCATAACCTCGGTGCGGGTGGCAACACGCCGCCCTACTGGCGCCCGCCCCCCGAGGGCCTGGGCCACCACCACGCGATGGTCAACGCTTACTTTCTCCGCCCACACCACCGTAAGGATACCCACCTCGACCCCAGCGTCACTGCGTGGGTTGACTCGGGCGGATTCCTCTACATCCGGGACAAGACGAGGCTCCTGGCCGGGAGGCATGGGGCGGGGAGGGGGCCGAGGAGCCCGGGTGAGCCCGGGGAGGAGCTCGTGGAGGCTATACTCCGGAGGCAGGAGGGCTTCGGGGCGGACTATGCCTTCACCCTGGACTACCCCCTCCACGGCGCGATGGACGGGGAGGTCCTCAACAGGCTGAGGGTTACGGCTAGGAACGCGGCGTTGGCCTACCAGCTGAGGACGAGGAGGAGCATGAAGCTGCTCATAGTCCTCCACTACCGCGACGCCAGCGAGCTACGAGCCCTCCTCGAGATGCTCGCGGTCGAGCTGCGCGAGAGGGCGGGGCTAAGACTCGACGAGGTGGACGGATTCGCGGTCGGCGGGCTGGTGCCGCACCGCGGAAACCCAGCCTACATCACCGAGAGGCTACTAGAGGCGAGGAGCGCGCTGCCCCGGGGCGCGTGGCTCCACGTCCTCGGCGTCGCCTCCCCAGTCAACATACCGCTATTGTACGCGGCTGGAGGCGACTCGATGGACTCGAAGACCTTCATAATAGCTGCCGCCAAGAGACTCTGGTACACGCCACCCGAGCACTACCTCGCCGGGAGGCTACCAGCCCGGATAGAGGCGAGGGGCTCCAGGCTGAAACCCTCCGAGTACTGCACGTGCCCCGCCTGCACCCGCTTCGACACGCTTGACGAGATGAGGTGGGACACCAAAGCACTAGCCCTCCACAACCTACACGTCACGCTAGAAGCCGCAAGACTCGCAGCCCAGGACACAATAAACATGCTAAAGAGGCTCGCAAAGAACAACCCGAGAATAACGAGAGCAGTAGAGAAGCTAGTAGGTGCACGGCATTGATGCACTCCCCCTGGGCCGGTAGAGCGTCTCCACAAAGCCCCTAACGGTCACAGATCCTAGGCTCCACCAGGAGAAGCTCATATGGCTAGGCTCCCGGCTTGTGCCTATGGCGTGCCCTGTCGCCCAGTCTACACAGCGTCTAGCGCTGGATAGGCGTAGTCACCGTTCTTACGATGGAGGGGTGAGTCCCGCGCTGGTGCTCTACACGTTGGTGTATTCTAGCCGCCTAGTGTATATCTCCGCTGGGTGTCCTTCCTCCAGGCTAGGCTCTCGTGGTGTACGTGTCATGGTGGCTGCCGGGGCGTGTATCGTGGGAAACGCTCTTGGTCAAGGGTATTGATTCTGGTTGTGCGGGTATAGACATTGGCGAGTGTAGTTAGAGTGTCTAGCCTCGATGGTGTTGAGACTGGGAGATTGCCGCGCGACGCGGAGGCTGTGATCGGCTCGGTGTTGGGTGGGGCTAGTGTTGTGGCTGTTGCGGCTGGGTGTGTCGGTAGGGAGTCAAGGCTCTCCTTCATCTCGTGTATACTGAGACTGGCGGAGGAGTATGGCGTTGATGGTGTAGTTGTGCTGGCGACTCCGAGGACGAGGCCGGACTCTGAGCGTGCGCTGCGCGTGGTTAGCGATGCCGGTGTGGCCATCCCCGGCGTTATTGTGGAGGTTAGCGACGCGCCCGGTATCCTGGAGAGAGCTGCTAGGAGGCTTGTAGAGTACCTCGCGGCCAGGTTCCCGCGTGTAGTGTCCTGCACCTCGCCCGGGTCTAGGAGGCTCGCGGCTGCCCTCGCGTTGGCGAGCGTAACGCCGGGGTCCGTCGAGGGCTCGGAGGCGAACGTGGTCCACCTGGACTTCTGGTGGGGGCCTTGGACTGGGCTACCCTACCCGCTCGTACCCAGGCCCCTCGAGCCCCTCTACGTCATACACCCGGTGTGGGAGCCTCCCAGGGGGCGCGAGGCGCCAAAATGGTTGAGGAAGCTGAGGGTGAGGGAGCTGCTAGAGTCTGTGGGTGTAGAGGCTGGTAGCCTACGCGCATGCATAGCCGTCAAGGCCCTCCAGGTGAACATCGAGTGCAGCGGCACCGCCAGGTACGATTATGACAGGGCCGAGTGTACGCCGTGCGTGCTCAGCTTGGAGACGCCCCTCGGAGAGATAACCGTGGACGACTGGTGCAAACCCGAGAGCTGGGTGAAGGCGGCAGAGGATGCCGGGAAGCTAGCCTCGAGCGACAAGGGGATACCAGGCCTCGTTGTGCGCGCCCTCGCAGAGGCGTCTGGCCTCTACTGGTGGCTAGCCGGGAGCGAGGATGGACGCGGAGAGGCACTGCTCTACACGCTGGGTGATAGGCTGCTGGTAGACGCCAACCTAGTCTACAAGGGGGTGCACATAGAGGCTCTAATGGGCGCATCCATAGCCCTACCGTGGGCCGTCGTGGCAGAGATAGAGAGGAGCCTAGCCGAGGCTCTCAAGAGGAACGCTGGGCTCCGAGACCCCGAGAAGGTGCTACGCAGGATAGTAGCCGGCGTGCTACTACGAGAGCTTCAGGCCACGACCCCTGTGCTGCCAAGCGACCCGCCGCCAGCCGACACAGCGATGATAAGAATGGATCCCCTGATACTCGAGAAGTATACACTGGTAACCGAGGACACCGGGGCATACACGCTATGGCGGAGCCACCCCTCCTCCAAGATAACGAGAGTGCTCTCCGCCAGGCAAAGCCTCGAGCCGTGGAGATGGGACGAGATAGACGTTAGGGCGAGAGCCGCTAGAGCAGCATACGCCCTACTCCACGTAGCGTGCCTAGCCGAGAAGACGCGCGGTATGCTAAGAGGCACCAACGCCTGGCAGACTATAGGCATACACCTCGAGAAGTTCAAGATCAAGACGCGGAAGCATACGAGCTAGCCGGGGGAACCAGGCGGACATCCGGTCAGGTAGCGCCTTGGCCTAGGAAGGTATTCGTGTCGAAGAGAACCGGCTGGCAGCGCACACTCCTCCGTGGGCAGCGAGCGGCAATTGCCGCCCTGCCTTGTAGGACGAGACTCCGTGGCCTCTGAGGCTCTTGGAGTGGCGTGGCGACCTGCTGCGAGGTAAGCGTTTTACTGTTTACAGTGCGTGTATACGTGGGTGTTGACGTGTGAGTGTCGTCATTAGTGTGAGGGTGCCAAGGAGGCTTAAGGAGGAGCTGGAGAGGCTCGGTATAAACTACTCTGCGGCTGTTAGGGAGTTCCTAGAGGAGCTTGTCAGGAGGGAGAAGGCGCGTAGGCTTAGAGATGAGATGGAGAGGCTCCGGCGGAGTATAGGCCGGGTGGAGGGCAACCTTGCTGCCGAGTTTGTAAGGGAGGATAGGGATGCGCGCTAAGCCTGTTGTAGCCGATGCGAGTGTGATCATAAAGTGGGTTATCCCCGAGGCGTACTCTGAGCACGCTGTGAGGCTGAGGGATGACCACCTAGAGGGAAGGGTTGTCGTCCACTCTCGTGGTATAGCTCGAGTCTATCTCAGGTAGCCTCTAGGAGGGCAGCGCTAGGTCAGGGCGAATGCTCACGCGGTAAACCTGGCAAGGCACCCCCAAGTAATCGTTCCATTGTTGTAGCTGTGGGGCTGCAGTGGTAGACGGGCATACTCACACTGTCTTATACGCTGCCGGGGCGGCGTAAAACCCGTGGAGATGGTAGCGGTGTATGTTGATCGGGGTTACCGTACGGGGCTGGGCACAGCCTTCTACGATAGGCTCGTGGAGCTCGAGAGGCTGGATAAACTCGTCTTCTCTCATAGGACGGTTATAGTCTATGGGCCGCGTGGCGTCGGGAAGAGCGAGCTCGTACGGTACTGGCTCCGGGGGCTACAAGAGCGTGGCCGCATAGCAGCCGTGTACGTGGATGCGCGTCGGCTCCGGGGTCAGCATCTTGTCAGGGCGCTTGAGACGAGAGGTCTACTAGTCGATAAAAAGAATCTAGCCGAGCGGCTTCTGGAAGTTCTCAAAGACCTCGACGATAGGTCTACTGGGCTACTCCAGCTGACATACCATGCCATCGATGTACTCATAGACGTTATCCGCGAGTATGCCTCCACGCGGATAATCCTCTTTATAGACGAGTTCCACCTGCTGCCCCGCTACATGCATAAAAGCGACCCGGCGAGCAAGTACCTCGATGCTCTTGACGACCTGGAGGCTCTCGCAGGCCTACTAGCAAAGGATCCGCACTACTCGAACATCACTATAGTGTTAACTGTAAGCGAGGGTTTCACGGCTACAGACCTCGTCTTGTCAAAGCTCCACGGGTACTCCACGGCATGGATGCTAGTCGAGCATCTGGATGTCGATCATTTCAGGGCTCTCTACAAGGAGTATGTGAGCTTGAAAAGCTGCGGTGTAGATGTGGACGAGGTGCTGGGTCTTGTGGGCGGGACGCCTGGCTACCTGCCCGAGTTGTGCATGCTCGACAGAAACACAGTGGTGGAGGAACGTGTGCCAATGTGGATAGCGGAGGTTGAGACTGGGCTCAGCCGGGCTAGGAACGTGCTAAGCGCGGAGATCTTCCGCCGTGAGCTTGAGCCGCGAGAAGTGATAAGACTAGCCTACGAACTCATAAACAACGACATCGCGCCTCTCCGCGAGCCACACTTACACGCACTAGGCCAGATACTCACAACCTACAACATAGTTTATCCGGTGTACCCGCGGGGGCGCGACGGCATACGCTACAAGCCCCAATACCCAGTCTACCGTACGGTGATAGAGCTGGGATACCGGGAGGGTGTAGAGACTCTCC
This sequence comes from Pyrolobus fumarii 1A, assembly GCF_000223395.1. Classification (GTDB taxonomy): domain Archaea; phylum Thermoproteota; class Thermoprotei_A; order Sulfolobales; family Pyrodictiaceae; genus Pyrolobus; species Pyrolobus fumarii. The sequence goes on along the minus strand of NC_015931.1, from coordinate 455,583 downwards.
TCGATCTAGACCCGCACAGGGTATACCAGGAAGCCGTGGCCAAGCTGCATGGGCACAAACCCTGAAGAGGAAGCGATCACCAGCCAGGTTAGGTAGTGCTGCACGGGCTCTCATGCATATGGCTTTCTACATGGTTACCGTTTCTATCTGGACACGGGCATAGTCGTGGCCTCCGCCCCCCATGCCCATATTAGCATCGTATCGTTGTTCCTGCATATCTGTGAGCACGCCTGGATAGCTTGCTGCGCCGCCCAGCTCGACTAGCATAAGGATCGGTGTTTCTGAACTTGCGGGGCTAGTGGCCGACCATGTCTATCCTGGCTAGGAGTGGTATGCGGCGTTCTGGTAGCGCGTTGCCCGAGGCTAGTGCCTCGCCGCGGTCTAGGTCTGGTAGTCTCTCGACGAGTTCTGCTGTGGCGCTCTCGACGCTGCTTTTCACCGCCTGGATGTCCTCCGGGTTTGTCATGCGGAGTGCTACTAGTGTGGCTGTTTGGCTGAGTATGGTGGGGTCTACGCCGACCGGCCTCTGCGTGACTATCACGAGGCCTAGTCCCCACTTTCTCCCCTCCCTCGCGTACCTGACCAACATCCTCTTGGAGAAGGTGTCCTCGCGTGACGGTGCCAGGTTGTGAGCCTCCTCTACGACAACGAGCATCCTCTGGTCGAGCGTGTAGCCCCTAACAGCCTCCTCGAACACCTCGTTGAGGAGCCAGGTTACGAGCGGGTGGTTGACGCCGCCTACTGAGGGCGGCGCCAGGTGGAGTATCGTGAAGCCGTTGTAGACCCTCCAGGCTATGAGTCTAGCCGCGAGCGGGTTGAGGGCGGGTGACGCTACCCTGGCTATCCTAGAGAGCCTCCTGTAGAGCGCCTTCCTGGATCTCACGTCGCTCCTCGCTATGCGGTAGGCGGCTCGCGCCACGCCCAAGAGCCTCTCGCGTATGCGCCCCGGGCTCGAGGCGCATGTCGCCCTCAGGGCCTCTAGGCTTGGGTCGAGGTAGTCGCCAGTCAGCCTCGATACCCACACGCTGGGCTCCTGTAGCCTAGTACCGGCTAGGCTCTGAGGGTCAGCCCCTATGGCCATGGACAGCTGCGACCTTATCGCGTTCAGCAGTTGGGCCTCGTCGGCGGCGCTGCATATGGAGGTTGTGTCTATGCTCGTGGGGTATGTGAAGTCTCTGCTGCGGGGGCGGGCGTCGACAGCTATCCTAGCCAGCTCGCTTAGCAGCGTAACCGACGACACGATGTTATACTCCTCTAGCTCCTCTAGGGCCTCGTGTAGGGCAGCCGTGTACTCCGCGTCCTCGTTGAACGCGCCGAGCTCGAGGAGGAGGCCCAGGGGTAGCGTGTCGGGCAGCGGCGCCGCCACTACGAGCATCTCGGCGGTGGCGAGGAGGGCTTGGAGCTCGGCGGGGGTTAGCTCGGTGCGCGGCGGCGGGTGTACCAGCGTGGCTGTCGGGCTCCTCGCGTGGAGGACTACGCCCGCCGCGCGGGCTCCACGGTATAGCCTCGAGAGCCTCCCTGCCAGCTCGGCTACTCCGGCCTCGACGAGAGCAGGGTGCGCGTAGAGCGGGTCGAAGGGCACGATTATCGTGAGGCGCGGCTGTATACCGTGGCGCGCCAGGGCCTCGAGGAGGGGTGTGGCGCTCGGCGGGCGGTAGGGGTAGCCCGTATACTCCCCTGCGACGTCCATCACGATGACTCCTCGGCGTGGGGTGCCCCGCGCCAGCCACGAGCGTATAGTCTCGTAGACGAGCCTCTTGACGGTCTCCGTCTTCCCCGACCCCGTCTGCCCGAGGACCGCCATGTGCGTGTTGAGCCTATCGAGGTCTATGCAGACTCTCACGTCGCTCCTCAGCGAGAGCCTCCCTATGGGGACCACACTGGGGCGGTTAGGGCAGAGGAGCTGCTCTAGTAGGCCCGCCTCGGGCAGGTGGATGGTGGACCTGGGTCTAGGCGGCCTGCCGATATCCCCGAGTGCGTCGCCCACCAACCTGCCTAGGAGGCGTAGCCTGAGGTGGACTGTTGTGGCGAAGCGGAAGGGGCTCGTGGGGTCGAGCATCGCGCGGAGGAGCTCGGTCGTATCAACGTGCTCGGCTCTAGCCTCGCGGAGGAGGGCCTGGAACGCCTCCGGGTCTATGAGGGGGTGCGGCTCGGTCTCCGAGACGTCCGTTATGACCGCGAGGTACCTCGCGCCGCCCTGGCTGTGGTCAACCACCTCTACTATCTGGCCCCTCTGGAGGCTCTCCTCGAGCGGCGTCAGCGCCACGGCCTCCGCCTCCACGTAGCTCGAGAGCCTCACTATGTAGCCCATGGGCTGTACATTGCTCAAGGCTAGTCTACCACCGTTGCTCGTCGCAACCTCCAGTGTCTTAGGATGGCCGCGTAGGGCTGTAACCTTTCTGCGAGCCTCCTCGCAAGCTCCTCGAGTATAGACGCCTCGCCTAGCGTCACACGAGACCTGGCATCAGCCACCAGGAGCCCAGCCGGGTACCCGTGGAGGGATACGCTGGAGGCCAGGTAGACGAGCGCAGCTAGCCCCCTCAGCTTCTCGAGCGCCACGCCCTCCTCCTCGCCACTGGGCGCGACGGTGTCGACGCGGACCGGCGGGTAGACCCTCTGGAGCCTAACGAGGAGCCACGGGTCTACCCTCCCCGCCAACCCTCTCGACTCGAGAAGCTCCTCTATCCGCGCGCATGTAGGCGGATCCCCCGGCACGACATAGGCATACACGTCTGCGAAGCTAGTCAAAAGCTCCTTCTTCACGTCGCGCTTAACGTCGCTCACGGTCCACTTTAGGAGTTCGAGCAGAGCGTCCCTACGCCAGGCTCTCGTCACGGCTATGGGGCCGGCGAGGCAATGCCCAGCGAGGATTATGGACGCGTCGCTAGTCTCGAGGAGCCTGCCAACCTCCGTGTATACCGCCGCCTCGAGCGCAGCAATGGAAGCCGACCTTAGCGGCACCTGCCTCTCGTAGAAGAGCCTACGGTGGAGCGCCTCCACGAGACCAACCGTAAACGCCTGCAGCTCCCGGTCATCCATGCCGCCTAGGCCCAGGCACCTGGATAGGCACCCCCCGTCCCCGCACAGACGGTCTAGCGCCGCGCGGCCGAGCCTCACGAGACTCGCTATCCTCGGAGCGATTGTGGAGCGCAGCCCGTCGATCTTCAACACACCGCCCTCATACGCGTCGAGCGCGGCCCTCGCAGCCTCGGCTAGGAGCCTCGAGGCTAGCACACGGCTACCCGTCACGTCCTCAGTGACGCCCGCCACCGCCACAGACCCGTCGCTCGCGGCTAGACGCGCTATGCGAGAGAGCAGCTCGAGTATAGCCACACCGGCGTTGACCATCCCACCCTCAACCCTAGCCGCATCCACAATCGCGTCAGCCTCGTCGCGCTCGACGCCCGAGTATACGAGCGCAGAGTGCAGCACGTCAGCGTCAAGGTCGTAGCTGGGCCGCAGGTACTGTTGCAGCTGCTGCGCGAGAGGCCCGTGCTTAAGGACTAGCACGCAACCACCGCGGAGCAGCGAGTAGACAGCCCCGAGCTCCACAATGTAGGTGATAGCCTGCCTCGCCCGGTCTCCCCCGCGGCCCACGAGCAGAGGGAGCCCCGCCCCACCCTCACCCCTCAACAACGGGTGCACAACACGCTCCTCAACAACGCCACCCACCGACACCCGGTGCACCACCGCGAGCTTCACGGCGAAGACGCTCCGGCGGGCCTCTGGCGACGAGCGAGACCCCGCGTCCAGGTAGACCAGGGAGACACGCTCGCACCCGCTTGACACGCGGCCATAGAGCGTCGAGAACGCCTCCACAGCCTCGCGGGGCCAACGGAGCCAAGCCATCCACTCCAACGGGTCCCAAGAGACCGGGACGCCATCCGCCCCAACACTCCACCCGAACACCCTCACAGCCGCGACGCCAACACCAGCATAGAGAGGCAGGAGAGGCTCATGACCCTCCATGCAGCCAGAGCCCCGCCTCGAGCAGGAGGGGAAAGACACCCACACTAATCTAGAGCGCGACTACGCCACGGCAGAGGGCACAACAAGCGCGAGACGCGCTAAAGGCTACCACGGGGGCGCGGCGCCGTGGGCACAAGGCTCGTCGTGCTACTCGGGATGTCTCCGGGAGTCCTCCACACGGTGCTCTGCGCGCTACGTGCCAACGCAGCTACACCCACAGAGGTTCACATCGTGGCGACTAGGCGGGCACCAGTACACGAGGCGATAGAGATAGCCAGGACCTGCCCATGCCCCGGCACGGACAAACCACCACTAGCGCCAAGCACCACGATACACGTGCACGCGCTGAGGGTTGACGACGTCACGGACGAGGAGGGCATAAACGAGCTCCTCGAGAAGCTAGAGGAGGCAACGAGAGGCGCCAAACACGCCATAATAGACGTCACCGGGGGCCGCAAACTAGCCTCCATAATAGCAGCCATGTACTCGGTTAGGAGAGGATACACGACGATATACACGCCAATCCCGCACGAAGAGCAGCAGAGGATAAACAGGGCGGAGACCCTATGCGACAAGACGACAAGAACACCACCAAAACCAATCACACTCTAGGCGAGCACACCCTCAGCGCGCCCCCTAGCGACGACCAAGGGCCCAGAGTTAGGCAAGAGCCTCAGCATGCCCCTTACTACTCTCTACACACCCCTACACGCTTCTTCTCATAGACCAGTGTGAACCAGAGGCCCTCGTCGAGTATCTTGAACGGCTTTGCCGCTATGACGCTGCGCGCCTCCGCCCTCCTCTCTGCAAGATACACCAGGAACTCTCTGCTCTCCATGCACTCTGCCAGAATCTCGGCTAGCTTCTTTACAACGGTAACATACTCGCTAGGCTTGCTAGGCTCCCTCTTCCCGATCACGCACTCGGCTATCACGCCGTCTACCGGGGGAATGTGAAAGAGCGTGAGCAACGCTATTATCTTCGATGCTGCCGTCGTCCCTATACACCTCACGCCGAGCAACGCCTGGTAGAGCTTCTCCAGGTCTACCTGGACACTCTCGATATCCCCTGGTCGGAGCGTCTCGGGTAGCCCAGCAAGCCTCTCTACGACGGAACGGTACCCCCACGCAGCTCGGCTATGAGGTCGCGACCGTACCTGCTCACCCATGGGCCAAGCGCACAGTCGCGGAGATCCTCCTGGTACGCGTGTAGGCTCCTCACGTTACCCCAGACTGCAAGGCTAGCCCAGAGTAGCTTCGCGGCGGCGTTATCATCGTAACCTCGTGGACCCGAGCCCCGAAGTATATACGACTGTAGTATGGGTGTAGCCTCGAGTATACGATCCCAGACTAGCCCCTCCATACTAGCCCGGTAGCGCCTAGAACCCTCGACTATAACCCTACAAAGATCCTCCAAGGGAGTTGACACCGTGTTAAGGGCAGTCAACACACAAGTATATATTTGTGGTGCATTTGCACCCCAACATTAACCTATGCACCTAGAGGGTGGCGGCCGGGGCGTTACCTTATAGTCCACTGCTATGCCCCGGCTAGTTGTGTCGCTATCCCTGCCTCTATTCGGTTGCGTTTTGGCTATCATGTTTTCCAGCCTTATTGCGTGGTGTAGGGCGGCGCCGGGAAAGCTCCATGATGATCGGGTTGAGCGTTAAGCCTGACGTTCCCATCCCTGCCTTACACTATAACATGTTGAATCTTCTAGACTTGGTGCTGGAGGGGCGGGCCAACCCGGGCCTGGCCTGCCACTAGAGCGTCTCCACCAAGCGACGGATCTTCTCCAGGAGCCTCCCTGTCGCCTCTACAGCCTCCATCTCATCCTCGAAGCCAGCGTGCTCCGGCCCCTCGTAAAACGCCGTGTGGAGCTTAAAGGCGGTGTCTCGCACCTCCCACAGCAACCTGAGAGCCTCGACCACGCGCCGCCCGCAACCAGCCTCGCTACACACCCTAAGCAGGGTCTTCAGAGTCTTCACCGCGTTGCTCGTGGTGACCCTCACCTCTCCATCCTCGTAGGCTGGAGTGGGTAGGCGGGAGAGCTGGTCCCGCACAACCTTGGAGAGACGGAGATCGGCGAGCAACCGCGCCGCTATATAGGCTATAGCCTCGCGCCACGCTAGAAACACCTTGTTGAACGCCTGCCTCGGCGTGGTACCCAACTCCCTTTCAGCCAGCTCCAACGCCCATAACAAGTTACCACGGTGACGCTCCACCTCCCTCACACCGCTACGCCGCCCCACACTCCCATCATCCACTGTGAGCGCCATCATGCCACAGGACCCTCGCCTTGTAACATAGCGGCACGCAGGGAAAAGTACCATGTAACCCCGCCTCTCGGGCCACCACTAGCCCGACATGCAGCCTCTAGGCACTGCTGCAGCTAGTACCTCCTCCACCCCAGGGTGCACCGGACGCGGCGCATCACACATGAAGCGTTACAACCACATCTATGACCGTGGGATTGGGTGGTTGCCTCTTCGCCCAAGGTGCCTTTGCGTGACTCAACCCAACAGCGTCGATGCGGAAGAGGGGTGCTAATGCTATTCACGCGATTCTAGCCTTTCTCGACGTTCTCATGTTCACAGCTACTAGCGGCATTGCACCATTGGCCTGGATGCGCATCCCTAGAAGCTCAGCTGCAATTCGTGTAACGCGAGATGAGCCGAAGTAAGCTCCCTCGGCGTCAAAGCACATACCGGCCACATCGATGTCGCTGGAGAGCATATCGGTGAGAGAGTTCAGATACCTTTCCTTCGCTACGTTATCACGAAAGAACACGATAGGCATAGGCATGAATACTCTGTGCGAGGCGTCACTCTCGAGGAGCATCGTTACGATCTCTGCTCCTTCCTCGGGGGCCACTTTTACACCGAAACCAGGCGCGATACCAATGTTATCATATGACGCTAGGACATCAGTTACAAGCTTAGCTACACTACTCGCACTAACATCATTCAAGCTATCAAAGTGCAAGATCCACACTACTGGCTTCTCGGGCAAAGAGCCTTCGTCCATCCGCTCAACTACCTTCTCAAGTCGCTTTACAGCCTTCTCCAGGCTCGTAAACGACGCCAGACTCGTATATACTTCGAATCTAGTATGTATTGATAAGGAGTTTGTTGCAATACTTCTCGATATCTTTTGTCACCCGGATCCACGCAGAACCTCTCATACACCCTGTGATCGACAAGGACGCCGGGAGACCTTAGCAACCTAGAACCAACATGGATATCGCTAAACTCCATCCTGTTAATCACCACCTGCGCCAATACTATACAGATATGATCAGATTGGACTTGTGTAACCCTATGGAGTATTAACCAGCTATCACGGCCCACCGTACGTACGGTAGTCGTTTTTAAGTAAATGCAGTCCTAATGGTACTTGGCGAGTAGCGTGGCAAGGCTGAGCAGAGACGCTCTTCGCCGTGTTGCACGTGGATCTGGCGAGAGGGTCACGCTACGTGACCTCATACTTGCGGCGTTGTACACCGCTGGTGGCAAACTCTCAAGGTTGCGTCTCATGAAACTCCTCTACATAGTCTCGAGTCACGCGCCGCGAGCTGTACAAGATGTAGAGTTCATACCATACCGTTTTGGCGCGTGGAGTGAGGATGTGGAGCACGAGCTGGAGATGTTGGAGAAGAAGGGTGTAACGGAGAGCAGCAGGGAGGGTGTGAGGCTGCGTGACATTAACGAGGGGGAGAGGGCGTGGCAAGCTGTAGAAAAGCGGGGCAACCTCGCATCCTTGCTAAGGGAGACTCTCGAGATATTCAATGAGCTGGACGATAGGGAGCTACTAGCCTTCGTATATAGCGTGTATGGTGGCTATGAGGAGTCGGAGAAGAAGCATATACTCCTGGATAAACGTCTGCGTCTAGAGACAGCCCTCAAGCTATACGAGCGCGGCTTAATCTCAGTTACTCTGGCCGCAAGGGTGGCTGGCATGAACGTTTTAGAGTTTGTTGATATCGCGCGGAGGAAGCTAGGAGGCCTTGTCACGAGCGATAAGCTATTCGAGGAGTAGAGCGGCTAACCGCATCATAATACTGGATACGAGCACGCTAGTTACCCTCTGCAAACTAGGCATGGTTAACCTGGTGCATAAGCTAACAGAGAAGGGTTATACTATTGTCATACCGCGCAGCGTTTACAAAGAGATACAACATCCGAATTTCGAATGCAACCCTAACGAGTATGCGGCATACATTGTTGATGCTCAATTGGAGTACCTAGAGGTGGTGGAGCAGTCAGCTGTAGGTTTAGGCGAGGGAGAGAAGCACGCAATCGCAATTGCACTATACTATTCCAGGAGGGGTCGCACACGCATCTGCCTAGTACTTGACGATAAGAGAGCGAGGACAAAGGCGGCGAAGCTGCTCCCTAAGAGGAACACAGCTGTTACCGGAACTGTGGGCCTCCTTCTTCTCGCCCGCGAGGAGAACATATTGGACACACAAGCGTTTCTAGACGCGCTTGAAAGGATAAGGTGGGAGAGGATACTCCGACTAGCAGATACGGTAGTGATGGAGGCACACCAGCTGCTCGAAGAGATAGAAGCGGGGCGCAAACCGGTATACACCAGGTGCTTCGGAGGTAAACAGAGAGCGTAGTAGAGTCGCCCGTTGTGCGAGCCTAGAGCCTGGGGAAGGGTACTCTATCGGTGCCGTTCTCTAACGTTGTGATGTGTGGGTTGCCGGGTGAGGGCGTAAGCGTCTAGACGGTATAGGAGTGCCGTTGGCGCGGTGCTAGGCTCGGCGTGGTTGTCCAGGGGATGTAGCATGTGTAGTGGGTTGTGAGGGTGTCACACCGTGTCTTCTTTGGCTGCTTTGATCACGTCTTGGGGGTTGGGTGGTTCGTTGTAGCCGCGTGACGCCCATAGTGCTAGTGCGACGGTGTATACCCTGAGCTGTGGTTTTAGCTGGAGCCCGGCTTGGTACGCTATGTTTGTGTGTACGAGTACCCTGCTTAGGGTCAGGTGCAGCGGCGTTAGCACCTGTTGCCCTTCCACTAGCAGCTCGTGTGCGGCGCGGAGTACCTCTGCGGGGTCTACCCTGGCCTCCCTGGCGGCCTCCAGGAGCGCGGATACGAGGCTAGAGAGCCTCTCGTGCACCCATCGTCTGAGCTCGTCCGGGTTCATCGCGCAGTAGTCTGGGAGGTAGCCGGGTAGTCCGCCGATAAGCCCCCAGTAGAGGCTCCAGCCTAGCCTGCACCCTCTCCTCTCCACGTACTCCTCGTAGAGTGCACGCGCATCCTCCTCGCCTAGAGGCTCGAGGAGGAGAACACGGGCGCCGTACCCGTCCAGCCTATCGGCCAGACCCTGCGCCAGCAGGAAGCCCTCGCTACAAGTGACTACCATCTTCCACTTCTTATACTCCGGGTAGAAGCGGAGCAGCTTAGCGAGAGCCTCAAGCTCGCGGAGAGTGTCGCGCGCAACCAGGTGAACCTCGTCTATCACGACATACTCGTCGAGAGCAAGTTCCCGATAGACACTGGAGACCAGGTCGAGTAGCGCACCTAGCCCAGCCTTCTCCTCAACAAACCTCGCCACTGTGCCGACCACACGCTCGCCGAGAGGCTCTAGTCGCCCGCCCAGCCCGGCCCTCGCGACCACCCTCCTAGCATCAACTATCATCGGCTTGACGCGCTTCACGCGGAGGAGCGTATATCTTGCAAGCTCGCTCTTACCAGCATTCCGCGGCCCCACGAGAACAACGAGGCTGAAACCATCCAGGAGACTAGAAAGGCGCTCGGTCTCAACCCTCCGGTTGTAGAAGCAGGTACCCAGCCCGGTCCTCCACCCGCAATCCCTCCACGGTGTCAATCCTAAACGCCTCCTAGAAGCGCCAGCCGAGTTGTAGATGGAAGACAGGGCACGACACTATATCGATGCTTATACCGGTTAACACGCCCCGCATGACGACAGAGGGCGCGATAAGCTCCTTGTGCAAGAGGAGTTTGCATGGGAGCATAACCTGATAGACTTCTATTATGATTGCGTAGATTACGCGAGGGGAGTGTGGCTAGGGTCGTGAGGGCTCGGTTTGAGGGTGGCGTGTTGAAGCCGCTTGGGAAGCCGAGTTGCGGGAGGAGAGAGGTGCTGGTGGGGATCAGGAGGGTTGAGGAGGGTATCGTTGAGCCTGTGTGGTGTTATAGGGGGAGGTTTGGTGTGAGGCTGCCGCCGGAGGCTATAGAGGAGTTTGTGAGCGAGAGGAGATGACCCGGTCGGTCGTCATAGACGCTCCTCTAGGGTTCGACTTGTTCAACGTTGGGGCGGGCGCGGGTCGAAGCTCGCCGAGACACTCTTCATGAGGGTGGATGGCCTCGCCATGTGCGAGCCCCTACTCTCCAAGGCGGGGATCGCGGGGCTGCTAGTGTGTTGCGACCCGAGGGACGTTACCGAGAGACTGGTGGCCGGAATCGCGGGGTGCTGGGCCCCTGTAGGAGTGTCGACGAGGAGGCTTCAGGGTAGCGTCGGCAATAGGGTGCAGGGCTATCGATGCGTACCTCATAGCCTGGCTGCACGGGGCGCCTATCTGCTAACGGTGGGGCTGGCGGGTTACCACGTTGCCCCGAGGATGCGTCCACAGGGTGTCATGATTGTGGTGTTCTGCCCTCCTAGGCGGGTTGGACTCTTATTTGGCGGTTTGACTGTCGTCTTTCTGTTGGGTGATTGTGGTGGGCGTTGTTGTCGAGACGCGGGTTGGGAGGAAGAGGGTGGTTGTGATACCCAAGGCTGTTGCGGAGGCGGTGGGGTTGGTTGAGGGGCAGCGGGTTAGGATCCGGGCTGAGGACGGCCGGATAATCATCGAGCCGGTTCGCGACGCGCTCTGGCTCGCTCTGCATGGGAGGAGGATAGGCTACATACCGGCGGAGGACGTGGAGGAGGAGAGCCTCCGTGAGCAGGAGAGGCTTGCGTCTACTACTTGACACTTCTTTCCTCCTACCGGTGCTGGGCTTCGAAACCTCACAGAGGGTCATGAGGGCGCTTCCGAGGCTGGCCGGCCACGAGCTGTACTATAGTGAGATTAGCCTGCTGGAAGCCCTCTGGAAGATAGTGAAGGTCTTGAGGGGTAGACCGGCGGGGGACATCCAGAGGGTTGTTGAGGGCGTCCAGGCTATCCGGGATAGCATGTCGCACGCCCCCATGACGGCCGAGGCTGTGGAGCAAGCCATACGCATGTACATGATGGGACACCGGGATATGGTGGACAACCTCCTATACTCGATAGCCCTGGCGAACAACCTGACACTACTAACCATAGACGACAGCCTAGTGGAGTTCATCCGTAGACACAAGCTCCCAGAGGAGCACATCACGACGCCCGAGGAGCTCTAGACCCCGCAGGCCTGTGTGCACAACAGGCCCGTGTGCTGAGGCCAGGCGGCGGGTAGCTCTCAACGCGTATATGCTGGTTTGGCGCTTGTGCGGAGAGCCTAAGTATGGTTATATGCGGGTGTGTAGCGTTAAGGCTGGGGCTATACGCGTGGGCCGAGTCCTGTATGCCACCGTGGGCACGAACGCCGCCGCCATAACATCAGTATTAGCGGCTGCCTACGAGGTCCTAGGGTATGATAGGGCGGTGCTGCTGGCCACTAACGTGTCGCGGAGGTACGCCGAGGATGCTAGGAGGAGGCTAGATGCGCTCATAGAGGGCGGGCCTAATGTGGTGATCGACGAGCTGATGACGCATGCTGTGCGTGACCCCGGAGGGGTTGTCCAGGAGCTCCAGGGCACATTGAAACGAGAGCTGCAAAATGGGCACGACGTTATAGTCGATGTCACCGGCGGGACTAAGCTGATGTCCTCGATAGCCTCTACAGCGGCCTCCATATCTGTGAGGGCGGCTAGTAGCCACCAACTGTTACTGACGTACACCTCGTCGCACGGCGTTGATAGGCTGGTCGGTTGGTGGGCAGTGAGTGACGAGACGGGCTTCTACCCGAGAGTGCCAAGGCTCCTCGCAAAACCAGTCATCTTCGATATCGTGAGTGGATCGCGTCAAGCAGCCAGCCCCAGCCCCACGCGCATACGTGTACCCAAGCGCCTCGAGTCACTCTCGTATAGGAGAGGCCGGGGCTTCCAACCGCTCAACACAGCTGTGGGGCTTGTGCACCAGCTGCTGAACTCGGTAGCAAGAGACGAGGCTAGAGTCTACATCGAGGTGGGTGAGAGGAGCAGTGGTGTGCAACGCATCCACGTGTTGACAGTGAAGGGGCTTGGTTTCGAGCCGGAGACTGTCAGTGTGGAGCTGCACACGCTCTTTAAGAGCGAGGACGCGGCTTGCACACTCTACAGCGCGTCGTACCCTATCGCTGGGCATGGAGGGAGAAACACCTGCGAAGACGATGGCTTCCGGAAGTGGCTCGGGTTGCTCCGGGAGCTGCCGGTCGCCGCGGGGCTATGGAGGCTAGTGGTGAGCGAGCATGCCAATTGTCCGGAGTTCGTGAAGAAGCACGCCAGCCTCGTTGATATACTCGAGTCTAGTCTCGGGAAAGGGTACCGCGTGTGGGGGGATACCAACCTAGCCTATCTCGGCGCACACAACGACATCTACGAGCTAGCGTGGAGAATGGCCCTAAGCGGGAGGAGGGGAGAGCCCAACGTGCTACGGTTCCCGGCGTGCGCATACCGAGAGGCGCTGTCCAACTACATGGAGGCGGCTAAACGCTCTACAAGCGATATCAAGGCTGTGCTCTCCGGCATAGCCTCCATGGCCGCCGAAGCGCTCCTAGAGCAGGGGGTCGAGGGCCACGGCACATGCGAGGCAAACATGCTGGTAAGCGCCCGGGGAAAGACCATACTAGCGACTAACGATAAAGGAGCGTTCAACGCCTGGCGCGAGGCTGACACTGGCTGCGCCATACTATTAACACCAAACGCCGGAAAGACAGTGATCCAAGCCGACACAAGCGATATCACAGAAGCCCTGCGCATATTAGCGGGCGCGGCTCAACTCATCGCGATACTAGCAACGATATTGAAAGATTCCAACGCCTCCCTAATAATTGAGGGTGACGAGAGAACAGTGAAAATCGAGAAACTAACAACCAGGCTACCCTACACCACACAGTGACGGCGTGCGACGCCCTCGCAGCTAGCGACAGAGATGATGCCATGCATCCCACCCGCTCTAGACTACCGTCAGCGGCTTTACGATACAAACACTATACTCGGGGTTGGCCCCGCGAAGGTGTATAGCATTGTTTACAGCAGCCTGCAACATGCTTATCCCGCGATGAACGCCTACAAGGAAAAGACGTACGAAACAATACTCGACTCATAGCCCGCACACTCAAATAGAATGCTATACGATATAGCATAATTGATAATTATACGATATACACACCCTGCTATGCCCCAAAGACCCAGCCATATACGTGGCGGAGGATGACAGTACGCATAATGCCACGATCCTCCTTTACACGTGTGCAGAGATACTCGCCGTATAGGGGCGCTCCATGCTGAAAACGGCGCTCGCCTACACAGAGCCGTTCAGATATATACATACACGCCCTTCCCGGAGGGCGCAAATGGTACAGAAGCCATGTACGCGCGTCGCCCGATTATACCGGGATTCGTCTTGACAATACTCGTGTTCACGTCCATCCTTGCGGTTGCGACACTTGGTGCTGCTGGTCCAGCTGTCTATAGCGTCAAGAAGCTGGCCGAGAGCAAAGCACAGACCAGCTATGTCGAGGACCCAGTGACGATCACCGTAACGATAAGGAAGGGTGTAACTGTAAAGGTGCACATCCCGAAGGGCAATGCGTACGCAGCCACTGCCATAGCCATCTACGGCGACTACGACGAGTCTCGAGGCAAGTTCATATACATCTCGGGAGGCCTAGGCTACCGAACAAAATCCTGGTGCTCCCTTACATGCTTCGAGAAGTACGACATAACAGTATTGGAGACCAGCTTTGATCTAAGAAAGTACAAAGATGGTGATTGGTATAAGTTCGTTGCAAAGGGCAAGGCCAAGTATAAGGTGACACATTGCACTTGGTGGATATCATGCGACGATAAAGAGACGTTCCCGCACTCTCTGAAGGCTATTGCCTATGTACCCAAGTCGAGAGTCTAGAGGTGTATGCTATGCCGTGTCTGAGGGTGCACTACGCAACTCTGCCAATTAACATTTTGTTTTTCATTACTGCTTTGCTGTTGCCACATTCACATCCAGCAATAGGCGTATCCGACATACGCATAATGCATTATGGTAAGTTATACTGGTGTTGGATAGATTATATGGTTCCCTCCGTCAATGATAATATTGTTAGGGTAGAGGCAGGTAATGTGTACGACGTGCTATGGAGCTACGAGAGTTTGTGCAGAGTGAATGTTAGGGAGGTTAACGGGACGCATCTTGAGGTGTGGCTATCGCCCGCTAACAACGTATCGGCGAAGCTCGTCTCACTCATGGTGTACAAGAGGTTTAACTATGCATGGCTAACGGTCTTCAACAACACAGCTCTACTGGAGCCTATCTTCGTAGGCTTCACACCAATTTACACCACATTAGTGCTGAACTACACCATTAACGATATGGGGCTTGTTTATCAGGGTAAGAGAGTTAGCATCACATGTAATGATCTCATCCTAGATAATGATACTGTCATCAACATCTGGCTTGTTGAGGCTAACGACTTATTGTCTGCTGCGTATGGCTCGGATGTCTATCCGATCAGTGTTCGCGCGAAGATTGTGATGCCGGATGGTGTTCACGTGATTGATATTGAGCTGGATATGGTGGGGATTAACGCGAGCAGAGTTGGTGGCGTGTGCGAGCCGGTACACTACATAGACTGGGGTGGGCTGGTCAAGCTCCTCGGTCTAGCTGCTATACCGGTCGCGGCCTTCCTCGTGTTGAGGAGGGCTAGGGGGTGAGTATGGGCGTGGCGTATGTGCTCGTCTCGCTGGGGAGGTGCAGGGTTTGCACCGGTCTCCTCGCGTTGATGGTGGCGGCGCCTCTCCTGGTGTTCCTCTATACTCTCCGCGGGTACATGGGGGTTAGGATGCTCTTCAACGCTACCGGCACGGGGGCCGCTCCGCAGCTCGTGTTGGAGACTCTCCTGGAGAGGCCGTTGACGCTTGAGTCCCCACTAGCCAGGAGCTATGTCGACCTGGTGCTTCTGCTGGTGTTCCTGGCGGCTGGTTTCTACGTGGTGTTCGCCCTCGGGGGTGGAGTCGAGAGGGGCTATGTGTTCCTCGATATGGTTGCTGCTGGGGGTAGGCTCCGGGGCCTAGCCCGCATAATGCTATACGTGGCTGGCGTCCTGGTGCCAGCGTCGGCCGCCAGCGGTCTCGCGCTGCTACTCGTTCTGCGCGTGTATCTCGGCGTGGTTGGTGACGTGGCTGCCGCCTTCTGGGGCGCGTTGAGAGCCGGTATCGCCGGGCTGCTCGCCGGTACGGCCCTGGCGCTCCACGTGGGTGATAGGGGTCTAGCCATCCTCTCGCTGATGGCGCTCACAGTGCTCCTCATCGTGCTCGACAGCCTCGCGGGGTTTGCTGCAAACGAGCGTTTCTTCACGGCCCTCTTCTCGCTTCCCAGCGAGACCAGCCCCCTAGCCTACCCCCTACTCGCGGGCATCCTCGTGCTCCTCTGTGTGGCGGGGGTGGTGAGGCTCAAGGCGCGCGGTTAGGAGGCGCTACGCGAGGATACTCCTGGCCCAGTACCTGGTGGTGCTCGCGGCCCTGGCGGCCAGCGTCGCTGTGGTGTGCGCGCCGCTAGAGGCGAGGGTCGCGGTCGAGCAGCTCCTGCTGCCCTATAGCGTCGACGCGGTGTACGTGTACCGCGCGTGGCTCGGCGCCGGTAGGTACACCGTATGCTTCCACGGCGTTAGCGGCGCGAACATAACCCTAGTCTGGGCTGGCGGCCCACAAGCCCACGCGAACACCAGCGTCAAAGTCCTATCCGGCTTGGGGTGCGTCACGAGCGCCTACACACACTCGCCGACGATCATCATAGTCCATGCGCGTGTCCCGCCCTACACGGCGCACGTAGGCGAGCTTATAGTCTCGAGGACGGGGTGGTAGCGTGGCCAACGTCGAGATCCTCCTCGAGAACATCGTGAAGAGGAGGGGGCGCTTCACACTCCGCATCGACAGGCTGAGGATCGGGGAGAGGCTAGTCCTTGTCGCGGGGCCGAACGGCAGCGGGAAGTCCACACTACTCTCCCTGATGGCCGGCGTGCTGCGACCCAACCGCGGCCGCATAGAATACAACGTGGGCGGCGAACGGCTGAGCGTCGAGGAGGCATGGTCCAAGCTCCGGCTAGGCTTCCTACTCGACAGTGTAGAGCCGCCAGACGCCACAGTCGAACAACTACTCGACATGACGTGCCTCAACGACTGTAGCGACGTAATCGAGGGCCTGGGGCTCCGGAAGGTACTAGCCGAGAGGTACGCCACACTCTCCACCGGGTACAGGAAGAGAGTGAAACTAGCACTCGCCTACGCGCGGCGACCCCGCGTCGCCCTCATAGACGAGCCGTTCAACGGCATAGACTACGACTCCATATGGGCGATACGCGAGTTCATAACCGAGCAGGCAGAGGAGAGATACACGCTAACGATAATAGCCTCGCATATAGACCCAGGGCTAGACTTCCAACGCGTAATCATACTCCAAGACGGGAGAATAACCTACGACGGCGACCCCCAAGAAAGCCCCGTACCAAGAATGTGCACACCCTACAGAGGATGACCGCAACGCAGAAACCCACCCGGCAAAACACGCGGACGCAACCAGACCAACCAAGCCAGCCACCCTAAACATCTTCAATTCATTCTTGGTTGTTTCCCGTGGCACAACTCTACCGGCTACGCTATGGTCTCAGCTACCTTTCAATTCATTCTTGGTTGTTTCTGATGTCGAGATCAGGGTGGAGAAACCGAACCCACAGGAGATCACTTTCAATTCATTCTTGGTTGTTTCAATCCAGAACCCGGTGCCGTATTGCGCGCCGTACTTTATCACCTTTCAATTCATTCTTGGTTGTTTCCGCCGGCGCGATCTCGAGATCGTCGCGGCGCGCGGCCGGGTTAACTTTCAATTCATTCTTGGTTGTTTCACGCTCCTCTTCACGACGTCCGTGATGTTGTATAGTGTCACCTTTCAATTCATTCTTGGTTGTTTCTGGCTATAGCCCGGCACTAAGTCATAGCCACTGTCGTGCCACACTACTTTCAATTCATTCTTGGTTGTTTCTAGAGTGTACGCGTGGTGGGTGTGCAATGCCGTATTGCGTGTACTACTTTCAATTCATTCTTGGTTGTTTCGCGGGATGAGCGCGGAGCTTCCCAGGCTACTACAGAGCATAGTTCTTTCAATTCATTCTTGGTTGTTTCACACCGCCACGAACCATAACAGGGCCGCCGCGAGGTTCGAGGCACTTTCAATTCATTCTTGGTTGTTTCTCATCGTTATAAACCGTGGCGGAGAGAACTACGAGTTTGTACTTTCAATTCATTCTTGGTTGTTTCGGCAGAACACACAGTTCAACGAGTCGCCACACATCGCGTACGTCGCCTTTCAATTCATTCTTGGTTGTTTCGAAAGTAATACGCGTTGAGGCCGACGTTGAGACGTACAAGAAGCTTCTTTCAATTCATTCTTGGTTGTTTCACAGGCTGACCAAATCATTGCCAAACTGGAGGCGATGATAGCCTTTCAATTCATTCTTGGTTGTTTCCATCGACGATAGAGCGGACGAGGTCCGGGGCAGCCTTCCTCTCCTTTCAATTCATTCTTGGTTGTTTCCCCGGAGGGAAATTGACAACGCGATATCAGTTCTCGAACGCATCCTTCTTTCAATTCATTCTTGGTTGTTTCCATTCGCGCTTGTAGAGGCGCCACTATGGGCCATCGAGCACCTGGACTTTCAATTCATTCTTGGTTGTTTCCCAAACCCGCCGCTCCCACTCATACCGACCGTGATGAACTTTCAATTCATTCTTGGTTGTTTCCTACTCGCCAAGGAGTCTCGAGCGCCACTACTACGCGCTGAAGCTTTCAATTCATTCTTGGTTGTTTCTGCATTCTTGCCGTGTGGTTATAGGGTCTCTCTTCTATTTATTCTTTTCTCTGTTGTCTTTGTTTCTGTGATTTGAGTGTAGTCGTGCCGGGCACAGATGGCCGTGGGGTATGGTCCGCGGGTAGTACCGAGTTTATAAGCCGGGCAAGGGTTAAATACCGGATTACAGCGGTCGGGAGTACCTCACATCCACCCATGGGACCGTGAGCGACGGTCCACCGGTAGTACCAGGGGTTAAAAATATTGTTGTAGAGGGTAGATAAGGATTGCTAGTGTATTTGTTTTTAAGCTTGTGATGAGTCTGTGGGAAATTTATTGGTTATATGTTTTGGAGAGGTTTGTTGGTGTCCCTTCCCCTGTCGCAGAGGGGTGTGGCCAAGAGGCTGTCTGTTACCCTCCTGTTGTTCCGTGTGGTTGGCCTGGCAGGGTTGAGGCTGTGTAAGGGGCGGCTTGTTACGCGGGAGGGTGCTGCGGATATGGCTGGATATGGTGAGGTTCTGTTCTTCGAGGTGAGTATTGTTGGTGGGATGCCTGGCGTCAAAGGGAGCTTGGGCGGTGATCCGTTGGTATGGTGTGAGTCGAGGTCCTAACGTTCATTGGTTGTTCTTGGTTTTCCGGTGGTGTTTTTGTGGGGGTGGTGTATGAGTAGGGTTGGCGTCGGTGCTACAAAGGGCCCATTGCGCGGTAGCTGCCTGGCTGTCATGTAGTGTATAGATGCTGTGTAGTGGCGCGGCTGTAAGGGTGTGGAGGGTGGTTAGGGAGCAGGTTTTATGGTGGTTGAGGCTCGCAAGGAGGGATCTTGAGCGTGCCGAGCGTAGCCTTAGGGAGGGTGATCGTGCGGCCGCCGTGTTCTGGGCGCAGCAGGCTGCCGAGAAGGCGCTTAAAGCTGTCTTGCTCGCTCTTAAAGGCTATTTCCCGAAGACGCATAGCATCCGGAGGCTTTTCGAGGAGCTAGGCTCCAACCTGGGGCTAGGCAGGGAGGAACTGGAGGACGCATACGAGCTGACACAATACTACTATGTCGCGAGGTACCCGGATGTCGTGGAGGGCCTCCCGGATGAAGTTATCAGCGGGAGAACCGCGGAGAGAGCAGTGGCTGCCGCTAGGAGAGTTGTTGAGGCGGCGGAGAGAGCAGTGGAGGAGGCTTCTCGAGGAGATACGCAGGTGGGTTGAGGAGCTGACTGTAGAGCTCAGGGGGCGCGGCGTGAGGGTAGAGGCGGTCTACCTCTTCGGCAGTATAGCGCGGGGGGACTACACCGCCGAGAGCGATGTCGACCTCGTGATAGTATCTAGGGACTGGGGGCGCTACACTATGGAGGAGAGGCTCTCTATGCTATACCGGCTCTGGAGGTGGGAGAGGGACGCGACCCTCATACCCCTCACGCCCGAGGAGCTTCGCGACAGGCTCGAGAAGAGCGTGGTGTTGAGAGACGCGTCTAGGTACTGGATGCGCATAGTGTAGCCCATAGTTCTACGAGGCCGCGTGTAGCGCCTCGCCGCGTCTTGGGGGTCACCGTGCTCTTCCTCTCGGCTATCCAACCTCGTCTCGGTTTGACGGGTCTAGCGGGACGCTCGTCTCGAGCAGCGGCGTCCTCCCCCGCGGTTATGCGCGCGGCCATAGTGTCTTGTCGGTGTACCAGCTGTATGGCGGCGTCATGGTGTATAATGTTCTCGTGTTTCTCGGTTCTTCGGGGTGCGTGATGGGTAGTGGTGAGCGTGTAGAGCTGTTGAAGGATCGTGCACGCTTCTTCCTATCCCTGGCTCGCGAGCTGCTGGAGAGAGGGCGGTATGACATCGCCGCTTTCTGCGCCGAGCAGGCTATGCAGCTGCGCGTAAAAGCGTCTCTGCTCCGCCTCTCCGGCGAAATGCCGAGGATACACGGTCTCCGCGAGCTGCTCGGGATACTGGCGCGTGTGCTGGAGGAGCTGGGGTGCCGGAGCCTCGCAGGTGAGGTCAGGAGGTACACGAGGGAGTACCGCGACCAGCTTATAGACGCTGAGGACGCCTATACATCGGCCCGTTATGGGGTCTTTACGCTGGGGGCTCGGGAGGTCGCGGATGTGATACTGGCCGCGAAGAGACTATTCGAGCTGCTAGAGGAGGTCGAGAGGCGTGCTCTGGGCTAGGCACCACGTAGAGTACCTGAGGAGGTGGAGGGAGGCTGCCGAGGCCATAGCCAGGGCTGTCGAGAGCCTCGGGTTGAGGGCCAGAGTGTATGTCATCGGTGGCGCCGCGGAGGGCAGGCTAACAGTCCTCAGCGATGTGGATGTGCTCCTGTGCCTCGAGGAGGACGCCGACCCGAGGCTGGTGAAGCACGCGGTGCTAAAGGAGGCTTTCGATAAGCACGGCCTCCCGATAGACTACCCCGTAGAGCTGCACGTGCATAGTGATGAGGAGTGTAGAGAGATGCTAGCCAGGTATAGGCATGTGCGGGTAGACCCTGGGGTTGACGGGTAGAGAGGTCGCTGGGCTGCACACCCGCCCCGGTGTTGCACCAGGGCGCGTCTCCCGCAAATCCTGCTCGAAAACCCTTCTTGAATCCCTGCTCCTCTGTGCACGGGGGCTATAGAGTGGCTAGGTTCGAGCGATGGTCCTTCACGGTTAGGGTGTATGGCTTCGGCTCTCTACGCGTGTGCAACTACACCGGGAAGCTCGTGAAGAGCCTCCTAGCGGTGTGCTCGGAGAGGTTCGCGTCCATACTCTCCTCCTCGGAGAAGAGCGTGGCCAAGAGGCTCTCCGTGACGCCCTTGTTCCGCGTGACCGGCCCCGGTAGGGTCGAGGCGGTGTACCCGGGCGGCCCGCAACGCGACAAGATACGGGCCCCGGTGCTCGAAGACGGCGAGGTGGTCTTCTTCGAGGTTGGTGCTGGTGGCGACTTGATTAACGAGATGCCACGTTTGCTCGAGTGCCTCTCGCGGGGCGTCTCGGTGAGGTTCTGCGGAGCGGCTATCACCGTGGAGCCCGTAGAGGCCCGGATGATAGCGGAGTACGACACGCACAGCGACCCTATAGTCAGGCTCGACGGCGTAGAGGCGGTCAAGATCGTGTTTAGGTCGCCCACGCTGCCGGTTAACCCCTGGCGCCCCGGCTCCCGCTGGAAGAGGCTGCTGCCCACACCCTCATACCTGCTGGCCGTGAACGCCCACGACATGTTCGACCCCGACACGGCTCTCGTCGAGAGGGCGCTGATCGCCGCCGAGAGGATACTATCCCCCAGCCACGCGGCCCTCGACACCGCGAGGGTATACTGGTACCTGTACGACGGGAGCAGGCTCCCAGCGATGATAGGCTATGTGAAGCTCCACGTCGAGACAGAGGGGGTGGGCAAGGGGGAGGTAGAGACCGTGGAGCACCTCCTCAGCCACGCTGTGGTCATGGGGGTGGGTTCCGGGAGGGCGGCTGGCTTCGGCGCGGTAAGCATAGAGGCCATGCCGTCCACCGATAGGCTCGAGGGCTAGGAGCCCCACGGGCGCCCGACGCGCACCACTAGCCGCGGCTACTCTACGCTAGCGTCACCCGCTCAGAGAATACTCGGAGAGTATCCTCCTGACAGCCTCCCTGTGAAGCGGGGTCGCCCATGCGTAGAACCTTCCTATGCCCAGCTCCGGGTCCCTCTCGGGCGGAGGCGTGTCTATCCAGAGATCCTCGCTGCGGTACTCGACGACCTCCACCACCATGTTGAGTTCTATCAGTTTCCGTGCAAGCCCCTCCACCCTCTCATACTCCTCCATGAGGTAGTCCGGGTCGTTGACAGTCTCCTCCAGCTCTCTTCTCCACCTCCGGGCGAGCGCCCGCAACACCCTCCTCTCAGCGACGATCTCCTCTATCACGCGGTCCACCCGCCACCCGGCCTCGTAGAGTCGGCTCAGGTACCTCGGGTTTCCGCCGGTCCAGGCCCACACCTCGTCGAAGCCCGGCTTAGCGCCCGGTATCTGCTCGTAGAGCTCCTCCAGGGCGCTCCTCGGCATGTTCCACATCATCATGAGCTTCGCCCAGTTGTGCCTAGAGATCCTCCCCCTCGTGACGCCCTCGCTAGACGCCACCAGGACAACAATCCTCTCATACTCGCCCGGAGGATACTCGATGAGGTTCAACAGCCTCTTGACGTACAACTCGGCCTCCTCGACACCAATAGCCTGGAATACGTCATCCGCTATGAACGCTATCCTCCTGCTACGCCCGAACAGCCTAGACGCGACTCCCAAAGCCGCGTCTACGAGCCTCGCAGCCCCACCGCCAAGAGCAAACTCGGCCAACGCGCCCACGAGACTCCTCACATCCTCCGTCGTCAGCAGCCTCTCCCCAGCCTCCCTCCCGAGCGGATTCACGTAGACGACGCTATACCCGAGGCTCTTCAAAACCTCGAAAACCTGGCGGAGAAACGCGGTCTTCCCGCAACCCTCCGGCCCATAGATCACCACGGGGAACCTCGTACCCCTCCCGGCGAGACCCTCAACCTGCCTCAAACCACGCTCGCGGTCAACAAACTCTACTGTGAGACCAGGGGCGAAGACCAGCCTAACCCTACGCCACGAAGCCACGCCAAGACACTCCCAGCAACGAAGACAGTAGCGTCGCTGCATAAAATTAAAGCGCATGGCGCCGCTGGCCAGCACCACCAGCCGGGCAAGGGAGTCGCGGTACAGTCTACAGTGACACTATTCGAAAGCCCTGGACCGCCCCCGGACCCAGGGAACCGGCTCGGCAAGCCGGGGTGTTGCAGCGCCTCAGGTTCATGTGTTACACGTTTTGTGGGGCGTACTGCCTACCCCTAAGACTGGGGATGGTAGGGTCTTGGCTGGTCTGGTTATCGTGCTCCCCCCTAGGGTTGGTGAGAGGGTTAAGAGGGAGGCTGAGCGTCTAGGTGTGACGGTCGAGGAGTATATCATCGAGCTTGTGGAGCGGGAGGCGGATCCGAGGGAGAGGGCTCTGGACTACATCGAGGCCGCTAGCCTGCTCCTTGGGCAGGCGAGGGGAGAGCTGGGTAGGGGCGACCATAGGCAGGCTGCTGAGAAGATTTGGGGCGCTGTGGCGCTAGCCGTGAAGGCGTATGCGGCCTGGAGGGATGGGAGGAGGCTGGCTAGCCACGGCGAGCTATGGGAGTACAAGGATGTTGTCGCTCGCGAGCTGGGAGAGTGGATAGGGAGGGTGTTCCGCGAGGCCAACAGCCTCCACACCTGCTTCTACGAGGGCTGGTGTACACGCAGAGACGTAGAGGCCGTACTAGCCGAGGCAGAGAAGCTGGTCGAGGAGATCCGGGCCAGGATAGAGCACAGCCGCAAGCATTGACGGCCAGTAGCCCAGCACCCCGTCCCAGGCTTACCAGCCCCTCACTAACCACACAATCTCTCAGCCCAAACAAACAGCAGTCCTTTACACCGTCTATCGCCGGGACGACTTGTAGGGCCTAACCTGGCCCGTTGGAGGCACCACGGTGTACCCTCTGCTCGCCTTCCCCTAGTGAACTAGGGCCAACGTGATCGACGCTCTCGTACTAGTCTTGGATTCCATTAGCTGCTCTCGATGCCGCCGCGGTCACACACGGGCATGATGCCGGGTATCCTTGGGGCTCCGTGTGGAGCGCGGTAGAGACTGGTGCACTGGTGACTGTTTGCCTGGGTTCTTTGCCGCCTCTATGTCTATACGCGCCTCTCGTGTGGTTGGAGCCAGGGGCCGGCGGCTGGTTGACGATATTCCAGCGTTGGGAGCTGCGGGTGAGGCTGTGGCTCCGGCTCGGCTACGGCCCCCTCCTCGTCACGGACTACACGGGTAAGCTCGTGAGGGGCTTGGTGGCCACGTGTTCCCGCACAGCCGCCCTCATACTGAACCACGATGGGCTGACTCTTCCCAAGCCCCTCTCGCTCTCACCCCTCCTCCGCGTCGAGGGCGGCAGGGTCGAGGCGGTCTACCCCGGCTCCTGGGACGGCAGGAGCACCGAGTACCCAGTGGTCGAGAGCGGCTCCACCCTCGCCTTCCACGTGGGGCTCGGCCCGGGCCTCGAGGATGTGATAGACGAGGTGGTCTCGTGCCTGGATAAGGGCGTCAACATAGACTTCTCGATGCACACGCTGCGCGTCGAGCTCGTGGACGCCAGGAGGGTGGCCACCTACGATCCGGGCGGCAAGCCCATAATCAGGCTACGCGACGCCACCAGCGTCAAGATAACCCTCATGGCGCCCACGCTGCCGGTTAACCCCTGGCGCCCCGGCTCCCGCTGGAAGAGGCTACTACCAGCACCCTCATACCTCCTCTACGTCAACGCCCTGGAGCTAGCAGAGGGCGATCACAGGAGAGCCCTCGAGATGGTGGAGGCCGCCGAGAGGACACTCTCACCCTCACCAGCCACCTGGAGAACAACAAGACTCCGCTACTACATACACAGCGGCAGGCTCCTACCCGCACTAGTAGGCTACACCAAGCTCTACGTCGAGGACGCGACGCCAGAAGACACCGAGACAACCGAGCACCTCCTCAGCCACGCAGCGGTAATGGGCATGGGAGCCAGCCGAGCAGCAGGATTCGGGACAACCAGGATAGAGACGAGGTAGAGCAAGACACGGTAGTACCCTGCAGGCACGGCCACCACGGCCCACGGGCTCAACACCCACGATCTAACCAGGCCAAACCCAGGCAAAAGCGGGACCATACCCCACGGTCTCATGGCAAGAACCCTCTCCTAGAGGCACAATGGGCGCCCAGAGAGCAGCACAGAGAAGCTACAACACAAGCGACAAGCACAACACGAGACAGTAAAACAACAAACTCACTACACAACCCGGACATAGGCGCACACTGAGACATCACCTACAACTCGCAACCACAACAGCTACACACAACAAAACACGGAAACACAATCAGCAACTCCCACATCCTAGACACAACCCTTTTCTACCCTCTAGCGTAACCCTTTAAACTCCCGGTACTACCCGCGGACCATTACCCATGGTACTATCAGCGGTCGGGACATACTCCAAACTGTTGCAATCCAGTATTTAGACTTTACCCTGCTTATAACCCCGGTACTACCGCTGGACCGTGCCCCACAGGCAGCCATGGCGCACACTATCTCTCGAAATGCACATAAACAGAGACAAGACAGACAAGAATAAATACTGGGAAGGGCCTATAGCTACATGGCAAGAATGCAGAAACAACAAAGAATGAATTGAAAGTAACTGGCATTCCACCATCATACACCACCAGCATAACCTTCAGGAAACAACAAAGAATGAATTGAAAGTTGATCGGAGCTACGCTACTGAGCGAGGATATGCCAGCGGCCGTGAAACAACAAAGAATGAATTGAAAGTCGAAACCGCGCCTCGGCATCTCCAGCGAGATTCCGGACTTGAAACAACAAAGAATGAATTGAAAGCTGGAGGCCTACAGGCGGATATTCCCGCGGACGTATCGAGCATTTGCGCGAAACAACAAAGAATGAATTGAAAGGGCCTATGACTGGTCGCATCACCTACCTCCACCCCATACATGTATGAAACAACAAAGAATGAATTGAAAGGACTTGATTCTCGGTGATTGTCTAGAGGATGAAGAGAAGCCAAAGAAACAACAAAGAATGAATTGAAAGTCGAGCTTCTCTAGCACCTGGCGGGCAGTGGCCAGGAACTGCGGAAACAACAAAGAATGAATTGAAAGCACGGTTATGCGACGCGCCTTCACGAACCACCACTCGCGGAAACAACAAAGAATGAATTGAAAGAGAACATGCAACACTGGGTACTATTGGGGTTGTAACATCCGAAACAACAAAGAATGAATTGAAAGCAAGTGGTTTGGCGTATCGCGGAAGAACGATACAGCGTTGATGGAAACAACAAAGAATGAATTGAAAGCCTGGAGAGGATCGCGGCGGTAAAGAGACGCGATTTGAGATCATGAAACAACAAAGAATGAATTGAAAGTGGCTCTACACCCCTTGCACTCGCAGAAGACCTCCAGGCGGAAACAACAAAGAATGAATTGAAAGTGAAAAAGCGGCATATACTGCCTTGCGGCTGGTGGTGCAAATACGAAACAACAAAGAATGAATTGAAAGGGAGTTCTACAATGCTAGTGATGGGTCGCTGGTCGGGTGGGTGAGGAAACAACAAAGAATGAATTGAAAGGAATGTGACCCTATCGGGGCTCGATATTTCCGGTTCGAGATATTTCTGGGGAAACAACAAAGAATGAATTGAAAGCACCCGTTTTCACAACCTTGCGCTTTCATTTCTAGTTTAACGAAACAACAAAGAATGAATTGAAAGCGTCATAGGCTCGCACCTTATCACTATCCTCTCGAAGCGAGGAAACAACAAAGAATGAATTGAAAGATGAGGCGGACGCGGCGGGAACGACCATAACGTCGCGCGGAAACAACAAAGAATGAATTGAAAGCAAGCCTCGCTGGGCTTCTGCTCCCGCTCCTCCCTGGCCTCAGTGAAACAACAAAGAATGAATTGAAAGTCGAGATACCAGTGGACCCGGACGCTGGGGACTATTACCGCGAGAAACAACAAAGAATGAATTGAAAGTATGAACATCTAGGAGGTGACAACCGTGGCTAGGTACCCCGTCACGAAACAACAAAGAATGAATTGAAAGTCGTTCATGGCTCGTGTCCTCCCCCGTGCTAGCTGTTCAGCCTGAAACAACAAAGAATGAATTGAAAGGTCATTGACGATACTAGAGCGTCGTTCGTGGCGCTGAGAATCAAGGAAACAACAAAGAATGAATTGAAAGTTGGTTTGTAGCCGCCTCTGCCTTCGACTTTTGCCACACACGGGAAACAACAAAGAATGAATTGAAAGCAATGCCATGATACACGCGTGGTAGCAGTTCTCGCGACACAGCCCATGAAACAACAAAGAATGAATTGAAAGTAGCCCTGTTCCTAGACCAGTCGGATGGCTTGCTCACCTCCACTGTGAAACAACAAAGAATGAATTGAAAGGAGGTATATTCGTCCATCACTGCGCACGTTTGTCGCGATAGAAACAACAAAGAATGAATTGAAAGCTTCACCCGCGACCACCTCCGCGTGGGCCTACCGCGTAAGAAACAACAAAGAATGAATTGAAAGGCAGATCGTGATGTGCGAGGTCGCGCAAGTTGAAAAAACGCGTGTGAAACAACAAAGAATGAATTGAAAGGCGGCCTCCATCCCACGCACCCCCACGCGTAAACCCGCGAAGGACGGAAACAACAAAGAATGAATTGAAAGCCGCTTCTTGCCAGCACTGCCCTTGGCCATCTGCCAGAGCCTCGAAACAACAAAGAATGAATTGAAAGCACACAGAGCCAGCGGTTGGCATGTTCGACCCTAAGCTACGTGAAACAACAAAGAATGAATTGAAAGCCTGGCAAGATACCGGACTTCGGGCGTGGACACGACCCAAGCCTGGAAACAACAAAGAATGAATTGAAAGCCACCATTTCCGGATCCCCGCACCGCGTATAGAGGGTATGCGGAAACAACAAAGAATGAATTGAAAGGACATTCCTCATGCTCACTGCATGCCATGCGATAAGGTCGAGGAAACAACAAAGAATGAATTGAAAGTATGAAGACGGCTGGTGGAGAAGCGGCAGCCGCCGCATGGGAAACAACAAAGAATGAATTGAAAGGGGAGAAGAAAGAGTGGCTCCTAAAGTGGCTGGAGAACGTGGAAACAACAAAGAATGAATTGAAAGTACCCTTACCAGCTTCCTGGCGTCGAGTAGAGAGGCCCTGTGAAACAACAAAGAATGAATTGAAAGGACATCGTCGGCTTCACACTCGCATATCGTGCCGCCGCTCTCGTGAAACAACAAAGAATGAATTGAAAGCACCCATCTCATCGTCATGCCACTGAAACGCGGCGTTACATAGAAACAACAAAGAATGAATTGAAAGTTCTAGGCGATACCGCCGCTCTAGGAACGGAAGCCGAGCCGAGAAACAACAAAGAATGAATTGAAAGTTGGTAGAGGCGGACATCTTTGCCGCCGCGGCGGCCATCCTGGGAAACAACAAAGAATGAATTGAAAGCACGAGTACGCGATATAGGTTCTTGGGCCAAGGCGCGAGGCATAGAAACAACAAAGAATGAATTGAAAGCGTTAGCCACGACAACACCGTGTAGTGGAAGAACTGTCCGCCCGAAACAACAAAGAATGAATTGAAAGGTTAACTACGCGCTGGAGAACGCACCGGAGGACCTGAGCGAAACAACAAAGAATGAATTGAAAGACAGCGCTCATGCTACCACCGTACCTCATCGAGGGTAGCGACGAGGAAACAACAAAGAATGAATTGAAAGCACGACCCACATGTCAACCTCGCGCTCCTCGCCCTTAGAAACAACAAAGAATGAATTGAAAGCCTGGCCATCTCGGCGTCTATACCAACCGCCCATGCTATGAACCCGAAACAACAAAGAATGAATTGAAAGTTCGTCAGACAAGTCCTCTTCGAGCCATTTAGCAATCTTTTGAAACAACAAAGAATGAATTGAAAGAACACCACGATAACCCCAGTGATCGACCTGCAGGGCCAGGAAACAACAAAGAATGAATTGAAAGACGTAGCCCGTCGCCATTGCTCCTAGTATGAGCCAGGGTGTTAGCAGGCCTAGAAACAACAAAGAATGAATTGAAAGGTAGCCGCCGCTGGCATAGACGGGCTTTGGCGGCTGCCCAGAAACAACAAAGAATGAATTGAAAGCACGGTTACCGTGACTCCCTCCGGGTGCCAGTCGGGCGCCTCGTAGAAACAACAAAGAATGAATTGAAAGTCAGTGGATAGAGCTATTCCGCAAGTGGGCAAAAGAGGGCATAAGGAAACAACAAAGAATGAATTGAAAGTTGGTGGCGTTAGCAATTGCACCAAGCAGAATACCGATACCAAAGAAACAACAAAGAATGAATTGAAAGGAAGTAGTGCAATCCGCGGGTGACTAGCACGAGCATGCGCACGAAACAACAAAGAATGAATTGAAAGGCGCAGTATGTTCGGATTTTGTTTGATAGCGTACAGCAGGGCGGGAAACAACAAAGAATGAATTGAAAGGAACCGCTCCGGGTCGTCAATGCGCTCAAGCGGCACTATGTGAAACAACAAAGAATGAATTGAAAGTGGCAGGGTGGTTGTCATGGTAGTGGGGTGACGTGCTGTGAGGAAACAACAAAGAATGAATTGAAAGGTCGTTGTCGAAGCTTGTTGGCTGGTAGTCGTCGTAGTGGAAACAACAAAGAATGAATTGAAAGACCCGGTGCCGGGCCAGGAGGAGTCTCTGCTGCGGCTCGAAACAACAAAGAATGAATTGAAAGGCTGTGCCTCGGTGTCTCCGCCCGCCCCTCCCCAGCCCGCACGGGAAACAACAAAGAATGAATTGAAAGATACTCTTGGGATGGGGCGGAAGGTCAACGAGTGCGGCGTAGCGGGAAACAACAAAGAATGAATTGAAAGCTAGACACGATAATGAGCACGGAGCCACTCCGCCAGGTATACGAGAAACAACAAAGAATGAATTGAAAGGTGGAGCGTCTTCACATCGTCCATCGTCGCCACTGGCTGTAGGAAACAACAAAGAATGAATTGAAAGGCCATGCAGATAGGTATGGCACTACAACGTGCTGCATTTGCCGGAAACAACAAAGAATGAATTGAAAGATGCTAGCCGCCAGAGCAGGCACAAGTAGCACTAGCGCCGCGAGGACGAAACAACAAAGAATGAATTGAAAGTTGGTTAGTATGAAAGTAAGGCATTTGGCGTAGGTCTAAGGGTGGAGAGACAACCAGGAATGAATTGAAAGAAAGCGGTAGTATCTCGCCTTGGAGGACAAAATATGGAGCTTTGAAGAAACAACCAAGAACGGATTGAAGAGGGGTGTGGAGCCCCTGGGTGGATGTGACTGTTCGTATGGGGTTGGGGTTGTCTCTGTGCCTGTTCGGGGCTTCACTTGGTGTCTAGGGGTTGGAGGGGTGCGCGTCTCCTGTACTTCTCGAGGCTTTGGGGTCCGATCACGTGTATCTCGAGGGGGTGGTTGGGTGGTAGGCCTAGCTTCTCCCAGATGTATTCTATCACC
Organism: Pyrolobus fumarii 1A; assembly: GCF_000223395.1. Taxonomy (GTDB): domain Archaea; phylum Thermoproteota; class Thermoprotei_A; order Sulfolobales; family Pyrodictiaceae; genus Pyrolobus; species Pyrolobus fumarii. The sequence continues at coordinate 425,495 of NC_015931.1, read as the reverse complement.
TGTGCCGCTTCTCGCGGAGAGGGTTCATGGTCGAGCGCTACGAGTATATCCACGTCGCTTGCTGCGGTCCATTCTCCCCTAGCCACGCTGCCGGTTAGGTAGACGCGGGCGTCGGGGTAGGCCTCCCTGACGACCCTGGCTACTGCCTCCGCGAGCCGCTTCCAGTTTCTAAGCATGCGTCTCCTCTCGAGCATCGTCTCGAGGAGTACCTCTGAGTAGCTTCTCGACAAGGGCTGTCACCCTCTCCACGGTGGATAGTATGTCCTCGGCGTCCTCCCTCGTGTAGACGCGTAGAGTGTAGCGAGAAGCTATATACACATCCTCGAGCTCGGAGAGGCGGGGCCTCTCGCGCCTCATGAACTCGGCTATCTCCCTCTCGGCCTCGCCGCCGAGAGCCCTCGAGAGCATAGCGAGGAGCTGCCGGATGCTATGGGTTCTAGGGTAGTCGCCCAGCACGCGGAGAAGCTGAGCCCTGAGGTAGAGCTGTAGTCCCTGCTCTGCGAGGAAAACCGCCAGATCGTAACGCTGCTTGGCGAGCGCGTCGCGAGCCTCCTCGAGGAACATCCTGCTACGCTGCAACAGCAGCCTATACTCCTCGATGCTCGGCAAAACCGCACCACTGGGGGCACTCAGGGTAGAAGCGAAACTAGTTTAACGCTTCCCCGGCGCGGATCGGGGCTCGGCCTCGGAGGGACGATAGCTCGCAACACTGGTGTCGTTATCCGGCCCGCCTCGCGCCGAGACACACGTGATGACGAGTGACGTTGCGCCGCCGGGCCCGGGTCCGGGGCAAGCGCCAGGGGCTCGACGGAGGACGCCGCACCTACCGCTACTCGTGCATAGTGATGCCCTCCGGTGCTCCTGGCCTCGAGGTGGTCTCAAAGCCTCGCCATGCACGCTGGTAGGGGCAAGTGGGCCAAACTCCTCCTTTAATATTCGTGCGTCGCGTCTGTAGTAGTAGGGTTTACGTTGCAGAGAGACGGGGCGAGCTATAACCCTGTGAGGCTAGCCGCGGTCTTCATGATTGTTACCGGGTTGTTCGGCATAATTCTTGGAGGGTGGCCGCTGCACATCTCGGATCACTACGCGTTGTACGGTGAGACTGTGGCGCTGTACCTCGCCGTCTGCTGGTCTTACATCGTGGCGGGCTTCCTGCTCTACCGTGGCGTCAGCCTCGGGCGGCTCCTGGGCGTGGTGGCAGCCTCGCTCGACCTGGCTATCCTCGCGTCACTACCCCTCTGGGCGGCGACGGAGAGCCTCATAGGCGTGGCCGTAGAGGCCCTAAAGGCCACACTGATACTGTTGTTGCTCGTCTTGCCGTGTCCGCGCAGCGGCGTGCCGGGCGGGTGAGCCTGGGCACAGCCGGTAGAGGGCGGATCTCGCCGCGGCTCCTGCCCAGCGACGATCATACGGCGAAGGGCTGTAGCTGCGACGTTGGCTGATCGGCGCGCCAGGCGTTTAAGGCTTGGCTCTTGCTCTCCGGGCACGGCGCAGGCTATTGCTCAATGCTGCCGATGTCGTGGAGAGGTTGAGGAGGCTAGAGTGGCGTAAGCTTGGGGTCTGCCACGTGCTGCTCGTAGGGTCTCTCGCGCGGAGGGGCGTAGGCCGCGACGTAGACCTGCTCGTACTGCCCTGCGGGGGTAGACACCTCGACATGGAGGAGAAGCTTAGGGTTATGCTCACGGTCTCGGACGCCCTGGGCATAGACCCGGACCAGGTGGACGTGATCGGCCTCGATGAGGCTCCGTGCCCCCTCCTAGAGGAGGCCGCGAGGCACAATGTGATCCTCTATACGGTGGATCGGGGGGCGCTCATAGACGAGCTGCTCAGGAGGCTCGGCGTCTGCGAGGACGAGGCGATATCCAGCCGCAAGCTCAACGTTATTGAGGCTGCGGTGCGGGCCGCTCTACGCAGGTGGGGGCCACGGGCATCCTTGCGAGACTCTACAACACGGTTGTCGAGGCCGCGGAGAGGCTCGACAGGCTCCGAGAGATGGGGCTGAGGACGTGGGTCGAGGAGCTGGCCGCCCTCCACCTCCTCCAGGTGCAAGCCCAGGCGCTGATAGACATGGCTAAGCGTTTCGCAGCCGAGCTGGGCTACACCCCGAGCACAACGCGTGAGGCCATCCAGGCGCTTAGGAGAGAAGGCGTCATCAACGACGCCGAGGCGAGGCTCCTAAAGAGCATAGCAGGCTTCCGCAACATCGTCGTACACGAGTACGCGACTGTCGATATGCGGCTCGTGAGGAGGCTGGTCGAGGAGAGGGAGTACAGCAAGCCCGTAGTGCTTGCAGCCAAGCTGCTCGAGGAGGCACACAAACGAGGGATAGACCCGTGAAAAGCCATCCCCGGACGAATACCAGCATGCTAGGGTTTCGCGCCCGAGTTGGTAGGGGGGCTGGCGGCACAGCCGCATCTCGTCAGCCGTGCGGAGGAGCTTAGGGCTCTGGCTAGCCTAGCCGAGCGTGGCACGCACCTCCCGGTGCTCCTTCACGGGCCGGAGGCGTACAAGAAGACAAGACTACCACGCGAGCCTCCGACGGCTCAAACGGGGATATGGTGACCGTGTACATCGACGACCCTAGGAGAGCGCCTCGAGCATACACCCATCGTCCCGGGCGCGGGTATTGAAGCCAGCGCTGTAGCCGAGCAGGCCTCGATGCCCGCCGGGAGGCGGAGCCCAGAGGCTAGGATATACGGGGTCTCGCGGAGAAGATTCCTCCGGGGACTCCTCTGGGGAGACGAGTAGCCATAACGTGGATTACATCGCCAGCATTATCGGCCTGGATGGTGGCGAGTGGTGCATCAAGCACCTCCAGTCGCTCACCGAGGACCTCTGCACCGGGTACGGCCGGGAAGACCTGCAATCATCAAGGGTGCGGTAGATGAGACGGAGGTCCGGGGTCCAAATCCCGGCGGCCCCGCCATAATCATAACCTCGTGTAACCCTCTTCCTAGAGGAATTGCATGTATCCTTGATAAGAGGCCTACACCGTTGGAAACGCGATAACCTAGTGTCCTAGGTTACGGGATTACCTTGAGCCACGGGATTCTCCTGAAATCGTCGTCGAGCGCTGCAATGGTATATATGCCGTAGTGTTTGCACGTTAGTGCGATTACCGCGTCCGCTGGCATGAGACCATACTCTTCCATAGCCTCGATTATCTCGTGAGGCTCCAGCACTATAGGTAAGGTTATAAACAGCTTCAGTAAGGGTTCCACATCGCTTTTAACCAACTCGACAAGCCTCCTGTCTCTCTTCGCCAACAATTGCCTTATCCTCTTTGAGCTAAGCCCAGTTGCTAGTCTTAGATAACCGTGGACAACTTCATCCACTACAACAGCATTAATATAGCCGATGATTGCGTGGTTTTCTATCTCCTCAACAATTCTATAAGCCCTTTCGTCCTGACCCGCAAGAAATGCTAAGATTATGCTAGAATCCACGAATATCCTCATTCTCTACCTCCTCGATAACCTCTAGAAACTCGTCCCTTGTAAGCTCCGGTCTACGCCTCTTCGCAATCCCGTAAAGCTTCTTAGTAACAGAGCCCCGCCTAACCCCTATAACGACCTGAACCTCCTCCCCCTCCTCCAAATCCAACGGCTCCAACGGCTTAAGCACACCCCCCTCGTACCTCACCCTTATAACCCTAGACAACCTCGCACCTCCAAACACACCATACTCTCCAAACCAATTAGCTTTCCCCTTACACGTCACACATCATGCCACAAGGTTTGAGAATCATCCTAAATCCAACCGTCTCGAGTCAACATCAACAAACGATACGCTCCGTTAGTACAGGCCTCGGGAGCCAGAGAGCAAGAAGCCTAATAGAGGGAAAGTTACAAGGTCCGCCGGGAGCCCCAGACACGCCACACGACAACCCCAACACGAGGATACTCGAAGCCTACATGACACTAGTCAAGCACAACCTCATGATATACAAGGCCACACCCCTAATACACGACGGCACCTTATCACCGAGCCAGGAGATAGTACATGGGCGAACGTCACACTAGGTAAATACCAGCCTACCGGGGGCGATCAAGAGAGCACTAGAGAGCTGCAGGTAACACAAATGAATCGAAACATGTACTTGCTGCATAACTTTAACACGGTGTAAAACGTTCAACTGTAACTAACTTTTGATAAAAAGTAATTCCTGGCCAGACGAACTTCGCCAGAGGATGTTCCGCGATACCTTAACGCCTTCAGAGCACTCTGCACAGTGCTTAAGAAAACAATCACCACCAACTGTAAGAGATTAAGTGTAGCTCTTTGCCGTATTCACCATGCCCCCTTTGCATTACCAAGGCTCATGCTATAAGTGCTTACCATTTACGTTAACTAACCAAGCATAGCTCAAATAAATATCGTATTAACTCGTACATAGTTTCAATACGGTAAGAAAAGAATAATTGTCTAAGAGCGCATGGAGTCTCTGCTACTATCCTGGCACCCTTGCAACATGGGTTGTCTGTCGTAACCACTCTGATCCCTGCAGTCGACATCTCGCCCAGCACAATCTCCGTTTTCAAACATAGGGTACACATATAGGCCTAGGTTTGTATTGTGTTGCTGCTAGCGGATGTAATCTCGGTAGTGTTGTTGGTATGACCGTACCCCAGCCGAGTTTAGCGAGGCTATCATCTGCTATACCCTCGACGTAGATGGCCTCGAGGAGCCTAGCCGGGAGATCCGCTTGAGAGCCTATAGTGTCTTGTATCTTCACCTCAATCGCTATTATCCCTCCAGGTTCGAGCATCACATGGTAGGGTCTTGGGGCATTATATGCAATGTCATATCCTATGCCTCTTGCCGTTAGCCGCGGCTGTAACAGCTTCTCGAGTTTCTCTCTGAGTGCCCCTTCACCTTCTAGTATGGTTTCTAGGAGTTTTCTAACCTCCCATCTACTAGGTGTCTCTATGCTCAACTCTATCCTGCTAACTCCGAGTCTCGAAGCGAGTCTTGATGATGTAGCCGCGAGGGTTGCATTCCTTTGTTCCATGTTGTTGCCTAAGACTTTGCCATTATTTACTAGCTCCTCTGCCTCTTTCACAGTGAGGGGTAACGGCGAGGCAAGTAGCGCATAAAAGCTGCAACGTATGCTTCTTACACTCGCATTAGTCAGCTGTCGCACCTTATTCCACTCGTCTTTGAGACTTTCGTACAGGATAGGCTTGGATGTTACCACCTCAGCGATGCCGCGGTCGCCACCCAGTACACCTAGAATCCTCTTAGGTTTTTCATCACCCTCACAGAATAATTCAGCATAAACTCCTATGCACATCCTGTTATCAGCCTTTCGCATCTCAGGGGGCGTGTAGAGGACGGTATAGGCTCCGGGGCCGCCGTCCAAGTTTCTTGTACGCATCCTAGCGCCTATGACAACCCTATCTTCGATACTTAACGCAACACCGGTCTTCACCCACGCTTCTACATTGATCATCAAGTCGCTCAGGCTGCTTGGGCGTAGTCTTTCAACCCAGAAAAGGGGATTATAGCCGCGTAGGTCAACCATTATGTATAAGCTTTCAAACTCTCCTATATTTCCAGTGCACACACTCCTATCGAGCATGAGAAGATAGCCACGTATCCTATAGTCTTTGCAGCCTAACGCCTCTCCGGCAAGCTTGGCAACTTCCTCTACTGGGGTTTTTCCTGCAACGCTAACGTTGGCTAGCGACGCCAGCATACCCGTGAATGTTGAGGGCATCGGTACGGGTCTTGTCATCGGCGATGCTGAGGGGCCGGTGGCTGTGAACGTGTAGAGTCCATCCCATGTGAACAATAGTGGTGTATAACCTCGGGCAATAAGGCCTATGGGGTAGATGGCCATAGCTCCCACCTTAGGGAGCTAATTTATGGAGCGACTTTGAGACTATATGGATGGAACGTACATTCTTTTGTGCCGTTAAAACCTGGTGTTCGGCAAGCCTTCTAAGCATCTCTAGAAGCTCTGTACTGGGCCTGCGTCTAGCATTACTGCTGAACACATGTATGTATAATCTTACAATCTCGTCTATAGAAGCTCCTAGCTCATCATACATTTCTTGATAGTTTTTGCTGCCAATGGGCTCTGCCAAGTCGTATATTAAGCTTCGAGAGAATAACAACCCTCTCCCAATCCGCGAGAGTATCCAGATAGTTGCTGCGAGTGGCGAATTCCTCAATGCATCTACAATCCTATGCTCCTTGCAAGCATCAGGATCAACATTTGGTATTATAGACGGTTTGTCACCAAGGTGTCTTTTATAAGCCGCTATTGTTACATCCTTTTCGACCTTGTTTCTCTTTGCATGACTCACCTCGTCCTTCATATCTTCAAGTTCATGGACGGCATTATAGACGCTCCAGAGCGGATCTCGGTAGTGGGCTACGTTCAGTCCATAGCTTCTCCCATAGGCGACTGTAGCTGCTGCAGCCAAACCCGGGATGACATGAAAACCGGGTGTAAAGTCACCTATCACTGGATTCCAGGAATCCACTATGCCCCAATAGTTGAGCCTCGTAGTGTATACAGCCACAACTGCTACTGGGAGACTTAGGTTCCAGCAGCCGTCTTTACAGCCTAGGAGCTCTACAAGCCTATCTAGGAGCTTCTTCAGCGGTACGTTATACGGGTTCTTCGAGTATATGGAGGCGTAACCCGCTATCAGAGAGACTAACGCTGGGTTAAGGTATGTCTTTCTGTCCACTCTCCATGGAGGTGCGTGGAGAGGCACCATAGCATATATGTCATCGCCTCCAGCATAGACTAAGACGCCTCCGAGAGACCTCACAACAACCTCGTCAACCAGTGCTGTCGCCATGAGCGAACGGGAGAATGTATAGATATACGATGGCGTTAATATTGTTGTGGCTCTGCCAGCAGCCTTTACAAGCAGTTCAAACACCTTAGCGTGCAGCTTTGCAGCCTCCTCCCCAACACACCTTACAACCTCATGGACACTCATAACATACTCGTAGGGCTCTACTCCTAAGTCACCTCTCCAATAACCGCTACCAATCCTATCACCATCTCCCATGACTACAGCGTATTCTACGAGGCGCGGCCTTTCTACCGGCTTGATACTAGCCTCGGATAAAGTGGCTGCAACGTGATCCACAAATTGATCCAGATTATCTTCGCGTTCAACACCCACAACCCTAACCACATCAAGAACGAGTGTTCGTGCGTCTTCAAACCTCTCTCCAGTCTCCTCTAGGACCCTCCTCTCAGCCCTAGGAGCCATCCAATAGTCGCTAAGATCGCTCGTGCTCAGAACCTGCAGGGTGAAGGCATTACCTCCAACCACGCTCCCAAAAAGCTCACTAACTACTCGTTTAATCGTGAGAGGTAGAAGCCTCTTGACTAGGCAAACTGGACACAGATGCTCTCTCTCATCGAGTATTACATGGCCTCTATAGCCTCTGCGGACGCGTATAACCTCCGGCATTATGCCGCAGACGCTACACCTGCGTACAACCCTCCTTCTATTATACGCTGTCTCGGTTAAAGTATGGACACTTCTAATGTACCTTGCAGGCGGCAATACCCTAAGCTTATCGACGCTCGGCTTCTCGGTGACAAAGACACACTCCAAAAGGGCGTCGAACTCAAGGATGTCACGTAGCTTCTCGAGTGACACGTAATCCTCGATCTCTGGCATACCCTGCCGGATTGCATATAGCCTCTGTGTGACACTCGAAGAAACAGCATTTACATTCGCTACAGCCACTATGGGAGAGATTGGGGGTTTACGCTTAACTTCTTCAATGTAATCATTGTAGAGCTTCACTAGTTGGCTGTGTGCCTCATCTTCGCATCTATCGCCGCAGAGTATATCCGCGAGTGTCTCTATGCCTGCTTGTTCCTCGCCAGACGTCCCCTTTGTCAGGATATCCAGGAACTCGAAGGCCTTCTCGGCAAGCTTCTGCCACGCTTCCTTCACGGCACTCTCTACAATCCTCTGCAGCTTGTCTCTCGGGATACTACAGGGTAGTATGAGTATAGTTGTGGCAGGCATAAGCGGCTGCGAGGGCCATCCTCTCCTCCATGCGAAGCTCGATTCAGCTAGTATGCTCGACACTCTTCTAGCGGCTTCGACGCCAGCTACATCCTCCACGAGCTTCACGAGATATGCGTAGTAGAATGGGTTGGAGGATGCAGCCGGAGAGACAAGGATATCTGGGCCATACTCCTCTACCAGCGGCTCGACAGCCTTCCAGGCGAGTAGTGAGAGTATCCAAGAGCCGCTCCAATAGTCTCTAGTCTTCCTCCCCTTCGAGACAAACTCCTGAATACCCGGGAAGTCTATCACAACAGCCTCTGCGCTCCTGCCCCCGATAACAAGGTTTGATGCGAGCACAGACGCGTAGAGATGGTCTATCACGCTATGGGTCGGGAACCTTGTATCGGCGGGGGCTACAAATCCGGGGTTATATCGGTACCAGAGAGGCTCGAGAAGAGCATAAACCACGTTGTACACGACGCGTAGAACTGTGGCTGTGTCACCTCTCCCCCTCAAATCTCCAAGGACCACATCAACGGCTTCAAGAAGGCCCCGTAGGAACCCTTCAACTCTCTCTTCAAGTTCCTCGCACACTCTCCAAGGTAGTTTAAAGTATACATGAGGCTTGAAGATGTTAACTATTCTCATGTCGTCTAATCTGCAATTGCAGGGATCATCATCTTTCTTCAACTTGTGGCATATGCTGCCGAGAAGTAGGCGGTCAAGAGTAGAAGCCCTAGAGTCGGCTTTTGCGACTTTATCCCAGCTCTCAATGACCCTTCGTAGGGCCTCCGAGGCTTCTCTAAACCCTCTGGCTTCAAGAAGCCTGCGTAGTAGATGGAGGACGCCAATCGCCTCGATATCGTTCTTTTCTAAGCTTTTCAACCCATACTCTTTGAGCAGCTCGCCCTCCGAGGGAACCTCTAGACGCAAACCACAACAGTCGAGGATATACCCTCTCCTTCCCCCGGTAACGACTCTTCTCCGTGACGGAGCTGCAACGATACATGGCTTCCAAGGCACATCGTGTAAGAGCACAGCGAGCTTATAGGCCCAGAAGCTTGCATCGTCCCGTTTACTGCATAAGGAGGTGGTCGCCAATGTTACACCTCTATCCTTGGCCCTACTCTATACGCGCTGCGTAGTGGTAAGAAAAGAGCCTTACGTACGGTCATATATAGGCATCTATATTTATACTTCGGTTGGGCTGCTCTATATGGTGTAGACTTGATTGTCCCGGGGGCAAGACGTGTCAGGTATCTTCTCCAGAGCTTGGTTGATGCTTGGCATAGCCGTTACTGATGTGCATCCAGGTGCAGGCAGGAGCCCCGGTGTAGTCGATCTTCCGGTGCAGAGGGATCCCGGAGGATACCCAGTCATACCACGCTCTGAAGTCAAAGGCGCGCTTAAAACTAGGTGTATGGTCTCAACGGCTTGTATAGACTGGTGCAAACATAACAACTGTTTCAACCGTGCACAGGGACGTGTACAGTGCAGCCGTGTTGTACAAGTCTCTAACATGCAGGATGCTGCTGGCTGTGTCACCTGCTGTTGTCTTTACGGCCCGGAGCCCGAGGAGGGCGAGGAGGGTGCCTCTAAGCTGGCATTCACCGATATGATAGTCTATGCCCTGCCCGCTAGGAGCGAAGAAGGGGTCACAGCCTATGTAACCACACCTTGGCTGCTCGAGAAGCTTGTTGACGTGCTTAGAGTCTATACGCTTGTGGCCGGGAGTGACAAGTTCATAGGCAGTGAGAAGGGCGGAATGAAGGCCGGTAGTCTTCTAGACTGCCTCTCCAGAATAGCCTCGCAAGCCTATAGCCTTGAAGAGGGAAGAGCATACAAGGTTGGCAACGTATCCGGCAATGTCTTCACGGTACGTGATTACAAGTTACACCTTGAGAGTCTACCTGGTGAACTCTCCGAGTGCAAGAATGCTATTGACGTGTTGCTTAAGCTAAGTGAGAAGGCCTACTGGGGTAAGGGAGGACACGGAGCGAGCATAGTCCAGGGTAAGCCCGTGATAATCGTCAGCGAGGGGGACGGCCAGGGATTTGTAGACACTCTCCTCGTCCGCGTTACCAGGGTGAGGCTCCGTATCGACACAAAGACTGTAGCTGAGGGAGCTTTATGGACAGAGGAGTACATACCGAGAAGATCTCTAACTGCAGCCGCTGTATTGGAGAGTATCTACGAGAATAGGGTGTGCGAGGCTGGTAGACAAAACGGTATCAACGTTGACGCTAACTCACACCTAAAGAGCATTGACACTGTGATCCTTGGCGGCAAGTATACGCTCTCATCGGGTATCATACGCGTAAAAGTTGTCTAAGGGTGAATGGCCTTGTCGCGCAACACGCCGCTCGTTGTTGCAGGCAGCCTCGTACACAAGCTATACATGTTGATACAGAGTTGTATGGGAGATGACTACTGCTTTGATATTAGCATAAGCTCGGAGAGAAGACAGCTTGACGAGAGGCGGCTCGAACAAGCTAGAGAGGCGTTTAGGAAGCATAAGGGTGCTCTGCTCGAGGCACTTACAAGGGGAGAACGTTATGATATAAAGCAGGTAGTGGAAGACGAGCTTGTAAGAAGATCGTTAAGATGTGTGTTGGGGCTTTACAAGTGTGAAGCTCTTCCAACAAGAGCTGCGCATCTAACATCACACGCTGCATCTTATGGTGTTGCTTCGGCCCTCATATTCCACTTGTCTAAGGCGGATCGCAGCCGCTACACAACCCTCTATAACAGCCTTTCAGCAGCCAGCACGGCATGCGATGTTACAATAGCTAGGCACCTTGACAGAGAGTGTAGCCAGGACGGCTACACGCTGATCCTGGTGCTAACCGTGAAGGGCTTGGAGCAGCTCGGTATTCTAAAGGGGAATCTCGTCGATTTGAGCTCCCTTATAAATGCCATAGTCGAGGCTGAAGAGAATGGCGCATTTAGAAGATCCAAAGCCATGATACTGGACTTCCTCGTCGCGATGAAGAGGTATCTAGATGGTCTCTACAAGGGGTGACAAGTGTTGACAGAGACGCGAGCGATGCGCTCACATGGAGAAATAATGGTTATTAATCAAAGTCTCGATGCGTATCTACGCAATCTACTTCCATTAGTCGCGCTAGCCAGTATGGCTAGAAGCAAGAATGAGGATAGAAGAAGGTCTGGCCGTGACCGTAGACAGCGGCAGCAGGAGGTCGAGAGTGTCAGGAGACAGTTTAGAGAGTTAGGGGAGAGGCTGAAGAGGCTTGTAAGCGACCCAAGGCTTGTGGATGAAGCTCTGCGAGTTGTTGAGGAGACGCTGCAGAGGAGTAGCGACGTGAAAGAAGTACAAGCTGCGTTAAAAAAGTGGGCTGCCGAGAAGTTGTCAGAAGTTAAAGCTGTGCCTAGTGGCATACCGTACTGTGCGCCCGGAGACCCTCTCATTGAGACGTTGAGACGGGAAGCCAGGATGTGTAGGGGGTTCGTACTAACCTACGAGGCGATGTTATCCTCGAAAGGCCTCTGGGGTGTGTCGAGCGGCCCCCTTTACTCCCTCTTCGAGGTCGGAGTAGCGATTCACCCGACGCTTTATACTGTGTACCTACCCGCCTCAAGCGTGAAAGGCGCATTGCGAGCAACACTGGTCTCTCTCTGTGCACAGAGGGCTTCAAATAAACGCGAGTGTATACATCTCGCCTATGAGCTGTTCGGTGCGGCTGAGGATCTGCAGAGAGAAGAGAGGATGCTCCTCGAGAAGCTTCTTGGGCGTGAAGGCCTACGCGACCTCGAGTCGAGATTAGAGGCTCGCACATCATGCCTAGTCTTCACCGACGCTATACTCGTCGGGTGCGAGAATAGCGCAGAATCCTGTCCAATTTTCGAACCCTACGTGATAACACCGCACTACAGGGAGGCTAGGAGCGAGTTCGAGGCGCAACCAACACCGGTAGTCCACGTGGTCCTCAGAGAGAAACTCGTGTTTAGAGGGTGTATAGCCACCACTTGCTATTGTAACTCGGAGGACACGTTGAGAAAGCTTGCAAGCCTGTTAAAGCTTAAAGTCGCAGCTCCTGAATATATGCTAGCAGTACTGTTGAAAACCGCACTTTCTCAAGGTATTGGCGCGCGTACGGCTAGAGGATACTCAGTTTTTATACTAAAAGAGTTGATTATATACAGGTGAAGAAGGAGGTGATTTCAATCATGACGGGATTCTCTGTACAAGTAATTGACGTGAACACGATTAATAACTTGTTAAACGATAGGTATACCATCGTCAAGGTGATACTCGAGCCATATACACCCTGGTGGGGAGGCGATTATTCAACAGCAACTATGAAGCACAGATGGCCATACGTTACGCCCCTGAACTCGGAGACGGTAAAGGGGGTTACAAGATGGATTGTTAGGCTTGTTGCTGCGGCATTAGCGGCGGACAAGCGTGACCTGCGACGCGTTGACGAGCTTATAGGCCTGCTTTTCGGTTACACGGGCGAAACCCATAATACAAGAAAATCGATCGTCGAGTTACACGTTCACCCCGCGATTAACATAGAAACTTACGGGTGGCATGCCAGGAGGTGTGTGGAGAAAGTTAGGAGGTGCCTCGAGAATGTCTACAGGCTTATCCTCCAGGGAATTGATACACGTAGTTATGCTCGCAGCCCTGTCTGCTGGATTAGACTTTTGATAGGAGTATTAGAGACGCTCTATGAGTACGATCTGCTTGTAAAGAACCTTAGTGAGGAGGGTGCTAAAGAGCTGGTATCCAAGATTTTCGATGCAAAGTTTCCAGATGTACTTCGGAGCATCATTAGGAGCCTTGTGACGGGGAGAGAATGCAAATCACTCAGAAACAATATTAACTATATTCTCAGGAACGATAAGCTATCGAGGCTCATTGAGCTCATCGCTAGGGATAGATGCCTTTATGCGATTGCAGGTCTAGTTGCCAATCCCCGTGTGAAACTAAATCTGATCAACGCTGAGGATATAGACCAGCTTCTCGAGAAACTGCCCCTGCCTTACGCCTGTAGCCCTAGCTGTAGATTTGCCTATCAAGTCGAGCTTAGGATAGACGGGTTTGAGGCAAGCCTACTCTTGGGAAGAGGACTACATAGCCAGCTAGCCAGCCTGGCCATAGCAGCTGTGGCGTTGGCGGCTGCCCTGCACGGCTTCGGGAGGGGTGGTGCAAGAGGCTTCGGCAGGTTCATACCGAGGCTGGCTGACGGCAGTAATCTAATTGACTCTGAAGTGGGCAGGTTGGTGTCAGAGCTCGCGAAGAGTATGAAGGACGGCGATGCCCATGGTTTCGCGGATAAATCGCAAAAATTATTAATCAGTATGGCACGGCTACTTGTAGAGATAGGTGTTGTTGAGGAACCCGAGGATGGGCTCGAAGAACGTATAAAGAATAGCATAGATGTCCACACCATAGGCCCCATACATCACCCGTTGCCTCTACCAGTGCAAGCAGTGGGCTACCGGCAAAGTGAACAAGTCTACAAAATATTGATTACAAGTGGTACTGTGGGGCAGGCTAGGCAGGCTGGACTAGTTAGGCGGGTGAGGCCTCCCGACGAGATAGCCGTGCTCGACGCCATTGCACGTTCAGTACTGAAGAGCGTATGGAAGTTATACTGTGGCGCTAGCACGACGAGCATGGGGGAGACCTTCCATACATGGATACTTGGCTTGCCACGGAACCAAAAGGGGAACGGCTACGGAGTAGGCAACTGTAGGGAAGCTGGGAGGAGAAAGTCGCCGGTGATAATGACACCTATAGGCAAGACGAATAGCTGGTACGTAGTGATAATGGCTTCAAAACTACTGGAGGATTATAAGGAGAGGGTAGGCTCGCTTATTGTCTGCGGTAAGCATGGCACCTTCAACGTGGTTGATATCGCAACATGTCGGGCGCAAGTTAGTGTCAAGTGTCACACTGGTGCCACGCAATTTGTTAATGGTATCGTTGGTTGGGACAGCGGAAGGGTATGTGGTGCCTGCCCCACTCACTGTGTCGCCACAAAGAATGTAGCCGATGACGCTGTCCGTGAAGAAATCATCAACAAGGTGTTTGAAGCCTCCCTAGCAATGCTGAAACGCGTACTACTCTAGATACGTCGGTGCCTATCTTACATTTTCTGCTCTCTCATTACCACACTTCTACCGACGTCGAAAGGAGGCAAGGAAACCCTAGTGTACTTAACCGCCCTCATGGCGTCTCCATCTGTGATAGTCGCACATCACAATGTTATTCATTCTGTTCGGGGTGGCGAACTTGTTGTAGTTTCGCATGGAGATTTTTTTTTTTTGCCGGTGTATGTTGAGAGGAGTTCGTCCACGGACTTCTCTAGTTTCCTGTTGTCGTAACCCGACATTTCGCATAGTATGTGCAGATGGTATCTTCTGGGCTTTGTGTGGGTCGTGCCCTCGTGTGGCGTGTCATCCCTGCTCTCGACGAGCGCTGATACACAGTCCACTATTGATAATAAAAGCCTACTAGGAGGTTCGATAGCCTACCCACTATGACGTGCGTGTCTTGCTTCACGTTGAGCGTCTCTAGGGCTCTCCTGGCTGTGTGCGGCCTCGCTGGCGTCGCTGGCTCGAGGTGCTTGGTTAGCTTCTCGTATGACGGCTTTCTCGCCGTCCAGGAGGTAGTGTACCTCTCACTGCTCATGCCATGGTGGCGGAGGTATGCCGTGCGAGCCGTGAGGCTATTAGGCTAGGCCTCTCCATTCCCACACTCTCGCTAGGACGGGGCCCTAGCCGCGGAGAGAAGGCAGTACTGCTCCGTAAACCCGTGACAGCTGAAGCTCTGTGTGCCCGCAAAGAGGGCTTTGCTAGCGTCACAGATTACCGCCCCACCTCAAGGCTCTCCGTGCAGTTCTTGTCGGTCGACGGAGCGGCCGCGTGACAGGATCCGGCTACACGTACCACATGGTGAGCCCTAGCATAACCGGCGGCATCGTGGCCGTCTTGGGGAGCATTTGGATCCTAGCCTGTCGGCACTATGAAGATGCCGTGGTGTGGCATTGAGGAGCTGAGCCACCGTTACCCAGTGCTCGATTTTAGCGTCAAGCCCTGGGAGAGCATCGTAAATGTCCTGTGCAAGGTTCTAGAGCTTCTAGAGGAGCATGGCAAGGTGGCTATTTGCTGTGAGTGTGGCTGCGGCCGCACAGGCATGGTGGCTTCGGCGGACATCGCTATAGTCGAGAGCGTGTTGTGCAAAGAGGCGATGAGGGTCTTCAGCAGGGAGCGGGGCATGTTGCGTCCTGAGGCTAGGGGCGGTGGGAAGGCGGTCTGTAGGCTGATTAGTCTCGCAGGGGCGTGTGGTAGGAGAGGCGCTGGCAGCTGGGGTAGCCGGTTATGCCGACTCCGGGTGTTGTGGCGGGGAGGGTGCTTGTCGAGAGGCTGAGGAGGCTTGAAGAGCGGCTACTAGAGGCTGTCAATAGTGTCCTCGCCGGGCTTGGTGCTGAGCCTCTGCGTGGGGTTACCCTCTCCCTCCGCGAGGAGGTGGAGAACGCCGAGGATGAGCATAGGGACCCGGTGATCCGCGGCAGGTACCTGCCCGATGAGCACCGAGTCATACTGTACAGCGGGGCTGGCTTGGGCGATCTCCTCCACGAGCTGGTGCATCACCTGCAGGCTGCTGGTCACGGCATGGTGGAGGTTGACGCGGTGCTAGCGAGAGAGGGTTGGGAGAGGCTCCCGTATGCCGTGAGGCCTGACGAGGTAGAGGCCCTCATCCTAGCCGAGAGGCTCCTAGACAAGATGCCGCGTGACGCCAAGGAGAAAATCATCGACGTTCTAGCCGAGTTCAACGGGCTAAGGAAGCTCTTCTACCCTAAGGCTCTACTTACGGCCTACCCGCGTGGCAACGAGGGCGTGTGTTTAGAGACGCTGTGCGAGCCCCACGAGTACATAGTTGCCGATAGGCTTCGACGTGTCCGTGTAAGGGCCTATCGCATCTACGCTCGCGGCGACAAGCTCGGAGTAGAAATACTCCTCGACATGGATGGCCTCACCGGGTTTGCCTCGATAGAGTCCAGCCGCCTCAAGGAGATAGCTAGGATTGACCCCTCATTAGACCTCATCTGGAGCGTTGCATCGGAGACTGGCGGCGTGCTGGTACAGTTATCCCGCGATAATATGGTCCAGGAACAGCTCGAGCGCTGGGGGACTCCCTACGCGGTACTCGCATACTCCCAAGCAGAGTCCAGGCCACTCCTAGAGGTGCTCCTCTCCGAGAGGAAGGTGCGCAGATCAACACAACGCCTGCTAGACGATATCATAGGCGAGGTTGTCGGGAAGGAAATACTTGGACTTGGCGTAACATCGAGAGGCGACCCCGAAGAGTGCTTCGAGGCTGCTAAGCGCCTAGCGGAGAGAGTGAAAAGCAAAGCCAAGGAGGCTATTGACAAGCTGATCAGTCGTGGAGAGAAACACAGCTGGATCCTCCTGGTACCCACATGGGCGTCTATCAAGGTGGAACTTCTAGATGCAGTGTTCGAGCAAAAGGGGACCGTCTACCTTGTGTTACACTCGGAGGAGGTAGAGAGGTTAGCTACCAACATAGCGATGAGGGTGAGGTCGCACGCAGTTAACAAGTGCTTAGAGCGGAGTCTAGGAGAGATGCCAGTTGCAGGAACTGAGCTGGAGTTGGAAGTTGAGGATGGTAGCCAGAGCAGAGAGGCGAGAGAAGATTAAGAACTCTATTTATACGTGATTATGTTCTCGAGGTGTAGGCGAGTGGTTGACCTCGAGCATTTGTGTAGTCTCATCGTGGAGGGTTCTAGGTGCTACCGGGGCTAGTATGGAGAGCCTTGTATGGGAGTGTGTACCCGAGGCTGCACCTATACTATACTTGTACATGCTTCGGGGTTGAGTCCACGAGGGTAGCTGGAATACTGGCAGAGTGTATGAGGAGTAGAGGTCTCCTGGAGTACACGATGCTATACGCCTGGAGCGAGAGGCCAGCCCGCGATGCGCGTATAATAGTGCCGATGATTGTCGCCCGCCAGAAGATTGCCAAGAAGGTAGCGAGGATAACCTGGGAGTGCCCTGCCCAGGCGTAGGCAAGCTGCCGTTGGCCCGCGGCTACTGGCTCGAAATCAAGCTCCTTCGTGAGCCTTGACGTGGACTCGCTCGAGGCTGCGGAAAACTACACATGCTCTTAGACGAGCTCGGCATAAGGCGTGGGCGACGTGACGGACGTGGCGGGGTAGGGAGTCAGTCCTGATGACAGCAGCCATCTACGCTGCCTCGAGGCCCGCGTTTGTAGGCTACATTTGGGTATCCCCGGGGAGTATAGGAGGGTTTCGTGGGTCCGGGGGAAGCTGTGAAGACCTAGCAGTGGAGACGAAACCAGCCTGATAGCCCCGAAGCCCCGCTAGTATAGAGCCCCGATGCAACCATGGTATTACTATCCTGTAAGGCGGCTTCCTTGCCTACTCGTCGATCGGCGGGAGTAGGGTTGGGCGTCGGGTGCGTGAGAGGTTCACTCGTCATGTCCTGCTCTGGCTGGGGAGAGGCGCATCGACGCGGCTACGGTGCTCGCGGTGATGGAGGAGGCCGACAGGATATACTATGATGTGGTTGCGAGGCGCCTGGTCTACGCCTCGTGGATCGGTAGCTGGCGTGTGCTCGTTGTGGCCGAGGAGGGGCAGGGGTGCATGGTGGTGGTTACGGTGATCGCGACTGGCGGGTTAGAGGTGGAGGAGGGTAGGGTGAGTAGCGGCAGATGGGTGTGTATACATGGGTGCTGCGGAGATACGCGAGCCTAGGATACGCTACGACCCCGACCACGACATCCTCTACATCCTCGTCGAGGAGGGGCCGGTCGACGATACTATAGAGATAGCCGACGATATCTTCGCCGAGGTGAGGGACGGGAGGATAGTCGGCATCGAGGTGTGGAAGGCAGAGAGGATAATTGAGGCCATCGCGGAGAGACCCTCGGAGAAGATAACCGGGATCATCGGGGAGAAGAGGCAGCAAACACGGCTATGTTGAGTATGTAGAACCTGGCATTGAGTTCACCGGCTACATGTTAGTGGTTAAGCAGCCTCACGAGATGATGCTAGAGCTTGGCATAGGAAAGAGATTCGAGGTGGTGGATGAGGCGTGGCGGGAGGCCGAAAAGCTGCTACAAATGCTCATCGAGTACCTTGCGAAGAGCGGCAACACGATAATCATCGGAGGGCATAAGAGCAGAGGCTACGGGCTAGCACGCATACAAGTCAAGAGAGTCGCGTAAACGAGCACAGTTTCCACCCAGGCCGTTAAGCCACTCACATCACAAAACTTCTCATCCGCGGGTTGTTTTGCATACGACAGTTCACCTACAGCCGAGTAGTCATTTTCCATGCGCTCCGTGTGTCTTCGGGCTTGGCGGGTGTCGTGCGGCACGCTTAGCGATGGTGATATAGTGGTGGCATTAGTGACGTATACTGCTTAGGGGTTTGTTTGGAGTCTCTCATAGACCGGTTGCTCGAGGATGCTGCTAGGCACCCGGAGAAGCGGAGGCGCCTGGCGCGCATGCTGGCGCTGGACATAGCGACGGAGGAGACGCTGCGCTCGTTGTTGCTGGAGGGGTTGTTGCGGGATGTCGCGACAAAGCAGGATTTGGAGAAGGTAAGGCGCGAGATGAGAGAGATGGAGGAGAGGCTGAAGAGGGAGATGAGGGAGGTAGAGGAGAGGCTACAGAGGCAGATGGAGGAGTTGAGGAAGGGGATATGGAGACTCGAGGATAGGATGGATAACCTTGTCAAGTGGATGGTGGGGCTGCTAGCCAGCATCTGGTTAACGCTAGTGGCGCTGTTGTTGCCGGTCGTGTTGAAGATGCTCGGGCTGATCGGATAGGAGTAGCCTGTTGCGGATTGCGGGGTTGCCCGTTTCGGCTTCTCGCGTCTGGCTTCTATCCTCTGCCTGTGTGGTGTGTCAATGATCCTCTCGTGTGCGGGGCTACTTCTGGCAGAACAGATACATGTTGGGTGTTAACTTCGTGAACAAGTGTTGGCGTGGGTTTTCGACGGTGTGATAGTGTTACCGCTGCATGTGGTGGCCAGCTCGGCTATGAGCCTGGTTAGCGTGTCTCCCTTGAAGCCGGTTATCTCGCAGAGTATGCGTATATGGTATCTCCTCGGGCTGGTGCAGTTGATGGCGGGTTGATTCTCTTCGCGCTTCTCGAGTAGCGCTGATACGCTGTCTGCGATGCTGACGAATCCAACCAGTAGTGTCGATAGGCGGCCGATGATTGCGTCGGCGTCGTGCTTGACGCCCAGTTGTCTAAGCGCTCTTATAGCGATGGTTGAGGCCTGTTCCGCCAGGCTACCGGAGGTCAGTAGGCGCGTGCCGCGCGATGCGTAGCTGCACAGCTTGTCTAGCATGCCTGTGATGCTCTCGTTCTCGGTGGCGCTCTTCAGGCACTCGACTAGGAGTTGGCATCTTGGTTCTTTCCCGGTTAGGAACCTGCGGAGTATATCCTGGTACCCGGTGCCCGCGAGGCACGCTGCGTACCTGCTGCTGCCCATGCCGTGGTGGTGTAGGTATGCCGTGAGTGCCGCCAGGCCGTATGCCAGTGCTCTCCTGGGGTCGTGCGCTCGCAGGGAGGCTCTGGCTGCAGATGTGAGCAGTATGGCGCCGTACACCTCGTGGCAGCGGAATGAGCGTGGGTTGTCGAACAGTGCTTTGCCAGCGTCGTGGAGGAGGGCCGAGAGCGTGAGCGCGTCTAGGAGTGTGCTTGCCGCGCTATCTGGGAGTTTCATCGTGCTTAGCGAGTAGCGCCATGCGGGGCCGTATAGCCTCTCGGCTACAGCGGCTGTACACCTAGCGTGCCTCTCCAGAGTCACGCCTTCCCAGGCGTAGAGGCTACACGAGCCCGACCCCAGGCTCATAACCCTCCACCACGAGTGCCGCCACTCCCTCCCTCTCCATGGCCTCGAGTATGGCGCGGCATGAGTCGGTGCCCTCCCTCAGTAATCTCCCCAGCGCCTCGCTACAGTCGAGCGAGTAACTGGTTGCGCTGCTCCACTCGCCCTCCCCTCTAGCCTCCAGGCTGACGACGCGCACACCCCGCCCGTTACACCACGAGAGCCACTCGCCACCCCTCTTGGCGACCGTGGAGAGGTTAGCAGGGAAGGCGTACATGCCTAGCGGCTCGCCGTCTAGGATACGCTCGAGGTACGCGCTGGGAACGAGGGGCACTAGGGGGTCGTTCCTAACAAGGTCGCAGAACCCCTGCAGCAGCATCTCGAGTCTACGCGGGTCTATCACGGCGTAGGCGAGCGCCAGGCGCCGCGCGTCAAACCGGGGCTTGGGCGCCTCCTCGACGGCCAGTAGCCGCGTGTATCCCGTCCAGCCTCTATAGGGGCAGGGTAGCCTCGGGTGCACGCCCTGCAAGGCGAGTAGCAGGCGCCTCGCATCGCCACCATCATCTATAATGTACGCTTCGGCCCTCTCGAGTCTGCCTGGGCGCCTCGCGACCCTACCCATCCTCTGTAGAAGCGAGCTAGGCTTCGCAGCGCTAGTCACGAGAACATCGAAGTCAGCGTCTATGCCCGCCTCGACCGCGCTAGTACCCACTAGGACACGGATAGAGTCTAGGCGTTTGACGACACGCTCCCTTTCAAACGGAGCCATCCTACCATGGATGAGGGCAACTTTATCTTCTCCAACTCTCGCCGCAAGCGCCCTATACACGTCCACGGCCCCAGCAACAGAGTCTATCACCACGAGCACCCTACGACCGCTCTCCGCGAGCGTAGCCACCGTATCCGCTACTCTGCTCTGCTCGAGAAGCCCATACTCCCACGATGTCGCCGCAACACCCTCATAGAACTCCCTATCCACAACCACGTGCACCTTCGCACCCGTAACACCCCTCAACCCGAGGCTATCCAGACACTCGCCATCCCCCGGCAACACCGCCACGATAAGGTCGGGGCGGGCGAACCTCGCGACCTCCAGCATCATCCCGGGTGGCATAGTGGCCGTCTCTAACAGCAGCTGCACCCTCATACCGCGGAGCGCCCAGAGGCTCGTGTAGAGGGTGTCGAGTAGACCCTCCGCCGAGAGGCCGAGGTGTATCTCGTCGAGCACGATAAGAGATGAGAGGATGTGTGCACGTGGCGCCTCGTAGTGCCCCAACCCCCTCTCAGCCACATTGCCGCGCAGCAGGTTAACCAGGAGACTATCGTAGGTCGTTAGTACGAGCTGAGGAGCCATGAAGGGAGTCTTGCCCGACAACCCGAGACCCATAGCCTGGTAGCCTATGGTTAGCCCCGCGCCGCTCTCCACGAGCCTCGAGTAGAGCTGCTCGAGTATAGCGCGCAGCGGCAGAGCGTGTATCACGCGAGGTATCCTGGCGGGGACGAGGCGAGAAGCTAGGCTGGCTACCAGGCTACTCTTCCCGTAGCCCGTCGGCGCGATGAACAACCCCCGTTCTGGCGGAGAGGCCTCGTAGATCTCCAGCAGCTCACCCACGCCTGCCCTCACGGGCCCATGGACCTCCGTGCGAGTAGAGACTCCAGCGCCATACGGGCGAAGTTAACGAGGCGGTCGAGCGCCGCGCCCACCGGGAGGGTAGAGTCGCTGGCGCAGATGCACGCTCCCCGCTCGAGGCAGGTGCTACCCCTGGCGTGCAACACCTCAGAGCCGCTGACTAGAGGCGCGAAAGCCACACGCTCAGCGGCTAACAGGTAGTCGGTCGAACCCGTTATAGACGCGACGAGAAGGCTGTTAGCGTACCGGTTCAGTATAGCTGTTATCTGGTCGGCGCCGCGCATAGCGGCGTCCCACAACACGAGTATAGGCTCAAGGAGGTTAGTCTGAACGTCGATCTGCGCGCTACACAACAACCTGTAGACCGAGCCCAGGGGAGCCTCCTCAAGGACGTCGAGTGTTGCGCTCCTCTGTTTGAGCGTCAGCCTAGCTACGGGTAGTGTAAGGTCGCCCTCCTCTATGTCGGCGCAGCTCGCCTCTGCGGCTACGAGGGCGGAGGCCGCGACAAGGTACACGCTGGGGTCTAGAATGTTGCTCGCCTGGATGTACCTCCGGTATAGCAGGCGTAGCTTGGCGTGTAGACCCGGGAGTAGGGGCTGGAGGGCGTCGGAGAAGCCCCGGTGGACGAGGAGATGGTGGGTTCGCCCACCCCCCTCGAACGCGGCGAGAGTCGCACAGTAGCCTAGTGCGGCTAGGAGCTGAGCGTGTATAGACACTGGCAGGTAGCTCCTAGCCGCGATGACGGAGACGGAATGCGTCCTCCCCCTTCGCCCCCTCCCCGTAGTGGACCCCGCCGCGCCTTGGACGGCGCCGCCGAACCCCCTGGCATACTCGCGGTACTCCGCACGTATGAGCGGCCTAGAGTCTACACGGGGAGAGTCTATCGTCTCGCCGCGTGATAGCCTCCGGAGCGCCTCGATAGCATCGTTCACGCTCCTTATGCGGACGCCGGCCCTCAGCTTGGCCCCCAGCTTCTCGAACTCACTGGCGTGCGGTAGCTCCGCGCTACAAGTCCTGGCCACAGACCTCCTCGACGATGGGGAAGAGCCAGCTAGCCTACACGGGTCGCCGAGGAGGTCGCTCACAACGTCCAGCAGCGCGTCACAATCCGGCATGTCGACCTCGACGTCCTCTCCGCGTGCCTCTACCCGGCCCGGCGCGGCCAGGTAGAGGAGGCTGAGCGCGAAGTCCCGAGCAACCAGTCCCTCGGGTATATCGAGGCGCAGCCTACACACCATGACGGGCACCTCAGGCTAGGACGGGTATGGTGCCACACTCGCCGAGCAACCCGCTAGCCTCAACCCTCCAGCCCTCGATGGCGACCGGGGGCTCGGGCGTAGGCTCGTAGACCGGCCCGGTGATCCTCAACGGCGCCTCTAGCTCTAGTAGCTCGGCGCCCCGCCTCTGCAGGCCCATCCAGGACTCGTCGCTCCACGGGCTCCAAGCACGGAGAGCGACGATATGCTCGCCTTGGAGTACGCCCCTCCTGCCATAGAGCCTCGTGGGGCCGGCGCCGCGCTCGGCGCGGAACACGCCAGCCTCAACCACGCTCACTAGACCCTCTTTCGACCCCAGCCTGGAGATGCTCCACGCGGCCTTCTCGAGCAGAGACTCGTTGATACCCAACGACTCTAGCCTCTCGCCGTCAAACACTATGGCCATGCATAGCCTTGCACGCGGGGCGATGGTGACGCCGAACGCGTTGACGCTAAGCCATTGGCTCGTGTCGCGCCTATTCTCCGGCCTTATGAACGGTATGTTCACAGTCCTCACTACGTCATACGCCGTGACCACCCTACCCTCTAGCAGACCAGCGGATGCCGACAGCACAGCCGAGGCTAGCCTACGGGCGGACGAGTAGGCAGCTACGCCGACTGTATCAGTCTCGTAGAGGGTCTCGGGCCATCCTAGCAGCCTAGCGAGGCTATACGCGAGGGAGCCTATCACCGTGGTGGGTGGGGGCAACGGGAGGCTACCGCCACCAACCGATGCGCCCGGCACCCTGACACTCCAACCCCAGACAGCCTCGACCACCGCCACGACAGCAACCGCCGGCATGGCCTCTAGCCCCTTTAGCCCCGGGTAACCGCCTCGACACTCCACTCCACCAGCTTCTCGAACACCTCCTCGGGGCTCTTTGCCTGCGCCACCCCCTCCACGCTGGGCTCCTCGGTAAGCCTCCCAACAGGGTACTCGCGGATGTAGAACGCCATCCTCCACGAGCCGCCGAGGAGCCTAGACGCTCTAGATAGCCTCTCGGCAGCCTCTCTTATGTACCCGGCGTGGTGGCCGCCGGGCATCTGGAAGCGGAACCCCTCAACGACAGCCGCTGCTATACTCTCCACCTCCCAGTGCGGCAGTATACGGGAGCGCTTCGCGCCGAAAGCAGCGCCGGACACAAGCTCCCCGAGAGCCTCAACAGCTACCCTAACCCTCTCCACCCTATCCTCGAGGACTGTCTCCCCACCATCCTGCCTCTCCACGACACCGATGCCACAAAGGTCGACGAGCACACTGAACGTGTAGAGAGCCGCGCCAACCTCCACAACGTATATCATCTGTTCGCCGACGGCCACCGGGTCGTGCCTAGCGTGGAGCACACCCTCAACACCAACAGCGTTGACGTACTGCAGCGACGGTATCATGTACGAGAAGCTTACGCGGCTGGTCCTCCTAACCGGCAGCCTACCCGCGTAGAGGAAGCCACCCACATCCTCAACCACACACGACCTCACAACCCCCTCCTCGAAGCTAGACACGAACCGCGCAGCTTGCTCACTACTCGGCCTCCTCACCTTCTTCATGTCGCTCACGAGCTGTAGTAGGGTAGTCGCGCCAGCGTCGCCCAGGCCACGGAGCCTCTCCAGCACCTCGTCGCTAGCATGTTTCACGAACACGCCTTGCTCGCAGAGCTTGCACACCGGCAGCCCCTTGGCCAGCGCCCTCCGCGCCAACACGCGCTGATAGCCGTGCGCTAGGCTCTGCCCAGAGATAGCCGGCATCATGCGAAGCTCGAGGGCTGCACCCTCCTCGCCCTCAACGGGTACCACCATGGGTATGCGCTTGTGCCTCGCGAGGTTACCCACAGTCTCCGCCATATTGAGAGCCTCTACGTTGACGAGTAGCCTGGCGGTTAGCGTGAGGTAGGCGCTGCACGCCACGGGCCCCACCCCGCTAGGGCCTAGCCAGTGCACGGGCTACGAGAGCACGTGTAAAATCACGCCAGCAGCTAGAGCCCTCTATGCACTCCACAACACCCCTAACCTCCTCGTCGCGCGGCGCCTCCGGGCACGGGACGCAGCACACCTCGCTACCGGCATACTCGCCCTCGAGCGCCCTGCCCCTCACGCCCCTACACGGCTCGCCAGTCTCGACCCTGTAGAGTTCGCAGCACCTGTACACCCTGGCTCCGCCGCCAGCCTCAATGCGGACGAGCCTAGCGCCGTTGGCGAGGGCGTGGAATACCCGCATGGCCTCCGTGAGAGCCTCGATAGCCACGTGCCTGTCGAGCGTGAAGCCCAGGCGGTCAACGGGGCCCATCCTACCCGTCTCCGCGAGAACCCTCAACACGCTCACAACGCCGTTGAACCCGCCCTCGATAAGCCTATCCATACACTCCCGGCAAGTGTCAACCCCGCGTGGCAAGGACGCGCATACCCGGCGGTACGTACGCCTTGGAGCCTGTATTTAAGCACAGAAGTATGAAACCTCGGCGCCGCCCCTACTTAAGGGGGCGAGAGTGGAGGCCAACGGTCAAGTTCCGGTCCGGGGCGGGTACTCGATACATGCCGTCATAGGCTTTGACGAGAGGCCCATACTACACTGCCTGAAGGAGGCGTTGGGCCGCGGGCGCGTCGACAAACTTGTGCTCTACCAGGCGGCGACCGGCGACCCTACCGGCGAGAGGAGGTCCCAGGAGGCGCTGGACACGCTCAAGTCGCTCCTAGCCCCGCTGGGTGTCAACGTAGAGGTGCACAAGCTCCCGCCGCGCAACCTACCCGGCAACATAGTGGCCATGTACGAGCTTGTGGATCGCGACCTCTCGGCACCAGGCGGTATGAGGATCCTTGCTTGCCTTGCGAGCGGGATGCGCCCCCTCGTGCTCGCGCTCTACACTGCTATCCTGGCGCAGCCCGAGGAGAGACACGACCTCATAGAGTTGTGCGTTGAGCCCGAAGGTAGGCCCGAGGAGCGTATAGTGCAACGCCTCTCGGACATAACGAGGTTGACCACGGTACTCTCTAGTGGTGACCACCTCCAGGTCGCTATACTGAGGGTGTTAGGCTCCCTGGGCGGCGCAACGCTATCCGAGCTTAACCGTAGGCTGGCAGAAGAGGGGGTGCAGGTAAACCGCTCGAAGCTATACCGCGTGTTGACGAGGCTCGTCGAGAAGGGCGTTCTAGAGAAGGACGAGACGAGCAGTGTTTACCGGCTAAAGGTGAGCCTGAAACAATGACATGAGGGCGCTTTTCGCCGGCCGCCCTGCCCGTTTCAAACATAGGTACATGGCTGCCCCCATGATGGAAACGCTGAAATACTCGCGCAGCCGGTAGTATGAGGATGGTCAGCCGACATGTCAGCACCCAGCCTAGTGCGCATAGAACTACGTCTCGTCGCCGCTAGCCACGACGGACGCATACTACTCCTGGAGGTCACGCGCATCACCAGCGTGGAGGAGGACGACCAGCCCCTGCAACAAGCGCAACAGACGAACTAGGAGGTGTGCGACGCCGTATCGTATAGTGTCTCGAGCCTGGTGGGGGTGGTAGTGTGGTGCGTGACATTGTGCGTGTAGAGACGAGGCTTGGTGTGGTCTACGGTGGGCCGTGTGTCGAGGTGCTAGAGTATGTGGATGCCCCAGTGATCATACTCGAGGAGGAGTATTGCGATGTGGAGCCTAACACGTACTGCTATCCCGTGGAGGACTTCAGCGTTGAACCGTGGGTCAACGTCAAGGGTGCTGCCAGGAAGGCGCTCGAGCTGCTCCAGCGTGAGGGCAGGGTAGCCATATGCTGTGCTGGCGGCTGCGGTAGGACGGGCACAGTGGCCTCGGCCGTCATAGCCGTGGCCGAGGGCATATCCTGCCACGATGCTATACGCGTGTATAGCGAGAAGCGGGGCCTAGAGTGCCCGGAGACGGATGAGCAACGCAGGGCGGTCTGCAGGCTAACTCGCGAGCTGGAGAAGCTCGTGGCGACGGCTGTGGCGCTATCATAGCGCGGCAACACGTGTTGTACTGTGTGCTTCGTGTCCTATGTTTTGCATGCCATGGTGGTGACGCGCTCTAACTCTCGTAGAATGTTCTTCGCGTGCTCGTCTAGCTCCTTTAGCTGCTCGAGGTAGCGTGGGTGGCCAGCCGCCTCGCTGAGCCCCGTAAAGGTGTGTATGTACCACGCGCTTAGCCTACCGCCTCTACCAAGCCGAATCTCGACGTAGGGGGTCGACAATATAGCCTCTAGCATCAGTTCTTTGATCTCGCTTACCTCGAGCTTGCAGAGTAAGAGACGCGTGAGGGCGCCAAGCGCGTCTAGCGCGTCTCCCGCTCTACGGGCATCACGCATGACAAGCTTCACATCGTTTAAGCTTCTCGGGCCCCATATGAAACTCGAGGTCGTGACGTTCATATACGCCAGTGTCGCGTCGCTCCTGGCCTCGACGCGACACTCTAGCATCTTAGGCGCGCTACGCCCTGGCTCCAGGAGACTCCTCTTGCACGATGAGATTAGCTTGACCGGGCCGGTCTCCAGGTAGAACACTCTCCTCTTCCTGCTTACAGCCGGGAGAGAGTCCCACTCGAGGGTGAAGAAGAGGACGAGGCTCCAGGATGTGAGGGATGCCAGCCCATCCAGGTGGGCGAGCCTGACGTTAATAGCCCTGCGGTGAAGGTCTGCCAGCTCCCCAACCTCGGTGATTATATTTGCGTAGGTTGCGCGGTCGATCACCTCTAGGAGACGTTGGAATACCGTGTAGCCTCCAGCCTCGCAGCCAGGCTTGTCGGACACATTGTAGCGCCCGTCGCCCACACTCTCCAGGCACTCGATGAACCAGCACTTCACGAGCTCCGAGATACACGCCGTATCCCAGATGTCACACTTGCGTCTACACAGCTTCCCGAGCATATCCAGCAGGTCAGAGTATATGGCGGACAAGAGCAGCATACCTCACAATATATACACCTGAAGGTGTAGTAAAGCATTGCGCTTATACGGTGCTGGTCTGGCGCTGTTCGCGGCTCCCGCCTCGTGCTAGTCTGGAACGTCCAGGTGCGCGTACCAGCACAGTCCTCCAGCCGTCGAGCTCCACTATCCTAGCGTTGACGCCGTACACTGTGCTCACTAGCTTCTCGTCTAGCACTTCCTGGGGAGGCCCACAGGCTACGATAGTGCCGTCGCGCATCACGATTATATCGTCGGCGTAGTTGGCTGCCAGCGTGATATCGTGGAGCACCGCTACTATGGTGACCTTCTCGCGCCGGGCTATCTCCCTCAACAGGTCGAGCAGCATATGCTGGTTCCTGATATCGAGGGCCGAGGTAGGCTCATCCAGGAGGTGAACCTGGGGCCTCTTGGCCAGTGCTTGTGCGATGCTCACCAGTTGCCTCTGTCCGCCCGACAACTCGCTCAGCACCCTACCCGCCAGGTGCTCTATCCCTAGCAGCTGGAGAGCGCGATACGCCTCCTCGAGGTCATCGTCGCGTAGCCTCCAGGAGCCCCTAGCCACAACCCTCGACATCGCGACATACTCTATCACGGTCAGGAGTGGGCGCCCTTGCTGCATCTGCGGGACGTAGCCTACGCGCCGGGCTATCTCGCGTGTGCTCGCGCCGGGGATGCGCAACCCGGCTATGATGGCGTAGCCCCGGTCCGGCCTATGCAGGCCCGCCAGCACCCTCAATAGCGTCGATTTTCCGGCGCCGTTAGGCCCCAGTATCACGGTGAGGCGGCCAGCCTCGGCGGCGAAGCTGACGCCGCGTAGCACTGGTCTGCCCTTGTAGCCGGCGTGAATGTCCCTAGTGACGACAGTCACCTTCTACCACCCCGCGCCATGAGCGAGAGTAGGAACGGTATGCCTATGAGGGAGGTGACTATGCCTATTGGCAGTACGGCCCCCGGCACGATCACCTTGCTGAGGGTGCTGGCTGCGGACATTATTATGGCGCCGTGGAGGGCGGCTAGCGGCAACGTATACCTCTGATCCTCGCCGGCCATAAGCCTAGCCGTGTGCGGCGCGACGAGCCCAACGAACCCTATGACTCCGAAGAAGCTTACACACGTGGCTGTCAACAGGCTGGCCGTCGTGAACGCCACTAGCCTCTCACGGCGCGGGTCCACACCCATGCTCCTGGCCGTCTCGTCGCCCAGCCGGAGGGCGGTGAGCCTCCAGGCGCGCGGCGTTAGGAGAGCAAGGCTGGCCGCGAGCACGGCCGCCAGGAGTGCTAGCTTGCCCCACGTGGCCTTGTATAGGCTCCCAAAGAGCCAGAACACTATCGCCTGGAGCGCCTCCTCGGACGCCATGTACTCTAGTAGCGCGAGGCCACTGTGGAAAGCATAGCTCACCGCTATACCGGCGAGCACCAACGCCTCAGCCGTGAAGCCCCGTAGCCTCCCAAGCGTGTACACGAGGAGGCATACAGCCAGGGCGACGGTGAAGGCGTTCACGGTGACCATATACTCGCCTAGCAGGGGCACAAGCTGGAGACCCATCACGTAGCCGAGCGCCGCGCCGAAAGCCGCGCCAGCCGCGACGCCAAGCGTGTAGGGGCTAGCGAGCGGATTATCCAGTATAACCTGCATCACGATACCCGCTGCTCCGAGGGAGGCTCCGGCGAGCACAGCTGCTAGTGCAACCGGCAGCCTCACATCCCACACGATTACGGCGACCGTGGGTTCGACGCTCTCCGGCCTAAACAGCGCAGTTACCAGCTCGCCGGGGGGTATGAGGGTGGGGCCTAGAGAGACGTCGAGCAAAAATAGTATGAGTAGCGTTGCCCCGGATGCGGCGAGCGCTAGCCTCCTCCTAGCCACCAGCCGCTCGTATAGCGCTACAGCCTCGCTACGCGCCGCATAGGCCAACGGCCCACACACCCCTCAGGGGGAACGGCATATACTCCTCGAAGAACTCCTCGAGGCTCTTATGAGGATCTAGGTCGGCGAACGCCTCCGGGTGCAGCCACTTCGCGATGTACTCCAGAGCCACGTACTGGAATACGTGTCCGTGCGACAAGCCATGGTGTATCAGGTAGACCCTGCAGCTCTTGACCGCCTCTAGCTTCTCCCACCCAGGCCTCTCGATAAGCGCGCGTAGCACCCTCTTTGCGGGCTCCGTGCTGTTAACGGTGTAGCCGATAACCTCGATCTGCTTCGTGCCCTCCGCGGTGACAATGTTGTTGTTACACGTGAATATTATCACCTGGGGGTTCCTCTTGATCACATGCTCCGGGTTTATGTCCCCGCTCGTGCCTTTCACGACGTCAGCCGCTATGTTCTCGCCGTTGGCGAGCGTTATCCACACCTGGTACATGCCTCCGGCGCCATAGGCACGCCACTTGGACCACGTGGCGAGCACCAGCACCCTTGTCGGCTCGAGGCCCGAGACACGCTCGATCACATGCTCCACGTGCTCCTCGTAGAGCTTGTAGAGCCTCTCGGCGCGATCCTCGTAGCCGGTGATCACCCCCAGCGCGTAGATACTGCGCCTCACCGCCTCCAGGTGCTCCTCTAGACTCGTGGTCTTTGGCACAAAGTCTATCACTACAACCGGGATCCCGGCCCTCTCCAGCTTCTCTATCGCCCCGCTCTCGACCAGCTGCTTGTACATGAAGGCCGCTACTATGAGCACGTCGGGCTTAGACTCTATGATGGACTCTAGGTTTAGCCCGTAGCCGGGCTGGCCGGTGTTCGGCAGCTCCTTCATCCAGGGGAAGTGGCTGGTCCACATGTACCACCAGTCCGGCCTCCACCTCTCATACCTGAACCTGTTGAGCGCGACAAGCCTCGATAATGCATCCTCGCCGCCCACCGCCACCAGGTCCTCGAGGCCGTACATGACGGCTATTCGCTGCGCTGGCGCGGTTATCGTCACACGTCTGCCCAGGGCGTCGGTTATCGTCACCTGCCTCCTCGGGGGCTCTAGGCATACGAACCACGTGCCGCGGAAGGGGATGGAGAGGAACCTCTCGAAGAACTCCTCCAGGTCGCGCGTAACGTTAACGTCTCTCATCGCGGCCGGGTGTATAGCCTTAGCGAGGTACTCTAGGCCTACAACGTCCCAGACAGTCCGCGCCAGCGCGTGGTACACGGCGCACACACGATAGTGTCGTAGGGCCGGCGTCGTGGATAGTATAGTGCGGTTGACCCACTCGGCTAGCGACCGGAGCGCCTCCTCGCGCGTGACGTTCGGGCCTAGCCTAGGGCCTCCACTCGCCCACCAGCCACCAGTCACAATGATAACCTCCGGCTGCGCCTCCGCCACGAACTCGGGGTTCACGTCGCCGCTGCGCGGGAACAACCCGCCAGCAATGTTCTTGCCTCCCGCGATCTCCACAAGCCTCCCCCACATGTACCCGGAGCCCCACGTGCGCCACGCCCTGTACCCCGCCTCGATGTAGACGGGCGGCTTGTGGAGGTCGCCCACGCGCTCCTCCACGAGGCGCAGATGCTCACGGTACCACTCTATGAGTTCCCTAGCCCTATCCTCGGCGCCGAACAGCACGCCGAGAATCTCTATGCTCCTCTTGGTCTTGCTCCACTCCTCCGAGTGGAAGTCTATCACAACAACCGGTATCCCCGCCTTCTCGAGTCTCGCCAGGCCACCGCTCTCCCTAAGACGCTCGAATGCCGTGGGATGCGCGAGCACCGCGTCGGGTTTCAGCCTGATAATCTCCTCTATGTCGAGCTGTTTGTACGAGGCGCCGACGTCAGCTACTCGGGCGAGCCACGGGTGCGTGGAGACGTAGAGGGTGTAGAGTTGTGGTCTCACGCGCCTCCACTCGCTAAGGTCGAGGCCGACGATAGCCCGCAGCCCCCTCTCTCCAGCCACCGCGTCAATGGCGACGATGTACCCTGTGTGCCCCCCGTCGATGACAACCACCCTCTCGACGGGCACCCTCAACGTGACCCTCCTACCCGCGAGGTCCGTCAGGGTAACCGTGCGTCCACCAATAC
Organism: Pyrolobus fumarii 1A; assembly: GCF_000223395.1. Taxonomy (GTDB): domain Archaea; phylum Thermoproteota; class Thermoprotei_A; order Sulfolobales; family Pyrodictiaceae; genus Pyrolobus; species Pyrolobus fumarii. Next base: position 393,847 of record NC_015931.1, on the reverse strand, counting down.
CGCTAGTGGCTCCGGTGGTTGCAGCCGCCCCAGTATTGGTGGTTACGCCCGTGCCTTGCGGGCTGCTCACGCTGGCAATCCAGGCTAGTAGCGCCACACCAACAGCAACGGCGAGAACCACGAAGAGCAGATGCTTGTCGACGCGCATCTCTCGGTGCACCGTTCGCGGCGGGCAACTTACGAGATATTGGCGTAGCGCGTGCCTCAGAACCCGTCTCGCGGCGGATACACGACAACCGGGAAATAACGGGCGAGAAGTATACGGGTCGGTACAGAGGCCTCTAGCTGCACAACGAGCTTCAGTGGGCACCGTGACGGGTAACCCGCGGCGATACCCTATGGACTCTCGCGTGAACCACGAGGCTTGGCTTGAGCCTCTCGGCTCTAGGCTCGTCGCGAGATGGGGGCACTACCCGAGGATAGATGGCAGGCTAGACCCCCACGTCGTGACGAACATAATGGTTGTCGGTGAGGAGGGTGTCAGGTATACGCCCGTTGTCCTTGTGCACATGGAGGATGGGCTTCGGCTCGAGTGGAGGGGCGGCAGGGCAAGCTACGCCATGATAGCCTACCGTAGAGGCCCCTTCTCCAAAACCGCGAGCGGAGAATGGGTCTACGGCGACCGGGTAGCAGTGGAGTCCGTACTCGGCAGCGTAGAGAAGAGCATGATCATAGAGGGCTACGCGGTATACACACGCGACCCGAGAAGCCTAGAGCACCTGCCGACACCGCTAAGGCTAAAACTGAGTATAGACACGAGCCCCCTGTGCGTGAGGATAGAGGGTGTACGCGCACCCGACGAGCAACCTGATAGTCATACCACGCTCAGCATGTGGTGCAGGGGAGAGAAGACAGAGGACAGGGAATGCCGCGAGGCGCCAATCTTCATACTCGTCAAGCACGACTCGAAGCTAGGGACAGGGAGGGTAGACACCCTGAGAACCATACTGACCGTATACATCGATGCACCTCCAGCCTAAAATAGTACACGAAATCAACCCCACCGGTTAGAACGAAGCCGCTCCCGTCCCCTCTCCCGGCAAAGGCCACTCACCTCATCATGTAGTCTGATCGCAATGCCCCCGGCATAGCGTTGATGCTAACAAGCCTTGCATACGGCTTCGGGGCCAGGAGCTCCGCGAGATGCTTGCGAGTATAAGCATCCCTCTTGAAGAGATGGACGATAGCCTCTGTAGCGGGATTCACGGGGACAGCTCGTATCAAAGATACTCGTGTTGATACACAAGCATCTGACTCTACATCTCTCCGTCGCCCTTCTAAGCGGCTGCTAGCAATGCCGCTACACGTGCCGACGGCGGTGGGCCTCAGACCGCTTCAACCATACCTGCCGCTCACAACCAGCAGCCCGAGACTCATAGCCACACGCGCCACGCGACGGTTACAGACCCGGATGTGCATGTACAACTCGCATACGTCAACGAGGGTGATCCGTACCTCGCCACTCTTATTATTCGACCGCTATGGGTATGAGATGGACGGTGTGTATATGACGCAGCGATACACCACCATAAGGGTGAGCATAGAGACCAAGAGGCTCTTGGAGAGGCTCTTGGCGGAAATGGAGGCTAGGCTAGGCAGGCGCCTAGACTACGATGAGCTTCTGCGGATGCTCGCGTACGAGAGGCTGAGGGAGAGGAGACCCTGGCTCCTGGAGGAGCTGTTCCGGAGACCCGTCGAGGAGCACGATACGCTCTTGGCTGCTAGGCTTCTCCGCGAGGAGAGGCTAAAGGATGAAAGGCTCTAGGCGTGTGGCGCTCGATGCTAGCGTGATCATAGAGCTTATGGCAGGCTCTAGGATTGTGAAGCGCCTGGCAGAGGAGCTTGTAAAAGGCGCCGTGGATGCCTATGCGGCGAGGCTCTCGCTGACCGAGGCGTTCTACGTTGCCTGTAGACTCTGGGGGAGGGAGACCGCCGAGGAGAGGATACTGCTACTCCTCGACTCGGGGCTCGTCGAGATAGTGGAGGATGAGCATCTCTGGGTGTACGCGGCGGACTGTAAGTGTAGGATACCCGTGGCACTCGGGGACTGCTTCACCCTTGCAACCGCCAAGCTATATGCAGCTACGCCCCTTTTCCTCCGCCCCGAGAGGGAGATTACCAGGAACCTGGAGAGGATAGGTGAGTGGCTCGGGCGCAAACCGGAGTTCATCCTTGCTCCTGGTAGTGTGGAGAGATACTAACGCCCGTCCATCTACACCAGACGGGAGCCTCGCACCGGTTCACGATGGTAGCGCGAGTATCATCCCTGCCTCGTTTCCCTCCAGGCACTTGAAGAAGGTACTTTCTCCGCCCTCGAGCATCGTGCGTATCCCGGGTTCGCTGCTCGTGAGACCTCCTTCAGCGAGATTATGCAGTTCAAGTATAGCTCGGTGCCGCTTAGGAAGCCGCACCACCGATATTGTAGCATTTACAGCCGTCCATGTAGTAGTCCGGTTTCGCCGTAGGGATACGGCGGCATAGATCTGGCCAAGCGTCCTGCCAGGTTGTAGTACGAAATCGACAACACAACGGACCCAGCGGTGATGATCATGAGCGTTACGCCGCCATGCATGAGAGGCGTCGTGTATGTTATTGACTTTCAATTCATTCTTGGTTGTTTCGCATGCAGGAGCCCTGGCTCTTCCTCGGGGACATCGTCCACAGGGGCATACTTTCAATTCATTCTTGGTTGTTTCGTAAACAGCGTTAGAGAGCGCGTCGCTGAGGGTCTCGCTTTCAATTCATTCTTGGTTGTTTCAACGGGACGGTGACGATACGCATGTACTACGGCGGCGAGAACCTTTCAATTCATTCTTGGTTGTTTCACATCGTCTATGTCCGGCATTCCACCACCGTCTGCATGGATGGCTTTCAATTCATTCTTGGTTGTTTCGGGTAACACCGGTGCGGATCTATGCGGATCGTCACGTTCAAGGCGCTTTCAATTCATTCTTGGTTGTTTCATTGACATTCCGGGCGAAGAGCCACTAATCCTGGCACTTGATGCCCTTTCAATTCATTCTTGGTTGTTTCCTAGCAACGAGGAGCGTTGTATGACAAGCAATAGTGCGTGTTACCGATGGGTGGTCACTTTCAATTCATTCTTGGTTGTTTCTAGCGCCCCCGAGGGCCTCTAACCCGATACGTATACACCCCCCTTTCAATTCATTCTTGGTTGTTTCTTGTTGCGGAGGTGACGGAGTATCACGGCCACCTCAACATCCGACTTTCAATTCATTCTTGGTTGTTTCATGCGCGGCGCAGGCTACCAGGTGTATGAGCTGCTGCCACCACTTTCAATTCATTCTTGGTTGTTTCTACGGAAGGATGCTCGTAGAGCACGCCCTCAGGGATATCGACTTTCAATTCATTCTTGGTTGTTTCTTCGACACCATCGCGGCCCGTGTGCAGGCGGAGCTAGACGCGGCGCTTTCAATTCATTCTTGGTTGTTTCGCGAAATTCCTGACCCCAGATGACGTTGAGCGAGTTATTAGTGTCTTTCAATTCATTCTTGGTTGTTTCCGTGGGGGTCAACCACCGCGTCCTCTGGGCCCAGCTGAACTACTGCTTTCAATTCATTCTTGGTTGTTTCATTGTCTTCAAGCTGAAGCGACGCCTAGCGAAGCCAGAGGATGTCCTTTCAATTCATTCTTGGTTGTTTCATCGGGGGTCGGGTGGTATGCCTGGAGCAACCGAGCTAATCCAACCTTTCAATTCATTCTTGGTTGTTTCGCACGGGCAAGACAACGGTGGCCGTCAAGCTGATGTATAGCGCCTTTCAATTCATTCTTGGTTGTTTCAGAGCCGTTCTGGATCGTCGAGGAGTGGCCGCCGGCAAAGGTGCTTTCAATTCATTCTTGGTTGTTTCGTGGACGCTATAGAGACGCTCTTCGGGCTGACGGTGGTGGCCCTTTCAATTCATTCTTGGTTGTTTCGCTAGGCGGGCTCGTCAAGGCCGTGCACAAGCTAGTCATGAGGCTGCTTTCAATTCATTCTTGGTTGTTTCAAGCCGTCATCGTACATCAACGTGCACTTCATCCCGACGAAGTTCAACTTTCAATTCATTCTTGGTTGTTTCACGAAAGCATGGAGAGCGGGGTAAGCCAGCGTGGTGAGAAACTTTCAATTCATTCTTGGTTGTTTCGTGTCACTGGAAGCGTCGCGTATACGGCTGCACCAGACGTATCCAAGCCAGGCTTTCAATTCATTCTTGGTTGTTTCCAGAGAGCTAGACAAGTGCAGGTACGACCGCGTCTGCCGCCGGCTTTCAATTCATTCTTGGTTGTTTCGTACTGCTTCACCACGAACTTGACCTGACCGGTTGCTGTTACTTTCAATTCATTCTTGGTTGTTTCCCGTCAGCTCCTCTTCATCAATGTCAATACCGGCTATCTTGTGCTTTCAATTCATTCTTGGTTGTTTCTTGGTGGACTCTAGCGGGGTAAGGGTTTGCAGGAACATGTGCCTTTCAATTCATTCTTGGTTGTTTCCGGACCCGGCGGGGTGTGTGTGGGATGGCCGCCCAAACCCAGGTCCTTTCAATTCATTCTTGGTTGTTTCAGTATTCAAGCTCAGGAAGCGGCTCCAGAAGCCCGAGGACGTGCTTTCAATTCATTCTTGGTTGTTTCCGATGGCCCGTGGTGGCTTGTGAGTAGCCGTGTTAGGTTCTTTCAATTCATTCTTGGTTGTTTCATCAGAGGGGCACGTCTGTGGGTGGGAACCTAGATACGTCAATGCTTTCAATTCATTCTTGGTTGTTTCCTCCTGGCGGCTAGGTACCTCTACTCGCTCGCCCATGGCAAGAACTTTCAATTCATTCTTGGTTGTTTCACCAAGATACACGAGGCAGAAAGGGCGATGGGCATAAGCCTAGCACTTTCAATTCATTCTTGGTTGTTTCGGCGAGTCCACCACTATGACCCTAGCGTCGCCCCAGTCAACGTCGTTCTTTCAATTCATTCTTGGTTGTTTCGTGGATTCCCTTCACCTTCAGCTTGATCAGCAGTTCTGGCGTGCTTTCAATTCATTCTTGGTTGTTTCTGCACGCTTGTCGTGTGGTTATAGGCTCTTCCCCGTATTTATCTCTGCCTGTCTTGCCTTTGTTGGCGTGGCTGGGGAGGTGTAATGGGCTTCAACGGTGCCCTTGCAGGACAGTCCGCGGGTACTACCAGGCTTATAAGCAGAGAAAAGCTTAAGTATGAGTTTACAACGGTCTTGCGCTACTCTCAACCAGTCATAGTCCCATAGGCAACGGTCCGCCGGTAGTACCGGGGGTTAAAAACGTCACTATAGTCTGTTTAAAAGCTTTATGTGTGTCGGGTTTTTGCCTCTGTCGCGTGTCTTGCGGTGTTCGAGGCTGTTAGGAGGTTGTTCCGTGAGGAGAGATGCCAGGTGTTACACTTGATGGGTAGTGTTGCTCGTCTTTGTCCTCTCTTCTTTTGTGTGGTTGGCTGCGGGTGTGTTGTTCTCTCACCTGTGCTTGTCCCTGTACTCCTGTCGTCTTGGTGTTTTGATGACTACTCGTGTGATTGTATCTTGGCTGTTGGTCCGCTCGTAGTAGTACCGGTATGGGGTTCGACCGTGGCTGGCGTGTCTGTGGGCTGGGCGGGTGTCTAGGGTTGCTTGTCATCCTCGGTGTTCGTTGTGTGTGGTGTTGTGGTGTGTGGCGTTAGGGTTGTTGCCCGTGTTGTGTTGGTAGTGTGTTGGTGGTTTGTGTGTCTGTGGAGCTTGAGTCTGTTCTTGGTTTTGTGCTTGGTGAGGTTCTTGGGGGTGAGGTTGAGGTTGTTGACTACTCGTTTGATGTTGGTGAGGGTAGGTTGTGTGTTGAGGTTGTTGTGGAGGGGGTTGTGAAGCGTGGTTGTGTGATTGTCGAGGGGTGCCGGGGGAGGAGTGATTGGGAGGAGTGTGTGGCGCGAGTCTTGTCGTCGGATAGGGGTCTTGTTGAGAGGCTCGCGGGGAGCCTCGGGGAGGGGCTGGCGGCGGGGAGAGGTGCGTGATCTAGGCTTCACGGTGATTCACGATACGATGTGTGCCCTGTTTTACCGTGTATCTCATGGTGGTGTGACGCGAGGCGGTTTTCTTAGTGGCGCCGCTACCCTCTTCTTGCTAGGTCTCTCGTCTCTATCTTCTTGTGTGCGATGCAGGTGTTTGGGTCTGGGTCGAGGGTGTCTACTATCATCCCGTCGCGTATTATGAGGATCTTCTTGGCGCAGTTTGCTACCTCCGGGTCGTGCGTCACCATGACTATGGTCTGGCCTTGCTGGTTTAGGGTGAGGAATGTCCTCATTACCGTGGCGGCTGAGGCGCGGTCTAGGTTACCGGTTGGCTCGTCTGCGAGTATGACCCGGGGCTCTCCGACCAGCGCCCTTGCTATCGCTACTCTCTGCTGCTGGCCTCCGGATAGCTGGTTGGGCTTCTTTGGTAGCCAGGAGGGGTCTCCACCCGCGGCTATGAGTGCTCTCTTTGCCCTCTCGGCTCTCTCTCTGCGGGGGACTCCCCTCGCGACCAGCGGCAGCTCGATGTTCTCCTGGACGGTGAGCCTGGGTATGAGGTTGAAGTGTTGGAACACGAAGCCTATGAAGCGGTTTCTTAGCCTGGCTAGCTGCCTGCTGCCCAGCCTCGAGGCCTCCACGCCGCCTATGTAGACCTTGCCGCTTGTGGGCTTGTCGAGGAGCCCCATTATGTTGAGGAGTGTTGTTTTGCCGGAGCCGCTGGGCCCCATGACTGCTATGAAGTCGCCCTCGTGTATGGTGAGTGTGACGCCGCGTAGGCCTATGGTGCAGGTGGCGCCCGACCCGTAGATCTTCACGACGTTCTCTAGGCGTATGACTTCGCGCGGCATGGCTCGTCACTCGTAGCGTAGGGCTACCGCCGGTGGTATCCTGGCCGCGCGGTACGCCGGTATAACGCTCCCCGCGATGCCGACGAGGAGCGTCACTAGGAGTGTTTGTGCGACTAGCTCCGGGGTTATGGCGGGCTCGGCGCGGATAACCATGTGTAGCGTCTCCCCGTGTATCTCGAAGCCCCTCAAGGCTAGGAGGTAGGCTGCGCCTATACCCGCCGTCACCCCGGCTGCACCGGCAATCAGGCTTATGAGGAGGCCCTCGAGGAGTATCATCGTCACCACCTGGGCGTCGGTGAAGCCCAGCGCCTTCAGCACGCCTATCTCCCGGACCCTCTCGACAACCGAGGTTATCATTGTGGCCGAGACGCCCGCCACGGCGACCGCGAAGGCGGATAGGCTGGTGACGAACGCTATCGACTCCATCGCCCTGGTTATCGAGGATACCACCCTGGCGATACCCTGGAAGGAGACGACGCTCACGAGGTCCCCGTACATGTCTCGTATCTCCCTGGTGACGTTCGGGACCAGGTCCGCCCTCTCCACGAGTATGATGATGCCCGTCCACTCGTCGAGGTGTAGCACCCTCCTGCCCGCTGAGAGGGGCAGGAGTATGCTATAGTCGAAGTTGAGGATGGGCGAGCTGCCGAATCTACCCAGCACCCCATACACGATTAGCGTTGCGCGGCGCTCCCGGAGCCCGCCGTCGCCCGGGACTATCAGCCTCACGGGGATAGGGTCGCCGACGCGGTAGGCTACCTGCTCGTCCAGCGTCCGGGAGACGTAGTAGCCTACGAGCGCGTATATCGGCGCGTTCTCGGGGGGCACGCCGCCCTCCATCACCTCCAGGCCGCTCAGGGCGCGGAAGAGTATGTCAAGCCTAGTCGCGTACACCGTCACCTTTACCTCCCTCGTGCCCACCCTCACGAAGCCCTGCGTCGTGTAGAATGGGGTCGCTTCGAGGACGCCTGGTATCGCGCGCAGCCTCTCCAGGTCCCTCTCGGTCAACTGGTAGGACTGGGACGGCATTACCACCACGAGGTTCTGGCCGAGCGCCTCGAGCTGACCGAGGATGTAGTTCGAGTAGCCCTTAACCACGCTGACCATCGCTATGAGGGCAAGCGGCCCGATAGCAACGCCTATTATCGTGAGTATCGCTCTGGTCTTCCTCTCCGCGAGCGTCTTGTAAGCCAGCCTCAACGCATCCAGGAGGAACACCAGGGCGCTCATGGAGCCCTGCCCCTCCTCTTGTAGAGCGCGTATAGCACGAGGGAGGCTGTGAGGGCGGCCAGCGGGGCGATGACCGCTATGCTCTGCACCACCCTCTCCTCGAGGCTCGGCCTCGGCGTCGCCGTCCCGGTGGCCACGGGGTGGTGGTATACGCGTAGCTCGTAACTCTTCTCGTAGAGCCTCCCGTAGTCATCCCGGTATACCACTGTGAGCTTTGCACTCTCTGGGCGCCCCTCGACCACCAGGTCTATCCTGAAAGCCGCCTGGTCGCCCGGACTCATGTCGCCTATGAAGCTCGAGCTTCTCGCGCCGCCAGCCTCGACTATGACCTCCACGCTGCGCGCCGTGGCCGTACCCTGGTTGACTATAGTGCCGCCGACTGTTAGCGTGGAGCCCCTCTGCTCCGCCCTCGTGTCAGCCCCGAGGCGGATGTCGATGAAGGGTAGGAGCTGCACGGGCTTCGTGAGGTTGACCATGTGCAGGGTGCCTGTCACATCCCTGTATACCACCACGAAGGTGAAGGGGACTGAGGCGTACCTCTGGTCGCTCCCGGTCCAGTAGGTGAGGCCAGCCGGGTTGTAGTACATGCTCGTCTCGATGGCCACCGGCTGGTGTGGCTGGAGGGTTCCGAGGTAGTACACTGTGCGGTTTGGTAGTAGGAGGGGGACGCGCGGCACGATGTAGAGGTAGGCGTTGTAGACCGGCCCGCTGCCTATGTTCACTACGCGTAGCTCTACCCTAGCCCAGCCGCCGGTCACGTTGACGACCGGCGGCGTCTCGATATCCACTAGCCTGGCGGAGCCGTGCACCACTATCCGCGTGGGTACGCGATAGACATGCCTGGAGCCCCACGCGTCGATAAACTCGACCTCCACCGTCACCGGGTGCTCGCCCACGCGAGCCTCATAGAGGTTGAGCGCCACCCTCGCCGCTATGAAGGAGCCCCTCGGGTAGACGTTCGTCGCTACACCCCCGGTCTGGGCGGCGCGGAGCGCCTCGAGGAGCTTCGCTACCTGCTGCTGGTCTAGTTGCGTTGCTGCCTCGGGTGCCGCGGGGATGGAGGGTAGCGGCGTGCCTGCCGGAACGGCGGCGACGCTGGCGTTACCCACGGAGGCTCTTATGCCGGGTGGGAGGATTAGCCGGACGACTACACCGGTCATCTCGGGCACCTCGTTGTTACGCAGGATTAGGTTGAGCGTGGCGCCTATCGTGCCGGGCTCGGGGGAGCCACCCTCCCAGTAGAGCGTCACGAGGGTCAACGCCTCCTCTACGCTATGGACCTCTAGCTTGACTGGTACGCGCTTCACGTGCCGCCACTCTACGCCCTCCACGGCCAGCATGTACTCTATGACCAGCGTCGCGTTGTACACGCCGGGCTTGACGCTACCCACGTCCACGGGTATGTCGAGAACGGCCACGGAATATGGCTGTATGGGGCCGGGGGCGTAGGCAACGCCAGCCCTCATGCCGTGTGGCGCCTCGAGGGTGGCGAGCACGCCGGCTAGCGGGTAGGGGTTGAGGTTGGCTATCGTTACGCGGTACTCTGCGCGGCTCGTGTTCGGGTAGACTGGCCAGTCGTTCAGCCACCCGGCGTCAACGACGACCACGCCGCTCCACGGGGGCTCGCCTAGCCAGACGCGAGTCTCCACACTCTCCTTGAGCACCGCGTTCACGCCGTACGTGCGCACCAGCTGGGCTATGGTGAGCCTCAGTGGCACCCAGCCTGGCTTAGCCTCCCCCACCCTCACCCGGAAGACCGCCGTGCAGCTAGACCCGGGTGGGAGCGTCGCGGCGCACACCACACTCGGGTTTAGCACCGTTATGTTCGCGGCGCTCGTGGATACCGTTACTGTGACGCCGCTCGCCTCCCACCTGCCGAGGTTGACTATCGTGACAGCTAGCTGGGTTACGCCAGCCTCCGGGTAGACTATGGTCGGGCTCGTGCCCCAATGGACGCTTAGCACGCGCAGCCTCGGCGCTACCTCCTCGAGAGGCACAACGGGGAGCACGAGCCTAACCAGCCGCTCGTGGATAGCCAGAGCGCCGCCCTCGACCACGGTGTATACGAGGCGTATGCTCGCGTTGTAGGAGCCCGGCTCCACAAGAGGCGATACGCGAAGCACAAACTCGAGCGTGCACTGCGAGCCCGGGCCCACGCCGCCTAGGCACGTGCCGCCACTCCCCTCGACCGTGAACCCCTCAGGAGCCTCAAGAGTGGCAGCGACGCTTGCTATCGCGTCTGGCCGCGTGTTGAGGAGGCGCACGCGTAGCACTATGCCCTCGGCTCCCGGCGCTATCCTAGCAGGAGCACCACCATAGAGTATCTCGATGCTTGTGGGCTGGAGGTCTCCCGGAGGGGGCGGAGCCTCCACGCGGATCGATTGGCGCGCCCTAGCCGTGTATACCATGCCGTCTAGCTCGAGCCGAGCCTCAAGCGTCAAGAGCAGCTCCAGGCTACCGCTCTTCAAGACCAGCGGGGGCGTCTCGATGCTAGCCGCCTGCCCATACTCTAGGCTCAGGGTCACGGTCTGTGTGACCTCGCGCCCCGAGCCTATGAAGAAACCGCCTGTCAAAACCCGGTAGTGTATCACTAGTTGCGTCACCCTGGCCTCGCTCAGCGACTGTAGGAGTATGCGCAGCCTGGCGCCGCTGGCGTTACCCGAGGCTATTGTCGCCCACGAGTAGTCTAGGATCCTCACCTCCAGCCTCGGGGCCGACACCGGCAGGAGTATGACGTGGGTCTCCTCATGCCAGGTCTCAGCTTCTCCGAGGGATACGAGCGCCTTCAAAACCAGCGCTACCGGCACGCTGCCAGAGACGCTGCCCTCGATGCTCAGGCGGTCGAGTCTAATTGAGATGGGCTCGCCGTAGCTGTAGGGCCCTCCGAGCGTCACGTTAACGCTGGTGAGGTTGTTGCGGTGGATGCCAGGCGGGAGGACTATCGTCGCGTAGAGCGCCTCTATACGCGCGCCTGGGTGCATGGGGGTTAGCGTCGCGGTTAAGGTTACCCCTCTCGACCCGTTGTAGGCTATGCCGGTCTCCCACCCGGCGCTCTCAACGCGGAAGAGGTTGGCGTTGAAACCGTCGAGGCGCACGAGTATGGCTAGGCTCGTGTTGAACGTCGTGTAGGAGCCGCTGGTGGAGACCAAGCCCCTCAACGATAGGCGCGCAGCGTATAGCCCCGGCTGTAGGTTCGGCTCGATGCTCACGCCGCGGAACTCTAGTGTTGTGGTCGACCCCGGCTGGAGCGCTGGGATGGTGACGGTTAGCCTCTCGGGGTGGAAGCCTAGGGGCAGCACGAGCGTCGCGGTGATACCCTCGAGGCTCCTATAGTCCATGTTGGCTAGTGTCACGCGTAGCGTTAGCCCCTGCGACCCCGGGTAAGCGCGGCCACCAACCCACGTGACGTTGAGCACGCGTATGTCGAGGGGCGGGGGGCGCAGCTCTATGGTGAGGTTGTAGCCTAGTCTCGCCCAGTACTCGCTGCCCCCCTCCGAGACCAGAGCGTCCACGACGAGGCGGACCCTCACAACGCTATCGTTGATGGTGAGGGGCTCGAGGAGTATGGTTGTCGTGGCGCCGTAGGGTAGGTGGAGGGTCTCGGCGAGCACCGCCGTAGTGCTGCCGTTGGCGAGGGTCGCGCCTTCGAGCTGGAGGCGCGCCACTATAGCCTGTACCGTGACGCCCGGCTGGTTTTGGAGTAGCGTCGCGTACAGCCTGGCTCCACGCGAGCCCGGCGCGACGAGCCCCTCGAAGCCATAGTCGAGCATGGTTAGGTTGATGGGCGGTGGCTCCGCGACCGGGATGGATAGCTCTAGCTCTATCCTAGCCTGGTACTCGACACCGTCCTCGGTAGCCGCTGTCACGTTAGCCTCTAGCCTCGCCTTGTAGAGTCCGGGGTCTGCGCCCGGGCTTATCGAGATGCTCGTGACGCGTAGGTGTATGCGCCCGCCGCTAGCCACGGCGGGGAGTGTGACGCGGTGAACGGCTGGGCGGAAGGCGTTGGGATCCAGCTCGAGTATCGCCGTGCCGCTCTCTATGCTAGACTCGCCGGTGTTGAGGAGCACCAGGTTCAGTGTGGCGCCTTGCGTACCGGGATAGCCCACCGGCTCCCAGTATACGTCCTCCACGCGTAGAGACGGGGTCGGGTATGGAGAGACGTAGATGCTAATGCCGAACAAGTTGCTCGTGCCGGGCTCGCCCGTGTCGAGGCTATAGTAGCGTATGTAGAGGGGTGTACCCACCCACCCCGGCTCGACGCTCTTGGATATGTCGAGCCTGAAGACGAAGACTATCACGTCGCCGGGCTGGACTTGGAGGTAGGGTGTCCCGTCTGGTCGGAGTGCGGGTGCGCAGCTGGAGGACCCCGTGGATGGTGTTACGCCTGGGGGTAGGAGGAGGCACCCGGTTACATCCTCGAGTGTCTCGTTGCCCATGTAGTAGACTGTGACTGTGAGGGTTACGCCGCGGCTCCCCGGGTAGACCTTGTCGCCGCCGACTCGCGACTTCCAAGTGTAGCTGTCGACGTTGAACTCTACCTTCGCCTCGGCTGTGAAGGAGATCATCACGAGTAGAACTAGCAGGAGTGGCGGGAGGAACGTCGCCGAGAGGCGGGTGGCGTGGTGCAAACCAGCCCCTATCGGTTGCCGAAACAACCCTACTCCTAACTACCTAGCGGCTCGCTCAGCTGTAAGGCTGTGGGGAGGGGCGTGTGGCTAGATGCGTCTTTCGCGAGACGCCTCCGCCGCTCATACCGGCTAGGCTCGTGGAGCCCTCGGCACTAGCGAATGCTATCCGTGAGAGCTTCTACGGGGGTGATGATGTCGAGCTTGCCCTCTACCCTAGCCTCGAGGACGTGTTCGCCGTCCTATCCGAGAGGCTTGGCGGCTTGAGGCCCGCTACGCCGCTCCCGGTTAGGGTTGCGAGGCTGGTCGGGGAGGGGAGGGTGCTAGTCTATGCGAACCCTACGCCTCTCGGCGAGACACTCACATGCGACGATGTTTGTGGCGACGAGCCGGTTGTGGTCTACGAGGGTGGGAGGGTTGCCATGCCCGCTGGTAGCCTAGCCTCCTGCCCCTGCCTCGTCTATACCGTCGCGAGCCTGGAGGATTATGGCGTCGAGTCTAGTGTCGCGTGGGTCACGGGGCTCGAGGGTGGAGTTAGGAGCGGGAGGCTGCCCGGCCTCGACGACCTCTCTGGTATAGCTGGGCTTGTGAGGCGGTTGCGCGCGAGGAGCCTAGCAGCGCTGATGAGAGTAGCTCGGGTGGAGAGGGCTGGGCCCTTCGCGGCGTTCACCGCCGAGCCCCCGGCGATACCGGGGGAGGTGGTGGGAGGGGAGCGTTACGGGGCGCGTGGGTTGCTAGCGGTAAGCCTATTCATGGAGAGGGGGTGCTACACGCCACTATAGGGGTAGCTTGGCGGTAACGGGGCTTAGCGAGGAGGAGAGGAAGGCTCTAAGGAAGCTCCGCGAGATGGTTGAGAAGCTCACGAAGGAGGAGTATATCACGTTTCGCTACCTCTGGGAGCACATATCGGTCGGCGAGATTATCGCGGAGCAGGAGCTTAGGATACAACATGGCATCATGAAACCCGATTTGATGTTCAAGCGCATCAGGGAGAAGGGGTTGATGGAGAAGGGCGAGGGGTGCTACAACCTAGCCTCGTGGCTTAGACCCTTGCGTAAAAAGCTGGGGTCTAGCCTCGAGCGCGTCCTCTCGCTAGCCGCCTAGCGTCTACCGCGAGCAATCGACACTATGATGCCCGCGGCTACCCCGAGTATGAGGCCCGCCGTCAACGCCTCTATCATGGCCCTGGTCTCTGGGTTCTCGAGCCTAGCGATGGTATACACCGTCTTCGTCTCGGTTACGGTCTTCGTGACCGTGAAGATCTTTGATATTGTCACCGTCCCGCCCTGCACGCTCGTGACCACCGTAGAGGTGCTAGGCGTGCCTGTACAAGCGCATGGCGTCTCTGGCGCCTCGCCCGACTCTATGGCTGGGGGCGCCCGGCCCGTGGCTAGGAGCGTGTAGAGCACGAGTAGTATAGTGGAGGCTCTAGTGTAGTAGCTCAGCTTTGCGAGAGGCTCGTGCGTCTCGTCACCAGCCTCGACGTAGCTCGCCGCTAGTATCGGCTTGACGCCCCTGGAGGCTATCACGGCGTACGCGTACAGGGCTGTCTCGCGCGACGCGTTGTATAGCCTCGCGGCTGTGTTGTACTCTGCGTGTACTGCTAGCGTTGCGTAGGTGATAGCGTCTATGGCTATCGGGAGCCTAAGCTCGTAGGGTAGCCCCTTCTCGGCGGCCGCATAGAGCTCGTTCAACGCGCCCTGGGCCGCCGCCAGGTACTCGTTGCTAACTCCGAGTTTCTCGAGGTACGTGACTAGCATCTCAGCGAACCCGGTGAACGTCGAGAGCGTCTCGCGGAGCCTCTCTGTGTCGTAGGCCGGGCCGCGGCCTAGGAGGTTGTACGTCTGTGCCCAGTCCTCCGCACTCCTCGCACGGTAGTACGCGTAGACCGCCTCGCTCAAAGCCCCTATGACGTCACGGTTCTTGTAGAGAACCCTGCTCCTCTCGACCGCGTCAGCCGCTAACCTAACCCTCTCGAAGACACCAACAGCCACCTGCAACGCGTTAACATCACGGCTTTCGGTTAGCGCGGTTAGCGTCCTGTTGACCGACTCTAGTATGGACTCCGTGTCGTTTAGCAGCTCGTCGAGTATCTGCCTAGCCGCCGGGAGTACACCCACACCCTCCTCCACGTGGAGCTGCACAAGCTTCAACACTTCTAGCGCCTGCCTAGCCTGTATAGCCGCCGCGAACGCCCTGCTAGCCGCCACGTAGTAGGCGTGCTGTTGTAGAGCGCGCCTAGCCTCGTCTAGCAGCTCGCGGCTCTGGTTGAGCCTAGACTCGACCCACTGGTCGAGACCGCCGCCGAGAGACTTCTGGAGCTGCTGGTAGAGGCTCTCTGCTTTAGACGCGTTACCCTCAGCCTCACTCATATAGCGCAGAGCAACCCTCATGAGGTAGTCTCTCAGCTCGCTTGGGAGCGTGAGCTTAACCCTCGGGGGTTTAACCCCGAACACCTCCTCTATCAGCTGGGCGAAGCTCGCAACAGGGACGACCCTAACTCCTAGCTCCTCTCCAAGGGCAGTGACGTTAACCGGGACCTTCTCAACACGCTCGATGACCATGCCTCCGTGCTTCTCCACAACACGCCTAATCTCATAGCTGATCTCCTCACCACTCGGTATGAAGAACGTCTTGACACCAACCCTGGCCATGGCCCGCAGCTTCTCCGGTATACCACCCACCGGGCCGATCGAGCCATCAACGCCTATCATGCCGGTTAGCGAGACGTTCTCCGGTATCCTCCTCCCGGTCAGAACCGCGTACATCGCTAGGGCTGTAGCTGCGCTAGCACTCGGGCCACCAACAACCGGCGACTCCGATGTTAACGAGACAAGCCAGTCGACGCTAAGCGGGTCAGCACCCGCATAGATAGACGCGATGAGCGCCGCTATGCGCGCAGCCGCCTGCGTATCGACCTCCGTCAACGGCTGCGTCGAGAAGTATACCCGGCCAGAGCCGGGGTATAGGCCCTCAACCCTCAACACCGACGGCAGCCCGATCATCGTGCCATTCGGCGCGAAGTAGACGCCAGGCACGTAGAGCGTCTGGACGCCTATCACCCTAACAGTCTCGGCGGCTACAAGTGGCTGAGCGATAATGAGGAACACTAGCAAGAGCGGTGCTAGTCTCCTCACACCCAAAGCCCAGCACCATCAAACCAACCGAGCAGAGGAAACTGGGTGATAACACTACCTCAAGACTTGATGAACATACATACACATACTGGTACGTATTTCAGCATAACTATCTAAATGCGGTATCATCTCTACTCACTATACCACTGAGCGATAAAATACGTTCAAACTTGTTGTAGCCCAGTTACCATATATTTAGTTTAAAAAATTTGGCGTATTTTCTCGAGTATATCAGATAGGGGAAAACCTTATCTTAGTGTCAAGAGCTCCTCTATATGGTACATTGGCGATGAGACCCCAGTATACAGTCGCCATAGTGGCTGTTGCACTGGTAGTCTCGTTCTCACTGCTCTTAGCGTTACCTCTAGACCTGTCGTGGCTCGTTGGCGGCAAGCACCAGATGAGCAGCAAGCTTCCGTTCACTCCCCCAGCACCGATAGACGAGCATGCGACTAACGTCGCTGTCAAGGAGAGCGGGTCTGATAGGTCGGCGTACGGGTTCGGTGATATCAAACAAATGGGTGTTGCTAACAACTCGCATATAGATGTCGGCCCGGTGCTCACCCCGAGTATCGGCGGCGACGGGTACACAATACAGACTCAGGGAGAGTATCTCGTAGTGGGCGTTAGGGGCGTCGTCGATTCTATCGCTGTTTATGAGCCTACGGGTGGCGAGCCTATCCTAACGATATACCCGAGTGTCGTAGTGTATGAGGGTAGAGGGTGGCTCGGCGCCGATGTCGTCACAGTGAACAATGGTGTCACAGCCGTAGCCGTCAAGACCGGTAGGATAATGCGTGCGCTCCAACCAGGGTCTTACAAGCTCGTCGTGTGGAGCGGCCACCGGATTGTAACAGAGTGTAACCTTGAAGTCGGCAAAGACAATGGCAATAGGGTTGTAGTTGGTGATTGCCGCCCCTTAAACAAGCCGACACCTATAAGCTGCTCCGAGCGCATGTTCCTAGCCTATTCGCTGTACTGCGCTACTCGCGAGAGCGAGATAAGCGTAGCATATAGCACTATCCACAATGCCAGGAGCGGCGATGCTCTCTGGTCTATCCTCGCATGGCTCGAGAAGAATAGGGAGATAGAGCATTCGGAGAATGCAGTTAGCCGTTTGAACGCTGCTCTTCCCTCAGAGCTTCTGTCCAAACATAGGGGCGCGCGCATAGACTATGCGGTGTTGACTGCTGTCGCGCTGCTAGGAGCGGGTTTCGACCGGACTTATCTCCTGGTGTTCCCCTACATAGGCCGCGCCGCTGCCGCCGTCGAGCTGAACAACACCGTGTTCGTCCTTGACAAGCGCCGCCCACCAATCGAACTCCAAGACTATATCGAGTATCTGGCTGACGACTTGAAGCTGGCCGCGTGTATGCTGAGCCCGCGTCTAGTGGTGTGCGCTAGGAGCCCAGTGATGACCCTTGGTGACACGTGGCCTGGTGACACGATACCCGCCGAGACGATAGAGCGAGAGGTGAATAGGGTCGTTGAGCGCGATATTGGTGGCACTGCTGTCGAGCAGTTGAGCACCGTTACAAGGTATCTGGGTACGAGAATCGAGATACCGCCGGCGACGATGCACGGCGCCAAAGTACCTGTCTACAGGTTGTACACGCCAGCATTCCACCACAAGTGGGTGGAGTACATAGCGGAGTACGGCGAGCGCCTGATCCGAGAGTATGGCGCGATCTGGAGTTACTTCTGGATTGACGTGACTGTGGAAAACTCCACGCTCATAATATCCGCTTATGGCGTGCCCTTTAGGCCGCCGCACGTGGATGTCACGCTAGCTGGGGACACGCTGGTTATTGATGTTGAGGGTGTTCGCAACCCGCAGCTTCTGAACATACTCGTGTATAACGCTACTAGCCGCCAGTTCGTAGCGACGATACTGCCGCCCTCGTCGAACATACAGTACGAGAATATCGCCAATATCTCGGCTGGCGAGTGGCGGACCACACCCAATGGCGCCCGCATACTCGTACCGCTCAGTAGCATATCCGAGGCTCTAGGCTCCACAGGTAACCTCGTACTCATGGTTGTGTACCAGGGCGACCCGGTGTACGCATTCCCCCTCGGCTAGTTTACCCGACCCATCTGCCGCATTTTGCGCTTCTCGACGCACCCACCTTTGATTTAAGGGGGTTGTTGCAACTCGGGTTGAGTTTCGGCTGAGTAGAGTTGAGCATGGATAGGCCGAGGTTCATAGTGGACTCTATGCTTGGCGACCTTGCACGTTGGTTGAGGCTGCTTGGCTACGACACCCTATACTATCGTAATGCTCCGGACCCGAGGCTGGTCACTGTAGCTCTCGAGCAGGGACGCATCATTGTGACGAGGGACAAGGGCCTCTCGATACTCGCGAGGAAGAAGGGAGCGAGGGTAATCATGCTCAGGGGCGAGAACATCGAGGAGATGCTTGCCGAGTTGCATTTGAGAGCCGGTGTCGCGCTATACGCCGATCCGGGTAGAAGTCGCTGCCCTCTATGCAACTCGCCACTACGCCACGTCCCCAAGCACGAGGTCAAGGATAGGGTCCCACCAGAGGTCTATGTGAGGTATGAGGACTTCTGGCTGTGCCCGAAGTGCGGCCAGGTCTACTGGCAGGGGAGCCACTGGAGGAAGATACGCGAGACTCTCGAGAAGGCTAGGGAGATCGCGGATAGGCTCGCCGAGGCAAGGCAGCGACGGGGGTCGGCGGCGGCCACCAGCTCACATCACAGGATCAGAATTGAGGGGAAGGCTCCACATCCCCTAGGTGGCGAGGCTGGAGGAGAGGGTTAAGGGCTCGGTGGTGCAACGCGGCTCCCCATCCCGCCGGGGTCGGACCCCCCGGCGGATGTAGCTGAATGCGGGCCTCTCCTCACAGCCCAGAACGCTACACCAGATGCACACCCGTTATTAGACAATCTCCGCCGACCAGTTCTGTCGCTTTGCCGCAGGAAATTGTTGAGTTAAGGGTTTCGAGGAGACTGGATATGCTCCTGTCCGCTGCGCACCCCTTCCTCATGTTCGTGGGCGACGATAGACTGTCTTGCGAGCAACCTTCCCTCAATAATCCTCTTCGTATCCGCACTACACATACTCGCCCTGAACAAATCCCTCACCGCGGTCACGTTGCTAGCGCTAACGATACTGGTTGTGCTGTTTACAGCTGCAGGTATGGGTTTACTACTCAGCCACGTATGCAAGGATCCCCTTAGCGCTATGGCTGCAAGCAACGCCTTCTATGCATTAGCGGTTGTGCTAGCACCGGTATACTACCCTCTTGAGATACTCCCCGAGACAATCTCGAAGGTGTTGATAGCGTTACCGACAGTTGCCTCAGCCCAGTTAGTCAAAAACGTGGCTGGCGTCTCAAGCTACATGCTGACGGAGTCGTTAATCTCCCTGACGAGTTGGCTAGTCCTACTAACAACCACGAACACTATCTTATGGAGGCGGGCAAGCAAGGAATGAAACCTACCCAAACCTGTATGCCTACAAGTACTCGAGCATGTGGGTAGCGTAAAACATCGTGGGGTATGCCGAGTCTCGGCGAGTATCTCTACACGTTTCTCTTGCAGGTGTATGCTAGGCAGAACCAACACCTCTACACTTGCGATGCCATTCTGAGGTTGAAGCACATGGGGGGAGAATGGTGGGGTGCCACGCACAATGTGGGACGGGTTTGCTTGTAAAAACGTGTGAGGTGAGTGTTAGGAGATTAGCTCGTTGAATGTTAGCATCTGGACGCCTTCGGGCCTCTTCTCGACGTTGCCTATCCTGGCGCCTATCAGTAGCTTCACGCCCTTCTTGGCGGCTATGTCTAGGAGCCTCTGGGTGACTATGCCGTCGAACACCACCGCGAACACCTTGCCAGGCTCGCTCTGCTCGAGCTTCTCTGCGAGGAGCCTCACCGGCACCTTCTCTATGAGCTTCCAGTCACGATCGTATATGAGCGCCTCGAGCGTACCCTGTAGCTTCTTAGCCTCTTCTATCACGCTCTCTGGGAGCTCCACTACCTCCGCCTTCACCGCTGGCGGCTTCTCCTCTACCTTGGGCGGCGGGGTTGGTGGTGCTGGCTTTGCCACTACTTGCTGTGGCGGCTGAGGCTGCTGGACTGCTGCGGGCTGCGGTGGGGCTGGCTGGGGTGGTGTTGGTTGCGGTGCTGCCGGCTGCTGGGCGGCCTGGGGCTGTTGTGGCTGTGCGGGTGGTGCGGGAGGGGTTGGTTGTGGTGCGGCTCTCCTCCTCTTGAGCCTCTTTTCGAGCGTCTCTAGGTATTGTTTGGCTGGCACCTTGTTCCTAAGCGCCTTCTCGATCTCTCTTCCGGTTAGCTCCTCGACCTCTTTGCCCGGCGGCGCCCTGGCAACATAGTCTATCGGCGCTGCTCTCAACAACTCCATTAGTATCAGGTCGCCGCCGTGGTCGCCGTCCACGAAGGCTATTGCGGTCTTCTCCTTGGCTAGCTTGATTATAGTCTCTGGTATCTTGCCCCTAGCGCCCTCAAGTGCAATGACGTTGCGGTAGCCGTAGCGTAGTAGGTTTAGTACGTCTGCACGGCCCTCAACAATGATGATCTCTGGCGCCTTGTCGACATCCGGGCCTGCTGGGAGGCCCTCCGGGCCGTAGCTGACTAGCTCTGCTGCCTTCACGGACTCGCTAATCTCGCGTAGCACCTCGCGGAGGTCTGGTGTCTTCTCCCTGGCCCACGTGCGGAGGATCTCCTTGGCCCTCTCGACAATCCTCTTGATCTTCTCAGCGCGCACGTCGATGATGTCATATACCTGTATCCTGGCGCGGTAGGGGCCTACGCGCTCAACACTCTCGAGCATAGCCGCGAGCAGCGCCGTCTCGACACGATCAAGGTTGGACGGTACTGTGACCTCGCCGACTGTCCTGCTACCCACGTGGCGTATGTCCACTTGTATCCTGCCTATCCTCCCCCTCTCCTGTAGCTCGCGAAGGTCGAAATCCTCGCCGAAGAGGTTCTCAGTCTGCCCGAATATCGCGCCAACGACATCGTGCTTGTCTACTATCCCGTCGACCTCGAGCTTAGCCCTGATCAGATACTTCAACCTAGCCCACCTCCAGCCGATACTCGTCCACTCGTCTGCCGCGTAACTGTGAAGACCCCCTATACTGGGGGCCGTGTCTTCATCCCTTCATAGCCACCTTTTTTAGCTCTTCCAGTGTCTCCCTCGCCTCCTCGTTCCGCTCGAAGTACTCCCTCACAGGCTTCAACAGCTCCGCGAGGTCGCGCGCAACAGCATTCTTGAGGTCCAGCGGGTGTATCTTACCCTCCTGGTAGAGCTTCTCGAGCTCCTCCGGGCTAGTCACCTCGATAACGCCGCCTCCGAACTTCTCCGGCCTCTCTATGACGAGCTTGTAGCCCGGCCTAGACGGGAACAGGATGTACTTGGCTATCTCGATTACCGGGTTGAACCGGGTCTCCCTCGGCGGACAGTAGGCCCTCCTTAGCTTCCTCGCGATGTCCTCCGGCGAGTCGAAGACGAATATCGCCGTCTCGGGCTTCGACTTGCTCATCTTGAACTCGACTGCGTGTGTATCCTCGTCTACCTCGCTTGGGTTCATCCTGCCGAGCCCCTGGAGGCCAGTGAGCAGTGGCGTGTGTATCGCGATGGGCTTCCTGAGCTTTAGCTTCTCGGCCGTATCCCTCGCTAACATGTGCGCCTTCCTCTGATCCGTGCCACCGAGAGCAATGTCGACGCCGAGGTAGAAGATGTCGGTTACCTGCATAGCCGGGTAGATCAGCTTCGAGAAGTCCTGCTCGCCCTCCTCAACCCTCCTACCCATGATCGTCAACGCCCTCTTGACGCGCGCCAGTGTGTTCGACTTGGCTACTTTGAGGAACAGCGCCCAGTAGTCCTTGTCCGAGACGAGCTCCTCGGCATCCACGAACTTGATCTTTCCGACTGGTACGCCGATAGCCTCTAGCACGTGGCGCACGTGCCTCGCAGCCTTCCTGATAAGCTCCATGTTGCCGCCCAGCTTGTCGTTGACCCATGCGTGCCACGTAGCCTCTAGTATCGTGAACTCTACCCCGGCCTCGACTAGATCCTTCACCTTGAAGGCCCATATCAGCCACCCGATGTGGAAGAGGCCGCTTGGCTCGAAGCCGATGTAGCCTCGCAGCTTCTCGCCAGCCTCTAGCCTAGAGCGCAGCTCGTCCAGCGTCACAACTTCGACAGCGTTACGCGTGATGAGCTTAAGCCTCTTCTCTACGTCCACAGCCAGGGCACCCGGCTAGGCACTAGCAACCACTAGTCCCAAAAACACCGTAGCTCGTCATCTATCCTCATACGCCACCAGCTCCCCACCACCCCTTTATGCCACTCTAACACCCACCAGCCCAGCATCATGGGACGAGTCTTGCCCTGCGTAGAGGTGCCAGAGAGCCTCTGGAAGAGGCTCAACGAGGCTGCCGAGCGTCTAGGCGAGGAGCCGGGGAGGTTCGCAGTGAGGCTGTTACGCGCCGCCCTCGAGGAGTTCCTCGAGGAGTACTCGGCGGGGGTTGAGGTCACGGAGGAGGAGCGTAGAGTGATTATAGAGAGGTTGAGGAGCCTAGGCTACCTCTAGGGGTGGCATCGCGATGGTCAACAAGCCGCATGGAGGCCGTCTTGTGGATCGCGTTGCGCGCGGGCGTAGCAGGGAGAGGCTGCTGGCAGAGGCCCCGGAGATGCCAAGGTTGGAGCTTAGCGCGTCTCTCGCCGCGGATGCCGCTAACATAGCGCATGGCGTCTATAGCCCCCTGGAGGGCTTCATGGTGCGCGAGGATTACCAGAGCGTCCTTGACAACATGAGGCTCGCGAATGACCTCCCGTGGACCATACCGATAGTGCTGGACGCAAGTAGAGAGGAGCTAAGGGGGGTCAAGGAGGGCGACGAGGTGGCACTATATTATGGTGGGGAGCCCATCGCGGTGATGAGGGTCGAGGAGATATACACGTGGGACCGTGACGAGTATGCACTGAAGGTGTTCAAGACTAGGGATCCTCAGCACCCCGGTGTCGCTAGGCTAGCGAGGAGGAAGGAGCTGTTCGTGGGTGGCCCTATACTGCTTCTAAAGGATCCCCCGGAGCCCTTCGAGAACGTCCGCTTGTGGCCGAAGGAGACTAGGGTGTTGTTCCAAGAGCTGGGCTGGAAGACCATCGCGGCCTTCCAGACTAGGAACGTGCCCCACCTTGGCCACGAGTATGTCCAGAAGGCTGCGTTGACGTTCGTAGATGGCTTGTTCATCAACCCGCTTGTGGGTTGGAAGAAGCCAGGCGACTACCGTGACGAGGTTATAGTGGAGGCTTACAAGGTGCTCATTAGCCACTACTACCCGAAGGGCTCCGTGGTGTTCTCCGTCCTACGCATGGAGATGAGGTACGCTGGGCCGAGAGAAGCGATACACCACGCCATAGTGAGGAAGAACTTTGGCGCCACCCACTTCATAGTCGGCCGTGACCACGCGGGCGTCGGCAACTACTATGGGCCCTACGAGGCCTGGGAGTTGTTCCAGGAGTTCCCCGACCTGGGCATAACGCCGCTATTCTTCCGCGAGGCATTCTACTGCAAGAAGTGCGGCGGTATGGTCAACGAGAAGATATGCCCACATCCCGACGAGTACAGGGTGCGTATAAGCGGCACGAAGCTTAGGAAGATGATACTCGAGGGTAAGACGCCGCCACCCGAGATGATGAGGCCGGAGGTAGCCCAGGTGATACTAAAGCACCCGAACCCGTTCGTCACACCCGAGGAGGCTAACCGGTAGACCCGGTGCAGGCCGAGCATCCTACTAACCTGGCCTTCTCTGCTACGGGTATGGTGCGGAGCGAGTGCCCCGCAAGGTGTTCGTCCTAGGCCTTGACTCCATGCCGCCGAGCATACTGTACGAGAAGCCTCGTGAGGTTGGTTTCGAGTACCTGGCTGATATCGTCGAGGACTCTAAGCGCTACGTGATGAGGAGCTGCCACCCGCCTATCACCGTGCCCGCCTGGATGGTCATGTTCACCGGGAAGACTCCTGGAGAGCTCGGCATCTATGGCTTCCGCCACCGCCGCCCCGGCGAGTTCAAACCATACATCGTCAACTCGAGTTTCATACGCGAGCCTACCCTCTGGGATATCGCGGGCGAGAAGGGGCTCCGTAGCATTGTCTTCGGTGTGCCTCCGACTTACCCCCCGAAGCCGATACACGGTATACTAGTCACGGACTTTACCACCCCCGGGCCCGAGAAGCCCTACACGTGGCCACCGTGGGTGAAGAAGGAGATCGAGAGCATAGCCGGCCCGCTCATATTCGACATAGTGTACCGCAGCGAGGACAAGGAGCGCGTGCGCAGAGAGCTCTTCGAGATGCTAGAGCAGCATCTACGCGTAGTGAGGTACCTCGCCACGAGCAAGAAATGGGATCTTTTCGTGTATGTCGAGATAGGTGTTGACCGGGCGCACCACGCCTTCTGGAAGTACTTCGACACGCAGCACCCCAGGCACGAGGAGCACCCGGTATACTCCCGCGTCATACCCGAGGTGTACCAGAGGATAGACAAGTGGTTCAGGAAGCTACACAAGAAGCTACCGAGAGACACGGTTATAGTGATAGCATCGGACCACGGCATCAAGGCGATGAAGGGCGCCTTCGCGATCAACCAGTGGCTAGCCGAGCAGGGCTACCTGAAGCTCCGCAAGGAGCCCGAGAAGCCCGGCACAGACCTAACAGAGGATATGATCGACTGGGAGGGTACGATAGCATGGGCTTGGGGCGGGTACTATAGCCGCGTCTACATCAACCTCAAGGGGAGGGAGCCAAGAGGCACAGTAGACCCCAAGTACTACGAGGAGACGGTTAAACAATTGAAGAGAGACCTTGAGAAGATACGCGGGCCCCAGGGCGAGCAGTGGGAGAACCTCGTCTACCAGCCTAGCGAGCTATACCCGGTTGTACGGGGAGACGCCCCCGACCTCATGGTGTACCTCGATAATCTCAGCTGGAGGCCGGCCGGGACGATAGGCTGGCCTAGCAACTACCTCCCCGAGAATGACCGCGGTCCCGACGATGCTGTACACGACTGGAACGGCGTGCTTGCAATATACGACCCGGAGGGTACCATAGGCAGAGGAGATGCTGGCATAATAGACGCGAATAATGTTGCTAGCTTACTACTGGAACTTGTTGTAAGATAAAAATTAAGTGTATTACATTGCCACGAGCACGACCTCGTTTTGCAATGGCAGTATGAAACGCATACTGAACTTTGTATATCCGGCCTCCTGCAACATCCTTGCTATGACTATCGGATCACGTGGACGGTGATACACCGACACTGCCATAACAGGTCTATATTCACGAAGCGTCCTTTTAGCACCTCTAAGCACGTTAACCTCAGCACCCTCAACATCGATTTTCACGTATTCAACCGTCTTGATGCTGAGTTTTTCCAATATACTATCAAGCGTTACCACACTGACTTCGTGTTTACGCTCACTGGTACTAAACGTTATACTCGACATCCCTTCTTGGGCACTAAGTATCATTTTCCCAGTTTTATCTGAAAGAGCATACCCCAAAGGCACAACATTATTTTCCAGTTTGTTTATCTCGATGTTGTAGCGCAAGGCTTCTAGTACGCTAGGATCGGGTTCAAACGCAAGTACCTTTGCTTCACCATTAACCCTGTCGTACATCCAAATAGATGATTCACCGGCAAACGCACCAATGTCAACAAGTACGCGTGCATCACGAGGTGGACGTGGGTAGATTTCAGCGAACCATGATGGCACTAGCATGTGCGTCGTTGTTGCTATGTTATATACTCTCTTTTCGCCCTCGACTCTAAACACATCAAAAACCTTTCCTCCTTTCTTAACCTTTCCGATGCGAATCTTCCGAGCATCTTCTTGCACAAATTTTATATAATCACTTGGTTTGATTCTCGCCCACCGCTCCATTACCACGTATGGCTCGACCAAATGCAGCGCAAATGTTGCTTTAAGCCAGCGCATTAGAGCATCTTTACCATCCCTATCTAGCACTTTGTACAAATACATCCATTCATCTGGGTTGTTTACAACGTCTATAACTCGCAGAAAGTGAACACATGATAGACAAGATTTGTCATATAGAATTGATAAGGAATAACGGATTCTGCTGAATAGTTTTCTACGTATTATCGTGACGCCTAGTAACCTAGATAGTGTTTGAAGTAACGGCAGGAGTCTACCTAGTCTTCTCACACTGTACTTATACTCTGTCAGAATTCCTTCTGACACTGGACTAACAACTCGACTAGGATCATTGATGTACTCCTTTACCAGCGCTGCAAGGTCCTCCGGCGTTGTGCACTTATCAAGTTCGTTCAGCAGCTGTTCAACCATACATTGTTCCTCCAGAGCATGTCTTGACCGACACTTGTAGGATTAAAAACTATGTTGAAAAGTCTGAATCTAGACTTGTTGTAGCTACCTACTTGTCTAACTGAACATTCCAAGGTATCACGTACTCGTCTACTCTCCATCTTTGTCTTACTCTGCTATCCTTTATCGGGATGGTTACGCCGCTCATGTACGCCAGGAGGCCTGTCCATGCTATCATTGCGCCGTTGTCTCCTGCGAGTGGCGGTGGGGGCGCGTGGAACCTAGCGTTGTGGAGGTTTGCCATGAGTTTCATCTTCTCTCTTAGTATGGGGCTTGCCGCGACACCGCCGACTAGCAGCACTTCTTTCTTTCCGGTGTGCGCGAGTCCTCTCTCGCCAACCTCGACTACAGCTCCGTATGCTACTTCGCGTAATCCTAGGCAGACCTTGGGTAGCGGTACGCCTCTCTCCACTGCACGTAGGGCAGCGGTGAGTAGACCCGAGAAGCTCACGTCCTGCCCCTTGACGACGTAGGGGAGTGGATGGGGCTCGTCTGCCTCGGAGGCGCAACGGTCTACCACGTGGAGCCCCTCGACGACGTAGGGTGGGGCTATGCCGACCTCTCTCGCGAATGTGTCAAGCAAGTTGCCCAGCGCGATGTCAAGCGTCTCGCCGAATACACGGTATCTGCCCTTGCCGTACGCGAGTACGGTCGTGTTGCCCCCCGAGACGTACACCACGAGTGGATCCTGGAGCCCGCCACTCAACCTACCTATCTCCACGTGTGCAACAGCGTGATTCACGGGGATCAACGGCTTGCCTAGGTACGCCGCTAGCCCCCTCGCGATGGTCGCGCCTATCCTCAAGCAGGGGCCTAGGCCGGGGCCGAGAGCCACAGCAATCGCGTCAAGCTGCGATGGTTTCACACCTGCCTCCTCGAGGGCCTCTCTCACTACGTCCGGCGCCACACGCGCCATGAAGCTAGCTGACTCGCGCGGGTGGATACCGCCCTTCTCTGGCCGGTATGTTCGCCTCGCGTTGGCTAGTATGTAGGGTGGTCTCGTAGAGGCTATGCCGACGCCAAATGTGTGCGCTGTGGACTCTATACCCAGCACGTATACCTCGCGATCCCAGTCTAGTAGGGGGTATAGCGTCCTAGGGTTACCGTGAACCGTGACAGTCAAGCTACGCTAGCCCCCTTCGAGCCGCACGTACAAGCAGGAACTAAACAAGCGCTAAATGTTGTACAACTACTGTAGAAGTGCAGACGGTCGCACCGTCCTGCAGCCACGTAGGGCTGTTGGCCCTCACTGCGAGCATTCCACCACTGTGAGGGTTCATCGTCGAAGTGGCCTGCGGGGAGGGGCTCAACCCGCGTTTGAACCTCGGTTATTGTCCCGGGAGGCCCTCTTGGCTAGGAGAGCGGTGAGGTATACTATGCGGGCTGTAGCCTCTGCGGCCTTCTCTAGCGCCTCGAGAGCCTTCCTCCTCCACCCCTTTTGTAGAGCCTCGGCAGCGTTAGCCGCGAGCTCCGCTGGGTCCGGCATGCTCCAACCTAGTCTCTCGGCGGCTGCTCTCACTGCGAGTGGTTGCAGCTCTTCCGGGAGGCCAGCCTCCCGCCACACCTCTCGCGCGTCGAGAGCCTCAGCGGCTAGCCTTGGGAGTAGCCGTAGTCCGCCCTTGCGTAGAGTCTCTATCGACTCGCGCGACGGCACTACGAGCTTGTATCCCTCGTAGTCTACCAGGTCCTGGGCGAGGAGCTCGAGTGTCCTAAGGTCGTCTGGGGGTCTCACGCCCGGCAGGAGGTACACCTCGCCGCTCCACTTGTGCATATTCTCTCCGTCGAAGAGCGCTAGTGCCAGGAGCCCTCTGGGTGCAGAAGCCTCCTCGAGCGCAACGCCAACCGCGAGTATCTTGTGCTCTGGGCCTGGTTTTACAAGCTCAAGCTTGACACCAGCGACTTCGATAACCTCGCGTTTCGAGAGAGCGTTTGCAATGATGCTAGCCATTCTCTCCGCGGCCGTCTTGGCGACACTCCAGTCGAGACTCTTGCCGAGAAACTCGGCATAGGCCACCTCGTCTATTAGGGCTAGTAGCGCCGTGTCAAGCCCACTCGGCTCATACTCCCTAACTGCTTTCAACACCTCCCGCCAGTCTAGCCGCTCTATTATACCGGCGGCCTCTGGCTCGTGGAGAGAGATTGCCTTGTAATCGCCTAGCCTCTCAACACTATACATTATCGTCTCGAACGCTATGCCGAACTTCCTGCGAAGGACTATGTTTAGGAGCGCGAGACCTATCCTAGCGAGGCTCGGGTCCTCCCAGGGTGGAAGCTCTATCGTCACGCCATAGGTGTAATCAGTATAGACGCCCGCAGTCTCACCAGTCACGTAAACCGCGCCACGCCTATCAGTGACTATCGTCTCTCCCTTAGGCCCTCTAACCACGAGGGGCTTCTCGCCGTAAACGACCCAAATCACCCTGTTGGGTATCTTGATGAGGCGGCCGAAACCACGCTTAGGCGGGTAGACCACAGCCACTGCCTGCGAGACTAGAGCACCGCGGAGGATATCGCGCTTCACGTTTGGCTCTTCGCCCCACCTTCTCTTCAGCAACTCGTACTCTTCGAGCGCGTCCGCAAGCGCTGGGTACTTGTGTAGATCTACCTCGCCAATGGGCTCCTCGATCACCGCCGTGACGTGGCCGCGCCCACCCCTACGGAAGCCGGTCACGATAGCCTCGTTTGCAAGGTCGATACAACCCTGCTGGAAGTGCTCGACAAGATCACAGAATCCTATGGGCTCCAAGGGCTCCATGCGCCCATCTCTATGCACCAGGTACCTCTTGATACCATAGGGTGGCCCGAACTCGTAGAAGTTGAGCCGCTCCCATACCCACTTCAAACGCCGCT
Organism: Pyrolobus fumarii 1A; assembly: GCF_000223395.1. Taxonomy (GTDB): domain Archaea; phylum Thermoproteota; class Thermoprotei_A; order Sulfolobales; family Pyrodictiaceae; genus Pyrolobus; species Pyrolobus fumarii. The sequence continues at coordinate 364,763 of NC_015931.1, read as the reverse complement.
CGTTAACCCTCCCGTCATCCCCCAACACACCCGCAGCCTTCAAGGCGGTCTTCTCGCGCTCATCGAGATGATCGTAAAGCCTGCGGCGTAGCTTCCACATCCCTGTGAAGAGGCTAGCGTATAGATTGTCGGGGTTCACGATGACACGCTCTAACGGCATGGATAGCCACTCGCGTAGAGCGTCAACACCCTTCCCGAGTAGCTCTCGGTCCCAGAAGCCCGCGGGTATTATCACGGTCTCGGTGAAGGGTATGTCGGGTCTCCGTCCCTTCCTCCCCTCCCTCTGGAGGAACTCGCGTACATCCTCAGGAAGCCCATAGTGGACGACACGCACAACCGTGCCTATATCGACGCCCTGTGCTAGTGTACGTGGCGAGAAGATGATCTTGACTCTGCCTTGTCTCGCCGCTTCTTCCACCCGCCTTCTCTCCTCCCGAGGCACAAGGTGGTGATGAGCTGCTACGAGTTCCGCTTTGTCGCCCAGCTTCTCGCGTAGCCTCCTGGCGAGTCTCTCAGCCACAGCGATGCTACGTGTGAAGACTAGCGTCACGCCATCATCTTCGACGTAGCTCGCTAGTATCTCGGTTATGTCTATGCTCGGGGATGGCACGTCAAAGCCTAGACCGCGTAACGCGCCTGTCACCCGGTAGGCTTCCTTGCGGAACCTCTCGGGGTCAGAAAGCGCCTCGAGTATATCACGTGGCAGCCTATCCTCTGAGCCCCGAACCTTCTCTTTGATGAGTTTTCTCAGGGCCTCCAGGTCTTTACCCAGTACTATGTACACGCGGTTCTCTACGCGAAACGGCTCACCCCTTACTATGCGCGTGCATCGCCCCGTGACGCTCCTCAGATGCTTTGCCAGCTCCTCGGGGTTTGCCAGCGTCGCTGTTAGTACGGCTACGCGTGGCTTGACCTTAGAGACCATGGCGATTATACGTAGCATCGCGTCTATCAGCGCGACGCCCCTAGGGCTGTAGAAGTCGAGCTCGTCTATCACTATGAGCCACGGGTTCTCTATGAAGGGCTTGAGTATCGGGTCTCGGCCTTCGCCAAGCCTCTTCACCTCTTGGAGGAGGAACGCAGGGTTAGTAGCAACTACATGAGCCTCGCTGATGACTCTCCTTAGCCCAGCGCGTCCAAGGCTACGTTCTAGCCTCTCCCTCTCCCCCGCATCTAGCGCGACTACCTTCACACCGGTAGCCTCGCCATACTCCCTGAGCCTCGCAACCTGATCATGAGCCAATGCGAGCGTGGGGTATAGAGCGAGGACACGCGGCTCCAATCCACTCCTAACGGCTAGCGCCGTGTACATGAACCACGCTTCTGTCTTGCCAGAGCCCGTGCCAGCAACCAGTATGACGTTACAGCCCTCAGTTAGCGCCTCCAGAGTCTCGAGTTGATGCCGGTATAGTCTCCTGCCGCGCAGCCTGGTATTAGAGAACCTCTCGTGAATCTCCTCAAACCTCTTGCTAGAGAAGCTGGGGGATGAGGCAGGCTCGGAGAGAAACTCGTAGCTATAGCCCAGCTTCTCTAGCAACAGGCGCGTGTCAATAGGCACTATTCGCTACCCTACTGTCGCCCTACTCGACCCCCGGCTAGTCTAGCTGCCGCTGCAATGACAGCCGCCAGGGCCATTACAATGGAGCCGCTCCAGACTAGGATTGCTCCGGGCACCAGCTTGACTTCCACAACGACACCCTCAGTTACGAGTGGAGACTTGTCAACGCTGTACTTCTCTGCGAGAAGGTAAAGCGCGATAGCATCAGCCTCTAGTATGACGCCGCGTAGGTTTGGATCCATCCTACGCGCATTGTCCAGCTGCAACCCGGAGGCTATGAGGGCTGCCAGCGCGAGCCTCTTGACAGGGTCCTTGATTACCTTGAATGCCTCGTGCAGATAGTACACCGCGAGGTCGTGGAATACGGGAGTGTAGAGCTGGCCCATGGGCAACAAGAACGATACATCGCTTTGCACCGATGGCGGGTGTACCGCTATGTACACGTCGGTCACGCCTAGCGGCGCGTGTAGAACCTCAGAGACTAGACCATGGATGCCCTGTATCTCGCCGTTCACCTCGAATCGTAGTATAGCCGGCACCTCTAGCCTCGCGCCGCTCTCCGGGTCAACGATGGCAAACTTCAGCTTCACATACGCGGTTGCGGGGACGAAACGCGGCGCATCTATACACCCGCCGCGTAGGTGTATGAAGACGTTGTGCGACATCTGGTATACTAGCGGGTGGTATGTTTCGCATCCCGTGTAGTTAGCAGCTCTTAGGATTATGCTAGAGTTGGTCAGGATGCTTGCGAGCGTGCTGTTTGCTATCGCCTCTATGAGGCTCTTAAGCCTCTCGTTGCTGTTCACGAGTATGTAGTAGGCGATGGATGCCGGCAGCGTCTTGGCCAGACCCACGTTGACGCGGATACCGTTAGCATAGAGTGTACCGTCAGCCACGAAGCCGATAACGGGGCCTAGGACTAGAGTGTCGTTGCCTACTATTCTAGCCTCTTTCTTCCGTAGGCTCTCCGGCGTCACGTAGAATCCTATCCCGCGTACCTCGAGCACACCCACACCCTGCACCGTAATGTTAACCGACTTGTCGAACATTACCAGGTAGAACATGTGGCTCCCGAGCTGCAGGTCCTTCGCTACACCCTTCGCGTATAGAGTGGCGTTGCTAGAGTTCACGTAGACCGCTACAACCGTGCCTACGACTGCGCCGCGAGTAGTCCACGGTTCTATCGCGAAGCTTAGCGTCACATTCTCCAGCACAATGCTCGTGTTGTCGCTGCTCAGCGTCGAGGTGATGTTGTTCACTATATCACGGTAGCTTATTGTCGCGCTGCAACCCTCGGGGCACAGCACTATACTCCCATTCATATGGAATGTTTTGTCTTCAAGGCTGCGCACTAGGAGGACCCGCGGGTCGCTGTTCCACAGCCTCTTGCCCTCCATGTAGCTCTTGTAGAGCGAGGCAACATCGAAGTGCAGAGTCAGTAGCGCGTCCTGTGCAAGGAAGTATGTGCTGCTCCTGCCAGCGTAGGGCGTGAATATGTCGACGGGCTCCTCTATTACGCCGTACTCGTAACCCTCGAATACGAGTAGTTTCCCGCCGGGCAGTTGTATAGAGTCGCCTGGCTTCAACGTGTAGCTCTCGAAGTAGGCCTGGTTGTAGGAGTAGGTGCCGCCGAGGAAGACGCCGAGAAGCACCAACGCGAAGCCGAGGTGGATCAAGGCTATGCCTAGGTAATGATCCGTTGGTATACGGGCACCGCTCTTCAAGCTGTCACGTATACGTAGCGCGATAAACACTAGCGTCGAGACTATGGTTGTCGCGGCGAACACGATACCGACGACCATCATGATGTTGGTCGCTTGTGGCGAGAGGGGTGCAAGCGTGAGCCCACCACTGGCGACTCTATAGGCTAGCAGCACCGCCGCTAGAGCAACAGAAGCCATTAGAGATGCTATGCCTCTCCATCCAAGCCTATCACCGATGAACGCTATCGCGATGCCGGTGAGGAGCGCGAGTGCCACCGGGTATAACACTGGGTGGTAGAAGCGTATCCCGCTGTCCATCGTCGGTGCTGTAGCCCGCTGACCCACCGCCGTGAATATCGACGGCATTAATAGCGATGATGTGACGAACAGCGTCGCTAGGAGCAATGCTATCGTCGCAATACCCATGCCTAGGTTGAACGGCGTCCTTACCCATTTCCTCACCTCGCGGGCCACGCCCTCGGCCTTCACGAGGAGGTACAGGCTTAGCACCAGTAGTGCCATCGATACCGAGATTAGCGTCAGAGAGGCTATGCCGGGAGCCGCGAAGCTGTGCAACGGGCTCAAACCTGTCCTAGTGACGTACATTGCGAGGTAGACTGTTGAGGTTGTTAACGCCGCTACACCTGGAGCGAGCGAGGGCAACGCTACCATTACGTGTGGTACTGTAGTGGCGGCCAGCCACACCATGAGCTCCGCCGTCTCGACGGGATCCCATGCCCAGTAGCCGCCCCACCCGAACGTCTCGTAGCTCCACAAGCCGCCTAGCATTATGCCGAGTGTTAGCATAGCCCAGCCTATCTCGTAGACCACCGTTATGCTCCTAGAGCGTAGCCCGAGTGCAAGGGCGAACGTGGAGACTGCGAGGAGGGCATAGCCGCCGAAGGTTGTGAGGGGGTGAGGGTATATCCAGAAGCTCTTGAGGAGCGGGTTTAGGCCCATGCCGGTTAGCTGCGGGTTGGGATTCAGATCGAACGCGCCGTAGAGTATCGCGGCTATGAGGGCCACACCGCTTAGCCACGGTGCAACAGCTAGATACACGCGGTTGTTCTCGACGCTCCTGGCTACGAGGTAGGCTCCTATAGCCGCTATCACCGCGTAAAGGTAGAGGCTACCTCCGCCGGTGCTCCACGCTGTCGCGGGCAGCAGCCACTCTGGCAGCGCCTCGCTTGTAGACTCGTATACCGGCTTGAGGCTATAGTCGCGAGTGACGAATGGTATTGTGTATACCACCCACGCGGCTATAGCGAGAAGCGCGGAGAGCATCAGCATCTTCTTGGACTTTGCTAGTCTCCCGCGCAGCGCCTCGAGACTAGAATAGGCGAGAAGCGCGAGAAGCGCAACCGCAGGGATTATGGTATAGTGGTAACCTACGAAATCACTCATTTAATCAATCCCTCGTTTTAAAACACCATGAAGCAACGCCGTATTAAGCGTGATGCCGCTCAGCAATCCTATAACTCGTCATCCTCTCCGCACCGAGGGTGTCATCATCGCAGTTGCGGCTGGTCACTCTAGCAGCTTAACAGCCTCCTCTATACTCTTGACCGAGCCCACTTTCACTAGCTTCCCGTCCACGACAACCGCTGGTACAAACGGTGCTGGTAGCTTCCCACCCATCTTCTCATACTCCCTCGCATCTATCACGTCGAGCTCCAGCTCGTTAGAGGCTGCTACTACTGGTATGAAGTTACGCAGCGTCACGAGGCAAGGCCTACCAGGTATCACGTATATCTCCACGCGACGCTGTTTTGCCTCGACGCTCGGCGGTTCAAGCACACCGCCGGCATACAGTAGCGACTCGACTAGGGGACCCAACAATATACCGTCCATGAGGCCATGGTAGCGCAGCCTACCCTCGAAGCATGTCACGACACGTATGGAGGGGGGCGGGGGCAGCTTCCTATCTGTCCGCTCCTCACGTATGACCAGCTTGCCACCCGATAGATCAGAAAAGCTGCGAAGCACATCTAGCATTACCTTAGATGCCTCGTTCTCACCCTGCTCCACGATAATCTCGACGCTCCTCTCCAGGCTCGCCAGCTTCCGCAACAGTTCGGATAAGCGCGGCGCACCGTACGCCTTCAGGAGAGTGTCTATAAGTATGAGGTTTAACTGCGCGGTCACTGCGCTCAGCCCCGTTTCTGCTCGTGCCGTGGAACCACACGAACCTTATACACATCACCTTCAAGACTCTCCTCTACTATCTGCACGACATCATCTAGCATCGCGAGCGCCTCCCGCACTTCCCTCGCATTACTCTTCTTAGTGATTATCTCGAGACCCTCGTCCTCGCCGAGCTCCACGAGCGCCATGTGTATCATAGCAATGGGGTTCGCGCATGGCACGCGGCTAGCCCCGACCTCAAGCCTCTTGAACCGCATGGCCCCGCTGCTCCCGCGGGTACAATACACCAAGCCGCCGGTTCACTATATTGCGGGTGCCACAAGCCGTGTATGAGAGACCCTTTGTCCTACACTTTTCTACGATGACCATTGACGGTCGAATTGCATCCGCTACCGGCTATAGCATCTTGAGCTGCAAGTTCGACAAGCTTAGGCTCTACCTGCTTAGGGGTATGGTAAACGCTGTAATGGTCGGAGCTAGCACCGTGAATATCGACAACCCTAGACTTGCTCGTAGAATTGGAGATGTCAAGCCCTACTACCGTGTCGTCGTCGATGGGCGTCTTTCGACAAGCCCCAACGCAAGGGTGTATAACGATACTAGCGTACCTACCATCGTGTTTACCGGTGGCAGCGCGCCACGCGAAAAGATAGAGGAGTTGCGCCGTAGGGGTGTGGAGGTTGTCGTGGTTGGTGAGGGACACCGCGTTAACCTAGGGGATGCGCTGAGGATTCTGCTGGAGAACTATGGAGTGAAGAGGGTGCTAGTAGAGGGTGGCGGTGTGCTGGCACACAGTTTGCACAGGGAGAGGCTAGTTGACGAGCTTCGCGTTACCATAGCCCCAGTGTTGTTCGCGGCGGGAAGGAGCATTGTAGACGATCCGGAGGGTCGAGGGTTCACCGAGTGGCCAGCATCACCAAGGCTTAGTCTCGAATGCCACGAGGTATGCCCTTGCGGGCATTGCATACACCTAGTTTACCGCGTACGAGATGCGCAATGCTGTCCCGTGTCCACTCCGCCTCCTCGCTGCCTTGCAGATAGGATACTCCGAGCTGCACGCCTGTAGAGTGTAGAGATGCTTCCTCACATGCCTGTGGGCGTAGTAGCCTCATACCCATTCTTTGCCATGTTTTATTTACAATATATGATTGCGACCGTTCTGCTTTAATTTTGTAAATTACACTAGGGATGCTTAATTCTTCCCGCTGTTAGGAATAGTGAGACCATACCGGTGGTTGGCTAGTGAGTCTACGAGGCTATCTACTCGCGTTCGCGGCTGTACTCATCCTACACTACCTTCCTGTCTTCACCCGCTCGCTGCCCGTAGACTTGTTCACGTATTGGAGTGTCTTGAGCCTAGCTTGGCTGATACTCACCATCGTGTACTTGAAGAGGGTGGGGTGATAGCTTGAGCGTGGCTCTGTGGTTCGCCGGTCTCTTTGTACTGTTTGTCGCCGTGGGCTCGCTGATTGCCTGGCTCTCTCGCCGGATGGGTATCAGGACTGTGGAGGACTTCTACACTGCTGGCGGTAGGCTTGGTGGTTTCCTAGCGGCGTTGACCTACGCTGCCACCACGTACAGCAGCTTCATGATGGTTGGCCTCGTGGGGTTCGCCTACTCTACGGGTGTGGGCTCGTTAGGCTTCGAGCTAGCGTACCTCATAGCCACTCTTGGCTTGCTATCGCTCGTGGGCCCGAGGATATGGCGTATGGCGCGTGAGAGGGGCTGGGTTAGCCCGAGCGAGGTGCTTAGCGGTGTATACGGCTCTAGGACGCTGGGTGTAGCTGTTGCTCTGCTTTATCTCGTCGCTCTTGTGCCTTACGCCTCTGCCCAGTTCATTGGCGTTGGGCGCGTGTTCGAGGGGCTGGGCCTAGGCTTCGCCTATGGAGTAGCAGCCATGTTCATCCTCAGCGCGTTGTGGACACTCATCGCTGGTATGTGGAGCGTTGCGACGACAGATGCGTTCCAGGGCACGTGGATGATAGCCACGGCTATCGCGCTAATAGCGTGGTTATCAACGCTCATAGCCGGGCATGATGTTGACGTGGCACGCCTCGTCTCGGAGAAGGGTCTTCTAGACTTGACGAGCTTCTGGACCCCATCGACGTTCCTGGCGTTCACCATCCCGTGGGTCTTCTTCGCGGTGACCAACCCGCAGGTAGTCCAGCGCCTCTATGTCCCGAGGGACGCCAAGTCCTACCGGAGGATGGTGACACTCTTCGGGCTGTACGGGTGGGCCTACACGCTGCTAGTAGTCGGCATAGGGTTGATAGCAGCTGGGCTCAGCGCCGCGAATATCCTGCCGCCCGTCGACGCCCGGGATAAAGTTACGCCAACACTGCTGACTCTCGCCCCCGCGCCTCTCGCAGCCGCGACCTATGTGGGCATAGTGGCCGCGAGCATCTCTACGGTAGACAGCATAGTGTTGAGCATTGCGAGCGCCTTGTCACACGAGCTTGGCCTTAGGGGGCTCAAAGCAGCGTACATCGCCGTGCTGCTGATAAACACTGCAGCTGCCGCCGTGGCCCTATCCAGGCCCGCGCCTATAGTCGAGATGAGCGTACTCTCATCGCTATTGCTACTGCCGCTAGCCGTCCCGACCATAATAGCGGCACTATCACCGCAGAGTGCCCGCGGCATGGGAGGCTATGCTCTCGCGTCTATAGTATCCGGGGTTGCCATAGCCTTCGCCGCGGCACTCATACTGGGACCGAAGAAGGCCTTCATCTTTAACATATGGGGCGTACCATTATCGCTCATCGTGCTAATAGTGTCTACGGTGTTGGTGCTACCAGTGCTGTTGAGGCACCGAGGCTAAGAGAACATCGGGTGGAGCACCTCGTACATAATGTGTAGGTAGACTATTTTTAGAAGCAACACCTCGTATCCAGCCAAGTTACCCACTATCACGTCCTATTTGACACCAAGTATTCTCTTCTCCACCTCGGCTACGAGCTTCTCGACACGCTTCAACGCCTTCTCGACGTCTCGTACACTACACCAACCTTCATAGAAACATACGTGCATCGTTTGCCCGGCGTGCCAGGCGTCACTAACCCAGTCTCCAAGCTCATCCTCAAGAATCCTCTTATACTCCCATAGTTCCCCGTGGCTTGCCAACCTCCTACCATCCCTCCAAGAAGCATAAGCCTTCACGGCTAGAGCCGTGGCACCCCAAACCTTCTCGGCAGCCTGCCTAGCATCGCCCCGTTTCACCTCCTTCCGAGCCTGCTCTAGCAGCTCCCTAGCAGCAACGATGTACTCACGTGCTCGTTCTGCTGGATCGAGATTCCTAGTGAGGAGCTCAACCATGTACTCCTCTAGGGTGAGCCCATGCCTCACAGCCTCCCTCCTTAAACGCTCGACTATAACCCGGGGTAGCGTTACAACAACACTCACACTATACACCAATTAAATGCTCGTGATGAACGATGCTTTAAACACCTGACACAAGACGCACGGAACGCAAACATGGATTTTACGTACGTAACCCCTTCTAAGCACGACGAGAGCGCAAAACGCACCTACTACACTTCATTTTGATGATACTCGCCATAGCCGGATAGACTGGCACCCCGAATCAGGTAATCTAGAGTTTCGCCAACAGAGTGGATATCGGCTGTAACCGTGGTGGGTATAGAAGTGGAGCCGCCGCCGGGATTTGAACCCGGGACCTCCGCCTTACCAGGGCGGCGCTCTGCCAGCTGAGCTACGGCGGCACCGTCCGCGAGGTGATTTCCGTACAAACGGGTTATGTGGTTTACGGCTAGTATAGTTTTGTTTTCATCGTAGCCCCGCGTCTTGCCTAGCGTTTGGCTACTACCGTGAATTCCCCTTTTCTCAAGAGTCTCTTACCATCATCGGTCTCTATTATCACGAATTTTACCTTTCCCTCGGGGTCCTTGACCTCCACCTTCCCCTCGTAGACGTACATTTCTCTCGTTACTTGGTGCCTTGTTGCCAGGTTGGAGCCTCCTGGGCCCTCGCGTACTACTGTGACTGCGCGTAGCCTGGCTGGGCGGTAGTAGATGAGCGTCTTTGCGCCTTCAAGCGTGGACTCCGCGTATACCGCCTCTTTGCCCTCGCTGGATACTCTCGCCTCTACGATTAGGTTTCTGCCTCGCTTTCTGGCCTCTGAGACTATGCGGGTGAGCTTGTCGTAGAGCCTGCTTACGTCCTTCTCCTCGCCTATCTCTACTTCCTCCCGTCTGGCTATGCGTAGGACGGTGAGTTTGACCGGCCCCACGGTTATCTCGACGGGCTCGTAGTAGATTATCTCGGCTTTCATCCGCGCCGCCCCGTATACCGTTGATGGCGTCGCTCTATGTGTTGGTTGCCTGCCGTGTTACTGGGGTGGCTCTCTGCAACCCTGGCTGGCGTGCATAGTGTAGCGGGTGGGGTGGGTAGCTAGGGTTGAGGATGAGGAGGCTTGTGCTTGTCAAGGGCGGGTATGAGAGGGTTAAGGAGGCTCTCGAGAAGTATCGCGAGCAACTCTACCATTATAACTCTCTCATCTCGGGCACGGGGTTCTACCTCAAACCCCTCCACATAGTGTATCACACGCTGGCCGACGGTACCCGCAAGAAGTACCACTACTATGGGCGCTACTGGTACCGCCTCGAGAGGCGCAACGGGAGGCTCGTGTGGAGGTACGTGGGGCGCGAGAAGCCGCGAGAGCTTGCAGACGCGCCGGACCCCCCGCCTAACCCGTTGGATGGCCTCCGTTTCGCGAGGATAGGGGATAGCAACGACATCCTACTCGACTACGAGACGTTCGAGAGGTTCAAGTGGCTGTTTGAGGGGCTGGAGACGCTCATCCTTGAGGTTGTCCCGAGCCGCCGCTCTGCTGGGTTGCGGCCAGCACGGCGAGAGCCAACGGTATAGGCTCGTAGCCCTCTTGCACCCTCTTCACCTGGTCACGGAGCCACGAGGCTAAGCCCAGGCCGGCCATGAAGGCTGACAAGCCCTCCTCTACGCTGGGCTCGCTGAGCATCGGGGCCCACAATTCCATGTAGAACTCGCCCTCTACGCCCACACCCACCGACACCTTTGTGATCGGGGCGACCGTTGAGGCAGCCCATAGTAGCTTGCATGCTGCCTCCCGCCCGAGTCTCTCGACAACCACGCTCCGGTAGTTACGAGCCACCACCGTTACCCGTAGCCTGTCCGAGTCACACACCGCCGCCACCAGCATCTCCAGGCCCGTCTCGGGGTCGCGGAACGGGTAACCCAGCACCCCGATGTCCTCTTCTAGCCTGGCCTCTATGCCTAGACTCTTCACCAGAGCCTCGCGCAGACCGCGCAGCGTTTCAAGGCAGGCGGGCAGCTCTCACACCCCGCGTACGGCCGAGAGGCTACCACGTTAAGGCGCGTATTTAAAACGGAGGTTACCACTAGAACATTGTAACTGAGGTGCCACCAGAGTGCCCGAGACGAGAGAAGTCCGCCTCCGCGTTGCAGAGGCGCGGTCGAAGGACGTTGGCAGGAAGATAGCCAGGATTGATAGGCGTACGATGAGGCAGCTTGGCGTCGAGGTCGGGGACTTCATAGAGATTGAGGGTCCAAAGGGTACGGCTGTGGCGCAGGTCTGGCCGCTGCCGCCAGACGAGGAGGGCAAGAGCATCATAAGGATAGATGGCTACATACGCGAGGCTATTGGCGTGGGCATCGGGGACTACGTGACTGTCAGGAAGGCTAAGGTGCAACCTGCTATCCGTGTTGTCCTTGCCCCCACAGAGAGAATACCCGTATCCCGCGACTTCGTCGAGTACGTGAAGGAGTTCCTCCTTAGGCGCCCAGTTACCCGCGGAGAGGTCGTCATCATACCCTTCTTCGGCTCTGCACTACGCCTGGTCGTCGTCTCGACGCAGCCTGGCCAGGCTGTCTACATCACCGAGCAGACCGAGGTGGAGCTGCGCGAGGAGCCTGTGAAGGAGGAGCAGGTGCGCAGGAAGATACCGAGAGTAACCTGGGAGGATATCGGCGACCTTGAGGAGGCAAAGGAGAGGATACGCGAGATAGTCGAGCTGCCATTGAAGCACCCGGAGCTCTTCAAGCACCTTGGTATCGAGCCTCCGAAGGGTATCCTGCTCTATGGGCCTCCCGGTGTAGGCAAGACGCTACTCGCGAAAGCACTTGCTAACGAGATTGGAGCCTACTTCATTGCTATCAACGGCCCGGAGATAATGAGCAAGTACTACGGCGAGTCCGAGCAGAGGCTACGCGAGATATTCGAGGAGGCCGAGAAGAACGCCCCAGCAATCATCTTCATCGACGAGATTGACGCGATTGCACCGAAGCGCGAGGAGGTAACAGGCGAGGTCGAGAAGCGTGTTGTCGCCCAGCTCCTAACCCTAATGGATGGCCTCAAGGAGCGCGGCAAGGTCATCGTTATCGGCGCTACTAACAGGCCGGACGCCATTGACCCGGCGCTTAGGAGGCCCGGCAGGTTCGACAGAGAGATCGAGATCAGGCCTCCAGACAAGAGGGCACGCAAGGAGATACTCCTGGTTCACGTGAGGAATGTGCCCCTCTGTGACGAGCAGAAGGTCAAGGAGGGCCTATGCAGCCCTGGCGACGTGGTAGACCTGGATAGGATTGCCGAGATGACGCACGGCTACACTGGCGCCGACCTAGCAGCACTCGTCAAAGAGGCCGCGATGAACGCGCTAAGGAGGTTCATCAAGAGCGGCCAGATAGATCTCAACAAGCCGATACCCACCGAGACCCTCCGCAAGCTCGTCGTGACAATGAAGGACTTCCTCGATGCAATGAAGGTGATACAGCCGAGCCTCATCAGAGAGATCTATGTTGAGGTTCCTGAGGTGCATTGGGATGATATTGGTGGTCTTGAGGATGTTAAGCAGCAGCTTCGTGAGGCTGTGGAGTGGCCCTTGAAGCACCCAGAGGTATTCGAGTCGATGGGTATTCGTCCGCCGAAGGGGATTCTGCTCTTCGGCCCGCCGGGTGTCGGCAAGACCCTGCTCGCGAAGGCCGCTGCAACCGAGAGCGGCGCCAACTTCATAGCCGTGAGAGGCCCAGAGATACTCTCAAAGTGGGTAGGCGAAAGCGAAAAAGCAATACGAGAGATATTCAGGAGGGCGAGACAAGTAGCACCAACCATCATCTTCTTCGACGAGATTGACGCCATTGCACCAGCTAGGGGCATGAGGCACGACACTAGCGGCGTGACGGACAGGATTGTGAACCAGCTGCTTACCGAGATGGACGGCATCGTGCCGCTTCAGAATGTGGTTGTGATTGCTGCCACTAACAGGCCGGACATCCTAGACCCGGCGCTGCTCAGACCAGGCAGATTCGACCGTCTCATCTATGTGCCACCGCCAGACAAGAAGGCGAGGCTAGAGATCTTTAGGATACACACTAGGAAGATGCCGCTGGCTGACGACGTGGACCTAGAGAAGCTTGCCGAGATGACAGAGGGCTACACGGGCGCTGACATTGAGGCTGTGTGCCGTGAAGCCGCAATGATAGCGCTTAGGGAGGCTATCCAGAAGGGCCAGGGTCTAAAGCCGCAACCAGTGCGCATGGAGCACTTCCTCAAGGCGCTGAAAGCAGTGCCGCCGAGCCTAACGAGAGAGGATATACTCCGCTACGAGAGGCTTGCGAGAGAGCTCAAGAGGATGGTCATCTAAAAGACTGACCCCGCGGAGCCCTATTCTCTTGCACCTCGGCTTGCTTTTTAGTATACCTGTGTTTTGTGCTACACTTCTTGTTTTCTCTCATCTCATCCTCTGGCTAGCCTAGTGGCTGGGGCCCCTTCTAGCAGCTCGCGTATCGGGTTTTCACGTAGCCCCGAGCCTATCACGACCTCGCCAACTCCAGCCTCTAGAGCCTCGACTGCCATCATCACCTTTCGGTTCATGCCAGGCCCTATCTTTTCTAGCAGCGCTCTGGCCTCATCCGGTGTAAGGCTCTCCACAAGCTTGCCATCAATCAGCAGTCCGTCGACGTCTGTGAGAAGGATTAACTTGTCGGCTCTTAGTGCCTTCGCTATCTCTGCCGCGGCCTGGTCGCCATCCACGTTGAGCATCTCGCCTTCAGTGCCTAGTGCTAGGGGTGCGACTACCAGCGTGAATCCTGCATCTAATAGTCTAGTCATCGCGTTTGCATCTACGCTTCTTATCTTGCCCGTATAGCCGCCTGGCAGTAGCCTCTTCCTCCCGGTCTCCGGGTCGATAACGATCACGTGCTTCTTTCTCTCGGCGCGGATCATGCCTGCATCCACACCGCTAACGCCTAGAGCCTTCACACCGCGTTTCTCGAGACCTGCGACAATCCTCTTGTTGAGCAGACCTGCCAGCACCATCACGAATACCTCTAGCTCTTCCTCATCAGTGTAGCGGAAGCGAACTCCGCTTGCAGACATCATTATCTTTGGCTCGACCCCCATCTTCTTGGAGTACTCGGTTACCAGGTCACCGCCACCATGCACGAATACTACCTTGTGGCCCTCCTGCACTGCCCACGCTATCGAGTCGAGTATACGCTCCATGTTCTGCTCGAGGGCTCTTCCTCCAGCCTTTACGACTAGGAGCATGCGTGTCCCCGCGCTGGCTCGAGAAGCCCCCGGTGTTATAGGGCACGCACCTATCACTCGATTTTCACGACGTGGCCAATGGGTGGCCAGTAGCGGCTACCCGGCTTGACACCCCTCCTAGAGATGACCCAGATGATGGGGACTCTTGGCTGGGTCTTGGGGTAGTAGCCGTACCCGTCGGTAAAGTATATGATGAGGTCTGTGTCGGGGTGCTTCTCGAGTATCTCGTCTATCACTGTGCTGAAGACTGTACCGCCGTATCCTCGTCTCCTCCTCGCCCACTCTATGACCGCTGGTGGCGGCGGGTCGGTGAAGACCTGCATTCTTTGCACCCTCACGTCGGCCTCTACGACAACTAGCGTCTCAACGGGGCGGTCAGCGAGAAGCTCGTATAGCGCCGCGAGGAACTCTCTGTACTCGTCGTCCTCTATGCTCCCGCTGGTATCGAGCGCCACTGTTATCTTCCATCCTCTCTTGAGAGGCCCGGGCAGGTAGACGCGTAGAGCCTCGCTCCTCCTACTTGGCCTTCTCCAGGTATAGTCGAGGGGCGCGTAGCGGTCGAGAAGCCTTTGTAGCAGCTGCCTCCAGTTTAGCTTTGCACGTAGCCCGGTAAGCTCGAGTACGTTCTCCCACTCGCCGGGCACGACGCCAGGCAGTTTGCCCGCGATGCCACTAGGTCCTGCACCGCCACCCTCCTCGACCATCTTGGCCGCCATGCGAGCTATCTCGCCAAGCTGTTCACGACCACTGCTGATGCTTCCTCCTCTCGGCGCTACGATTGACGGCTGGGCGCCGCCCCACGGGTGAGAGTCTATACTCTTGGCGGGCGCGCCGCCCTTCTTCCTGAGACAAGCCTCTAGCTTCTTGTAGATACTTTCGAGAGTCTCGTCTAACACCATGTCCCATGGCACACCGCACTTCTCTAGAAACTCGCGCAGAGCCTCTAGCCTCTTGTGATACTCGCTACCGGGGCGTGGCGCGTTAAGCACGCCATCCTCCGTGTAGAATCCTAGCGTTCTCGCGAGAGACGGGTCACCCCTAACACTCTCCTCGATAGTAGCCTCGACGATGGCGTCAGCTGCCACGTTGCATATGTTCAAGTCTCCTAGTTTCTCGCAACGCTCTGGGTGCAAGAAGAGTACGTGTAGCGCCTCGTGAACAAGTATCCTCGCTAGTTCCTCTATACGCCTACCGTGCAGCGTATACTCCATTACCGCCTTAGGGTCGACGAGTAGCCTACCATCCTTCGTGACCCCTAGCGTGCCAAGGCCGGGAGCCTCGACTGGCTTGAGAGCTAGGAGTATACCACAGAGTACACGATCTGCACCGCATATGCGGGCGCGTGCCCTCTCTATGAGGGAGCGCCACGAGACAGCAAAGAAGGGTAAGCCTAGCAAGTCTACATCACCGGCTGCATCGTGTAGTATCTTGTCAGGAGGGCGTTGAGCTGCTGGTATAGCTTGGGGTTCTTGGAGCGCAACTTCTCGAGCTTATCGCGTGCCAGGGGATGCGTGAGGCTCACTATGGCGTTAAAGTAGTCGGTTGTGAGCCTCGCCTTGCGTATCACGTTCTCCAGCGAGAGGAGGAAGTTAGCGTATACCTCTGGGTCGTCTAGAGCCGCGTAGGCGACCCTAGCGAGTATATAGTAGGCTGCCATGCTCTCGCCACGCGCCCTTACGCTAGAGAGCACCTCAGCGAGCTTCTCCGGGTTCTTTGCGAGTGTCTTGGGGGATGGGAGACCCCTCATAACCTCGGCCCAGATCTTCCACTCGTTGGCGGCATGGTTGCCTACCGCAGCAGCAATCATCATCACTGTGTCATCGTCTTCGATGCGCTTACATCCACCCGCCTCCTGACACCTCTTGAGTAGACTGCTTGCAAACTCCCAGCTACGTGGAGTTGGGAACGCGTGGCTCTCACCGACAGCCCTCATGCCGCACAACGGGTTCTTGCCGCCAGCGGCACTGGACGCGATATACTCGCGTATCCAGGGGTGCACCCCGTTAGCCTCCGCCCAGCGTAGCCAGGAGGTGGGGTCCGGACACTCTAGCGTAACGTGCACAAAGCGGTTTGCGAGGGGCGGTGCTAATGGGCGTGCATATGGGTTGTCTATCTGCTCTCGGTTACCCGCGGCAACGACGAATACGCGGTTAGAGAGGTGAAGTGATCCAACTCTCCTCTCGAGTATAACCTGGTATAGAGCTGCCTGGACTAATGGTGATGCAAGGTTGACCTCGTCGAGGAACAATATCCCCGCTATCCCGGGAAGGGAGAGTATGCGAGCCCATAGGGGAGCTGCCCACACGGTGTAGACTGCACCATCCTCCTCCACAAGCCTCGGAAGCCCCTGGACGTCACTCGGCTCAAGCTGGGATGCCCTTATGTCGACCAGCACCAGGTACTTCTCTGGCTCCTTGCTCACCATGCGGTGTGTCTCGACACCCTCGTACTCAACTAGTCGCCTGCCACTCTCCTCTGCTAAGCGTGCCGCAACCCTCCTCACAGTGTCGCTCTTCCCGACGCCAGGCGGCCCCCAGATGAACACCGCGGGGGCCTCCCTACCCCCACGACCATCGATAATGACGCTCCTCGCAAGCGCATAGAGCAGACGCTCAAGCTCAGCGTGGTCGAGTACCGGGCCGTAGCCTCCACTCAGCTTCAAAGGAGCTGTACCCTCCCCTAGACGGCCTCGAAAGGGGATAAAGCTAAGCTGCAATGCCCGTGTTTGTCAAATCGGGATAGAAGCTTTTGAGCTACGAGCTATTCTACCGCGAGTTTCTCCGCTGGCTTCGCGAGGATATCCCGGAGTGGGATTTGACCACGGAGGCTGTGAGGCTACGTGGTGTTAAGGCTCGGGGGAGAATCGTCTGCAAGAGCGGCTGTGTAGCTGCCTGTGTAGAGGAGGTTGCATATAGCCTGGAGAGGCTCGGGCTGAGTGTTGAGCTTCAAGCTCGTAGCGGAGAGTGGGTCGAGCCGGGCTCGGACATGATGCTTCTTGTTGGCGATGCTGCAACGATTCTAGAGGTTGAGCGTGTAACGCTCAACACGCTCATATACGCATGCTCTATCGCGACTACTACTAGGCGCCTGGTGGAGATGGTTAGGAGGGTTAACCCGCGGGTTAGGGTCGCCGCGACGAGGAAGACTGTGCCGGGTTTCCGCTATTGTTCAAAGAGGGCTGTTGAGGCGGGCGGTGGTGACACTCACCGTCTCACGCTTAGCGATGCTATACTAGTCAAGGATAACCACGTTGCACTCATCGGGTCGGTTGGGGAGGCTGTAAGGAGAGTAGTTGGGCGGAAGAGTTTCGTGCATCGCGTGGAGGTGGAGGTCCATAATGTTGAGGAGGCGTTGGCCGCCGTCGAGACGGGGGCTGATGCCATCCTGATAGATAACCAGCCGCCTAGCGTGGTCAGGGCTATCCTCGAGGAGCTTGAGAAGCGCGGTCTTCGCGACAGGGTTGTTGTCGAGGTGAGCGGGGGGATTACATCCGAGAATATACTGGAGTACGCGAGGCTAAATGTAGACGTGATAAGCACGAGCTTTATCACGATGAGCCCGGAGCGCGTGGATATCAGCCTGGTTGTTGAGCCTCTAGACAATCGTCGCGAAGGGGGCAGTCCCGGCACCAGGGCCCTCTCCTGACGATAACATCGCGGAGACCAAGCCAGTACGCCAAGAGCGGCTCTAGGGCTCTTAGCGACGCGTCACGGTCACAGGCTAGCACGTGTACATGAGGGTGCATCGGCGGCTGCCCATTCTCTTCGAGAGAAACCCTAACCTCCTCGACAGCCTCTGCAAGATCATGTTTATTCACACCCTTGACGTGCACGTATACAGCGTCGCCAGCGACGGGCAACGGCGAGCCGTGTAACGCTGCACAGAAGGCGTAGCCCCTCACTCGGTCCTGCTCGTAGAGCCTACTTGGCCTGCTCGAGATACTAGCATACACAACCGCCTTGACAATCCCCTCCTCGACGAGAATGCCTCTCGGCCTCCCCACTATCGGGATTCCTACAACCTCACCCACAATAGGCAACGAGAGTATGACGCGCTGCGGCGGTTTCTCTGGGAGCCTCCTCCTAGCCCCGAGCACCACCTCAGCTAGGAGCGCTACCTCCCTAACCCTCTCGTCTACAACTCTCTCGGCAGCCATGATAGCCTCGAGTCTTCGTTCACACCGCGATTGCTCCACAATGTCAGATACGCGCACATAACTGAGACCGTTTCTCAGACCACCACGGCCACGCAACGATTCGAGAAGCACGCGGAGCTCGTCAAGCGCGTATCTGAACGACTCCCAGCTCATCACATACACCACATTCCCATCCGCGTCTCTTCTCCACTAGCCACGCGTCCATCGGGAGCATGCGCCCCTATATGACTCGAGGCTTTAGTCTCATAGCTGCCGGGTAGAGCATGGAGAAGCCCGTCCTACGCGAGGATGTGCTCATAGAGGCTATGCTCGATATGTACTTTCTACTCTCTAGAGGGTATCCCCGCCGCCAGAGTCTAGAGGTGGTGGCGGCGAGGAGGGGTCTAAACAAGTGGGAGAAACTCGCCGTATACCATTGTATCCATCCTTATGAGGTCATACAGAAGGTTAGGAGGTTGACGAGGTGCCCGCCTGGCGGCGTCTATGCGGTTGACGGGTATAACGTGATAGTCTCGCTCGTATGCGTGGAGGATGGTATCCCGGTGCTAATATGCCCGGATGGCTTTGTGAGGGACGTGATGGGCGGGTGGAAGCCTCGCCCCGAGGAGGCTCTACACCCACTAATAGAGTATCTAGAGGCTCTTGAGAGGCATCTCGGTGGTCGTCCTATAGTGTATCTTGACTCGCGCGTGAGTAGAAGCGGTTGGCTCGCGTCTATGATACGGAGAGAGGGGTTTACAGCAGCAACTAGCAAGACGACAGACAAGAGTATCCTAGTCGCGGCTGAGCAGAGGGGGTACACGCCTATAACATCGGATGTTGTCGTGCTTGAGAGGGTTGGGGGGTGTAACTATCTAACCCACTATGTGCTGTTGCGCGGCGCGTTGACCGTGGATACGGCATCCCTACTATCCAGGGGGTTTGACAGTCTCGCCCGGTTGTGGGGTGTATCCCCGCCATGGCTCTCAGGCTACTAGCCGTGTCTGACGTGCATAGCCCCAAGTTTCTGCTTGATTTCGTCGCCGCGCTGAAGAGGAGGACAGGAGAGTGTAGAGAGACTAGTCTCTACATCTTTGCGGGGGACATGGTTTACAAGGGACGCGTAGAGGCTCTCAAGTCTGTACTGGATGCTCTTTACTCCGTGTGTGGCGAGAAACCGACGATAGCAGTGTTTGGTAACGAGGAGTTCATCGGGCTTGAGGAAAGGTTTCGTAAGATGTACCCGAGCGTCAAGTGGCTTGACGATGAGAGTATAGTCGTTGATGTTGACGGTGTTAGGGTTGGTGTTGTTGGGACTCGCGGTAGCTTAGAGAGGCCTACCATGTGGCAAAGGAGGAAGATGCCATGGCTGTGGAGGGTTTACGCGGAACGCATCAGGCGTGTCGAAGAGCTACTCTCCAGGGTGAAGAGAGAGGCTGATGTAACGATACTCGTATCGCATTACACGCTAACCTGGCGTACTTTGGAAGGCGAGCCTCGCGAGATATGGCCCGAGATGGGGCACCGGGGGTTCGAAGAGGTCATCAGGAGGGTTAAGCCTAGCCTCGCGATACACGGACATGCACATAAGTCTCGTGTCCTGCAAGTTGTTGTAGACAGTGTACCCGTGTATAATGTCGCGTTTCCCGCGAGACGCGACATCACGATAATAGAGGTTGAAGCTCGTGTCGAGTAGGGTAGTCGGGGCCTTGGCTTCTAGACGCGAGGAGTTTGAGAAGCTACGCGAGATGGCTAAGAGGATACTCGAGGCTTTTGAGAGCCCGTTACACGCGTTCATATACCAGAGGAGTATTGATGACGTGAATCTGGTTGCGACGGTTATCCGCGAGGCTGGTATAGGACCTCTCGTCAACCAAGTGGTGCTAAGCGGCCGGGAGGGTATCTACGCGTTACTGGTTAATGACCGGGGGTGTAAGAATGAGTGCGCATATGGTAGATGCGACCCTAGCGACCGCGAGTGTCTCGATAGATGCGTGGAGGAGTGTAAATCTAAGAGGCTGGAGGCAGTCGTCATGCGTTTGAGGGAGTATATTGGCGGGCATGCCAATCGATGAGGCCTTGGTCAAGTCTATAGCGATACTGTTCCTAATAGTAGACCCCATAGGCAACGCGCCAATATTCCACGCGGTAACGTACTCGATGAGCAGCGAGAGAAGGAAGAAGATCATCGTAGAGAGCGTGATAGCCGCTACTATCATACTCCTAGTGTTTGGGCTAATCGGCGACGTGGTGCTCTCCTATTTCGGTCTACGCATAGCAGACTTTCGAGTAGCAGGCGGCATCATACTCCTGCTGTACGGCGTCGCTGGCGTCATGGGGTTCACCGAGGCGGGTAGACTTGAAGCAGAGGGTGACGTGGAAACCATAGCTATCGTGCCTCTCGCTACACCCCTACTAGCCGGGCCAGGTGCAATAGCAACAGTCCTATACATCAAGGCTGTCTACGGCCTCTACTATGCGCTAGTGTCGACAACAGTGGTCGCAGCGTTGACACTCGTGATACTCCTGGCGGGTGGACGGCTCTTGCACCTGCTCGGGAAGAGTGGAGCCGTCGCACTCGCAAGGATATTCTCGTTCCTTCTGGCAGCTATCGCAGTCGCAATGATAAGGGAGGGTGTTGAAGAGTATATTGCTAGTATCAACGCCGAGTCCTCGAGCTGAAGACAGTCTGTCGTACAGGGCAACATGCACGAATATAGGAGAATGCTTTTACGAGTGGAGGGTTGAGGTTTGGGTCAGGGCGGGCCGCTATTCCTCACGGTATTCTGGGCTTCGGCCTCCTAGGCGGGCGTGTCATCCCCTTCTACTCATCCTGGGGTCCTGCACCTCGGCATTAATTTCGTACAGCAGCTGCTACGCTGACAACTATGTGTAGGATTGGTGGTATGTAGAGGAGGCTAGCTAAGCGTCTCTTCCCCTTTGCAGCGAGAAGCGGAGCTATGAAGATCAGCGGTAGTGCCAGTGGTGTTAACGGTGCAAGGGGTAGCAGTCCAGCTAGGCACCATGTCGCTCGCAGTATATCCGGGCGGTTTGAGCTGCGTTCATACACTCTAGGCACGATTGTCGGTAGGGTAATCATCATGAAGATGCTATAGGCGAGGGCCGCGAGAACCAGCTGCTGCTCGGTCAACAGTCTGCTCCCTTTTGACGCGTGTGGCCGTACATGCTAAAACGGCTGGTGGGCCTCAGGTGGGCGGGCTCTCGTCACCGCTCTGCGGCGCAGGTTCGCCACTGCCCCGTTGCATCACCGGCCGTTTGTAACTCACTCCTTCACCCGTAGTCATAGATTTGGACTCCGCGGCCAGGCACCCAGTCGTAGACTACCCTGCCGAGCCCCATCCTCCTCCTGTGCAGATAGACGCGGCGTATCCTCTCAGCCTCCTCGATCCTCAGTTGCACGTGCTGCTCTGTGCCTATGTCTCTACGGTGTATCAACTCCCACCCGTCAAGCAGACGTATGCCTGCAATCACCTTCTCCGCCTTCATAGACGCGTCGTGATGGCTCGTCGGCGACGCGCACACTATCTCGAGGGCCCTCGAGCCCGTCGTTAAGATCCTCCCATCTTCGGCGCGATAGACACCCGCTGTGAAAACGTGACACCCTAGCTTTCTGGCTGCTTCAAGCGCCTCAGAGTAGTCTATCGGGTGATTCTTTGCTTTAGCCCGGTTCTCCGGGTAGCCTCTGGGCGCCACGATCTTCACGACAACATGTAGATCCTCGCGTATCTCTAGCTTCGCTCCAGCCAGTTTACCAGTAGCGGCCCTCTCGAGCAACTCTACCATATCACTTTCTATTATTGGAGCTAGTGCCGATATCTCGGGGTCACCGAATCTCGCATAGTACTCTATCAGAACCGGGCCTTGCAACGCGGTGAGCATCGACTGGGCGGATAGCGCACCCCTATACTCTAACCCAGTCTCTCTCCTCAACGCCTCAATGGTCCTCTCAACGATTACTTTCGTCTCTTCAAGCTCATCCCTCGTTATGAATGGTAGCGTCCAGCCCGGGCCAGCTATGGCGCCCATGCCTCCGGTCTCAGGGCCGATATCGTGTATGAAGAGGTATGGCTGGTCTTGTACGATGGGGAGCGGTAGGACGGTAGACCCGTCAGTTATGGTCATTAGCGTGTACTCAACACCCTCAACCCTCTCCTCGACGATAACAAGATGCTCTATGTCGCCATACTTCTCGGCAACACGTCTTGCAAGTTGCTCGGCATACACCCTCCTGACCTCAGCAGCCGCCTCGTCAACGTGAGGGGCTGGCGCCGCGAACACCTTAACGCCATGTCCACCTGCCTGTCTAGCTGGCTTGACAGCCGCGTCGCCCATGGCCTCTGCTGCCTTGGCAGCCTCGTCGAGGCTCTTGGCTGCAGTGAAGCGGAGGCGACCTGGTATCCGGTACTTCCATTGAAGCTGCCTTGCAAACACCTTACTCTTCTCTATCTCGGCGAGCCTTGACCTGGCGCCGAAAACCGGGAGCCCTTCGTCAAGAAGCGCATCGCTAACACCGTGGAAGAGTGGCTCCTCGGGGCCAATCACTACGAGATCGGGGTTGACCTCACGTGCAACGCGAAGTGCCACTTGGGGATCAGTCGTCTTGCCAACGTATAGCTTACCGCCTGTTGCCTCCGCTACATTCTCGAGACCGGGGTTCACATAGTCGCTTAGAACGTAGAGGCGTGGCTGCCTAGGAGAACGTGATATCATGTAGGCTAGCGCGTGCTCACGACCACCGCTTCCTATAAGGAGTACCTTCACGCCGCTAGCCCCACGCGTGGCGCAACAAGGCCTCCTTAATAGCTGAGACTTCCGGCGAGCCTAGCAAGGCGCAACACTCACGTCACGATGCTCACAGCGTCCGGCGGCAGGTGAAGCCATAGCTCTAGCCCCTCCTTGACACCGCCCAGGATACTCCTCGCATACGCCCTTGTAGTCTCAACGTTGAGCTGGGCGCCAAGAGCCTCTATCACGAGCTTCAGCCCGTAACGCGTCTCGTAGAGGGATACCACGACACCCCGGTACCAGTTAGGCCCCTCACCCCGCACCCTGGAGAGTATCACGTCATCGCCTTTCACCGCGATATACACCCGGCTACCGGGTGGCGCGTCAACACTAACACCCTCCCCCACAACCTTCTCTCCACCAGCCTCTAACACCACGATACCGTTCTCAACGCTTAGCAGAGTTGCCGGTATGAGGTTGAAGCCTAGGAACCTAGCCGCCTCGAGACTTCTCGGGCGCAGCATGGAGGATGGTGCCCCGCTGGCAACAATACGCCCATCACGCAAGAGCACTATAGCGTCGCCCATTATCCATGCGTCTGCGAAGCTATGAGTGACTATCACAGTAGGCTTCCCGAGCTTTACCAACAGCCTCCGGAGCTCGACGCGCAGCTTATCCCTGCTAGGCGCGTCTATGTTGCTAAACGGCTCGTCTAGCAGGAGAAGCGCCGGGTCAGAAGCCAAGGCCCTGGCAATAGCCGCCTTCTGAGCCTCCCCGCCACTAAGCTGTGACGCCTTACGGTCGAGTAGATGCTCTATACCCAGCAACTCTGCATACATGCGGGCCACACGATGAGCCTCGCGTCCATGTCTCTTTCTCGCCGCGAACACTAGGTTCTCGTAGACGGTCATGTGGGGGAAGAGCGAGATGCTCTGGGGGACGTAGCCCACCCTCCTGGCCTCTGGCGGCAGGTTGACTCTACGCCACGAATCATAGACTACTATGTCACCAATCTCTATCACGCCCTTCGAGGGCTCGACTAGACCCGCTATGCTCTTCAGCAACGTCGTCTTCCCGGCACCGTTGGGCCCCAGTACTACTAGTATACCGGACTCGTGCACAAAGCTGACCTCGTCCAACACTCTCCTACCACTCCTCTCGACCACTAGACTCTCGACTCTCAATACCGCCATTTACCCACCACCTCCACACCAATCATGACAACAAAGGCCACGACAAGAGAGACAATTGTCATTGCAGCTGCAAGCCCCAAATCACCACCCTCCATAGCGAGGTAGATGGCTATGGGTATTGTCTCTGTTTTCAGCCTCGTCGCGCCCGCTAGCATAACACTAGCACCAAACTCGCCCATAGCTCTCGCAAATCCTAGCACGGTGGAAGCGAGTATGCCTCTCCAAGCCAAGGGCACCACGATATACACTAGAGTCTCTATCGGCCCGTAGCCCAGTGTCCGTGCAATGCCGATATACTCTTCGGGTATCGCCTCGATCGCTGACCTCAAACCCTTAATTATCAACGGGAGTATCACGAAATACTGTGCTACCACTAGGCCTGGTATGCTGAACACCACACCAACTAGCTTGTCGATAGTCACGCCAAGCACGTTCCTCGTGAAGAAGGCTAGTAGCGTTACACCTAGAGCTACTGGCGGCATAGCCATAGGTAGAGACAGTATGGCCTCCGCTAGGAGGCTGGAGCGCTTCTCACCGGCGATGATATAGGCTAGTGGTAGTGCGGTACACAGGGCTAGTATAGTCGAAGCTGTAGATGTTGCGAGGCTGAGTAGTATGGCGTAGCGGAACTCTTCGGACCTGATAGCCTCTAGTATGTCGCTTGGCGTTGTGAGCAGCACGATGCTAGAAAGTACCAGGAGCATGAGCACCGCTGAGGCCAGCAGCACAATCCTACCTGTCACCTTCAAGTTAGCATCCCCCTATCTTCAACGCGTGATGCTCAGCCTCCTCTGGGGTCATGTAGTGGTACTTCTCAAACACCTCCATCCCTTTGCCAAGCACGTACTCAATGAACTTCTCTGCGAGTGCCGTGTCACCACCCTTAGCGACCGCTATCGTGATGCAAGTCGCGCAGGGTACTTGGCTGCGTGGCAGCCATATCAACTCGGTCTCATTCGGATACCAGTAGTGCGCAACATGGAACGCTATTATTGCGTCTATCCTCCCCTTAGCGGTTATGAGCGTATTAACTAGATCGGCGAAGTTCCTCGCGTAGGTCACGATATTCGGCTTCACCTTGTCCCAGAGATGGTTATACTCGAGTAGCTTCTTTGCGTATCTCCCGACGACCACTGTCTCCGGGTCAGCTATCGCTATACGGACACCTGGCTTCGCAAGATCCTCTAGACACGTTATGTTGCGTGGGTTGCCTCGCGGCACTATTATAGCGGGTACCGTGCAGGCTATCAGCTTGACACTATCCGGGTCTACGAAGCCCATTCTGATAGCCTTCTCCATATCCTCTATCGACGCAACTGCCACGACATCAGCAGGATGCCCAACTTTGAGCTGCGAAAGTATCCAACCTGTACTACCATAGGCTGCCTCCACGTGTATGCCAGTGTCGCGTTCAAAGCTAGCCACTATCTCCTCCCAAGGCTTCTTCGCAATGGCAGGTAGCAACACACGGATAGTCTCCTTGTGAACAATAGTCTCGGTTGCCGTGCCATACCCGCTTCTAACCATCGTTAGAGCTAGGACAACTATGCCCAGAGCAACCAAGAGACCAACAAGAGCGAAGCGTGGTGCCTTCACAAGGAATCACCGAGTCGGCGTTAAACACCACCTGGTAAAAAGGAGTATCGCCCATGTAGCAAGCGCGAGGAGATATACACGATACCATCATTCTTTTTTTTTTTTGACTAACAATGAGGCCCGCTACGTCTTCCACTAATAAGCGGGTACGGGAGTTCGCTCGCGCGTGCTCTGCGGCACCCCGAGAGGAGATATTGGCTGGTCTTGGCGCCTGGGGCACACGCGGGGTGCTCTATTGAGCTGGGTAATGCTTGTACACTTCTTTGACCCGATATGGGATTCTACACGGTACGCTAGGTATGGTTTGATAGGGCTTAGTCACCGTGGCGTACACGAGGCAGAAGCTATTGTTATGACGAGTGACGGCATAGATGGGCCCCACATTATCGACCTACGCGGTATTCAGGAGAAGCCCCTGGAGCTTCCACGCGGATCCACACTACTTGCAGCACCTGCTGGTCGTATCGTAAAAACTAGGACCAAGAGCGGCGAGGAGATTGGCTTGGCCGTTGACGGTCCATGCGATGTTGCTAGGGTAGCAGAGTCTATCGGAGGCAAGGCTAATGACGCGAGTCCAGAGTCGCTACGCGACGCGATAGCTGCTAGTCTCGATCTGCTGCGTGGCTGTACACTCGTAGCTATAGGCGCGCGGGGCTCGTTCGCCATTTATCGGTCGAAACTCGGCCTACGCCCGTTATCCTACGGAGCCTACGGTTTCGACGCGTTCATGGCCGCCACGGAGAGCGTGGCTATAGAGCTGATGGGTGGTATTAGGAGGGGCGATCTTCCTCCTGGAACGATAATCTATGGCGACCAGGAGGTACTCGATGAGGAGGTTCTTGAGGGCGGCGGGGTTAAGGCAACATGCCTGTACGAATACGTGTACATCGCGAGACCGGATAGCGTTGTAGACGGCGTCCCCATCTATCTCTATCGTCGCGAGGCTGGCGAGAGGCTAGCAAGACATCACGATGCCGATGTTGACGTTGTGGTTGGGGTTCCTGAGACTGCACTGCCCTATGCGGTAGGCTACGCAGAGGCCAAGGGTGCTAGGCTTGAGCTAGGCTTCGTCTCTAGCATTGGGAGGCTAAGAACGGGGCTTATGGAGGACGTTGAGGAGAGAATGGTGCTAATCCACCTCAAGCTTAACCCGGTGAAGGGCGTGTTTGAGGGTAAGAGAGTAGCCGTTGTGGATGATAGCCTCGTGACCGGCATCACGCTGAAGACCGTTGCGAGGCTCTTAAGGCTCCGTTACGGCGCTACTGAGGTGCACGTTGCCATTGGTAGCCCGCTTGTAAGTGGTAGCTGCCCGTATGGTCTCGTACCCTGGGAGGAGTCTAGGCTAGCCGCCGCCAATCTACGTCTTGACGAGATTCGCTACGTACTAGAGGCTGATAGCTTCGCGAGCCTGCCGCTCAAGGAGGCGCTAGCGATACTCGAAAAGTGGGATGTGAAGCCCTGCGCCGCATGTATGGGTGGTGAGGCGCCCAGAGCCTAACCTAGCCTCAGCATTAATCCCAACTGGGGCTCGAGCAGCACATAGATACCTAGGGCTATTAGCAGCGGCCCTATGAGCGGCCTTATCTTCTCCTGGAGTCTCGTGTATGCCGCAACCACACTAGCAGCCATAGCCATCGCGAGTATCGGCGCGATAAACACTATATTGTAAATCGCTAGGCCCACAAGTTTATCGACAAGAGGGAGACCATCAAGGTATATCGCGGCTATGGCGTATGGCCCGGCGCTGCAGGGGAGGAGCGTCAGGCTCGATATGAAGCCGAACAGGTACCCCAATATCGGCGTCATCTCGGCGCTTCCGACCTTCAGTTTAACAGCCAGTTTGCACACGAGACACTCCTCGCCACCAAAGCGTATAATGCCACGGTCGCGTAGCGTAGTGAAGACACCTAGCGCGATAACGGCTGCTGCGAGTACCACACGGAGCCATGGGAGGCTGGCTAGCGCGGCTAGCAACCCAAGGCCTAGAAGGTAGTATCCTGTGAAGACACCGAGAGCAACACCAAGCCCCGTTGCTAGAGCTGCTCGGTAACCACGTATGCTAGCCACCGCAGCTACCGTTATCGTGTAGAGCGCCAAGAAGCATGGGTTGATTGCGTCCAGTAGAGCCAGGCCGACCAGCGCCGGGATGAGAGGTAGTAATTCGTTCTGAGCTTGTGCCGGGCTGCTTGTTTCGCTGGACACGTTCTGCCCGGGTAGAATCGGCGTTATCGTCTCGTTCGAGGCTAGACATAGTGCTAGCCCTCCGAGGCAAAATACACGTCTTGCCATATCACCCGCGCCCTTCTCAAACAACGATTGGTTTATCCTGGGAAGGACGTCGCCACACGTGGGTAACGAGAGACAAGTAACACTCTTGAACGTTATCTTGTTGCCAGCGGCTGCAACACCAGTGCCATTCATCAACGCCTCTAGGAGTTTAGCCCATAGCTTGTATTCGTCCGCAGTCGTGTATCCCGGCGCTATGACCTCACCGAGTATAAGCATCGTGTAGTTGCCGCAACGTACGTATGTCAGCGGCACACCGGCCATGGTGGTTAACTTCAACATATACTTCTTGAACATCTCAGCGTATGCCTTTGCGGCCTCCTTGTCAACCTCCACGTCGAGGAAGGTGATGTTCAGACCTAGCTTCTTGAGGGCCTCATAGGTAGCCATACAATGAGGGCATGTGTGCCTCCCGTATAGTATCACGCTGCAACTGTTTGTGTCCGGGGTTGATGCTGCCGCGTGAAGAGGCTGTAGAGCCACAGTAATGAGCAACAATAGCGAGATTGACATTAGAGCGTGTAGAGCCGTTCTATGTGCACGCCCGCGTACAATAGTTGTGCTCGCCAAGCTTCTAACACCCTTCGTCCAGACCTTGCGTCTCACCGTTAACCCAGTTAAAGGATACCCGTTAGGAGACCTTGACTAACATCACACATAACGATATTCGAGAGCCGGGCCGAGCATAACAAGCTAAAATGAAAAGAGAGGCTGACGCATCAACCCGAGTAAATTCGTTGCACACATGGTGCCGGAGGTTCAGCTGCATAAAACCTGGTTTCACGGCGAGCTATGGGGTAGAGGTTATGCGGGGTCAAAACTGCCGTCAAAGTGTAGCATGGGGGTCAGGGGCCTCGGTGACTGGGCCGTAGGGCCCCGTGTGAACCGAGGTACGAATTGCACGTCGCCCACTACTCGCCGCGTAGCCTCCTCCTCAACAAGTGATACTCAAAGCCCTCGACCAGCGCCTTTAGGCTGGCCTCGATGATGTTCTGTGATATGGCGGTTGTTGTCCACGTTCTCTTACCATCCGTGAAGGTTATTTCAACACGTACCTCGCTAGCAGTGTGTTTCGACGCTATGGGCAGATGCACCCTGTAATCTATCAGTCGTATGTCTCCGGCCTCCGGCAATAGCCTTGAGAGTGCACCACGAAGTGCCTCGTCTATGGCGTGTACTGGTCCTCCTCCTTCTCCAGCCGCCAGCTCCTCACGGTCACCTCGTGCTAGTTTAACGACAGCCCAGCTTTTCGCAGAGCCCCACTCTTCGCCGCCGCTCATAACACGCCAGAGGCGCACCTCGAAGGGTTTACCGCGCAGGCCGAGCTCCTCTAGGAGTATCAATAGTGCAGTCGCGACTGCGTTCTCAAAGCTATAGCCTTCCTTCTCCAGCCTCTTGATCCTCTCTAGCGCTCTCCTCACAGCAGGGTCGTTCTTGTCTAGCTTCAAGCCTAGCTCTTCGCGAGCCCAGGCTACGAGGTTAGCTGCGCCACTAAGCTCTGAGACTGTGAGCCTTCTCTCGTTGCCCACTAGCTCGGGGTCTATGTGCTCATAAGCCCTCGGGTTCTTCAACACAGCGTCAATATGGACGCCCGCCTTGTGCGCAAAAGCGTAGTCGCCTACGTATGGCTGGTACGGGTTAGGCTCTAGCCCGGCCAAGTCATAGACTAGTCTCGAGAGCCTCTTTAACAGCCTTAGACCCTCGGGGTTCCTAAGGGCCCGGATATTCATCTTCAACTCTAGGTTCGGCACTACTACACAGAGGTCTGCATTACCAGTACGCTCACCAATACCATTAACAGTTACTTGCACATGCCTAGCGCCAGCCAAGACGCCCATAAGCGTGTTAGCCACAGCATTGCCACTGTCATTGTGCATGTGAAGCCCTATCACCGCCCGGCTACCAAACTTCTCTACAATCTCCGATACCACGGCGTACACCTGGTGTGGCAGCATACCACCATTCGTATCAGCAAGGACTAGCCTCTCTGCACCAGCTTCGAGCGCCGTCTCGAGAACCTTCAGCGCATACTCACGGTTCTCACGAAACCCGTCGAAGAAGTGCTCAGCATCGAATATTACCCTGATGCCATGCTCGCGGAAGAAGCGGATAGTATCATATATCATCTCGAGATTCTCTTCCAGGCTCGTTCGGAGCACCTCACGCACGTGAAGATCCCAGGACTTGCCAAACACGGTTACCCACTTGGTGCCCGCCTCGAGAACCTTGGATAACATCGGGTCATCCTCGGCTCGCACCCCTTTCCTCCTGGTCGAGGTGAAGGCTACTAACTCGGCATGCTCCAGACTATACTCGCGCACGACGCGGAAGAACTCGTCGTCCTTTGGGTTGCTTCCCGGCCACCCACCTTCGATGAAGGCCACCCCAAGCCTATCAAGCTCAAGTGCTATGCGAACCTTGCCTTGTACATCAAAGCTCACTCCACGCGCTTGGCTACCCTCACGTAGAGTAGAATCGAGTACCTCAACCTCCTTGGGGAGTCTCGCCTTGAATTTCATACCCACCTGGCAACCCCATGCACCGCGAGTCCCGGGCCACTCTCAACCCACGATTAAAACACTAACCATGCTGTTGCCAACAGTGCTTCTACCCCTGCCCGTACAGCCATGTATTGAGGGTTGGTGTGAGGCTGGATGCCGAGCCTTGAAGCTAAGCTTGAGGCGCTGCGCATCCGTTACGAGACAAGGCCCGTCCGCGTGATGGTCGTGAAAGAGGTTGGCAAGATAGTGATCGATGGCGTAGAGATAGAGTTGAGGAAGGGTACTGAGATAGAGGTGCCTAGGTGGATAGCTAAGGTGCTCGAGGAGAAGGGTATAGTGGAGCCGCTAGAGTCGCCAATGAGCCTCGATGATATAGCCAGGGTACACTTCATAGTGACGGAGGCTAGGAGCCTCGCCGATACACCCTCGCTCCCCGAGGACTTCTATTTCCGCGCCGCCGATTACCTCAGGAGACTCGAGACCGAGCTAAGGAGGAGACCTGAGCCGCAACTCCTCGAGGAGAAGAGCAAGGCAGAGTTATACTTCGAGGAGATTGTCTCGAGGCGCCTCTGGACTATCCTGCAGCTTCTACGCAGCCCAGGCGCCCGCGCCGAGGTGTACGAGAAGCTCTCGCCCGAAGAGAAGACGCTTCACGACGACCTTCTCGCTAGGATTGAGGAGTGGAAGAGGAGGGTAGCACCACACCCAGCTTGACGCTCTTGGCGTGTCGGCCAGGGTGCACCAAGACCCACTACTATACTGTTATTTTTTAGGCTGGGTGCGCGGGTTGCCGGGGGAACCATACGATGGAGTATCGCGTGAAGGACCTTGGTTTGGCTGAGCGTGGTAAGCTGCAGATCGAGTGGGCAGAGCGTAACATGCCAGTAGTTGCGCGGATGATTAGGGAGCGCTTCGAGCGTGAGAAGCCCCTGAAGGGCATAAAGGTTGGCGCAGTTCTCCACGTCACCAAAGAGACGGCTGCTCTCGTGAGGACGTTGAAGGCTGGCGGCGCTGAGGTTAGGCTCGCGGCTAGCAACCCGCTCAGCACGCAGGATGACGTTGCAGCCGCTCTCGTGAAGGACGGTATCGAGGTGTGCGCCTGGAGGGGCATGAACGAGGACGAGTACTTCTCGTGTATAGAGTTCGTGGCGAAGTGGGAGCCAGACATAGTTATTGACGATGGTGGCGACCTACACGCAATGCTTCACGACAAGTTCCCGTCGATCGCTGGGAAGGTGTGGGGCGGCACTGAGGAGACTACCACGGGCGTCATTAGGCTACGCGCTATGGAGAAGCAGGGCGTGCTCAAGTACCCCGTCATAGCCGTTAACGACGCTCGCACCAAGATGATGTTCGATAATAGGTACGGAACCGGTCAGAGCACGTTCGATGGCATCCTACGCGCCACGAACATACTCGTCGCTGGCAAGGTTGTCGTCGTGGCTGGCTACGGGTGGGTTGGCCGCGGCATAGCTCTTAGAGCCAAGGGCTTGGGCGCGAGGAGAGTTATCGTGACAGAGGTTGACCCGATACGCGCCCTCGAAGCTGTAATGGACGGCTTCGAAGTCATGCCAATGAGGGAGGCAGCCAAGGTAGGCGACATATTCATCACCGCCACCGGCAACAAGGCTGTGATAAGAAAGGAGCACATGGAGCTAATGAAGGATGGCGCGATACTAGCCAACGCTGGCCACTTCAACGTCGAGATATGGATACCCGACCTTGAGGAACTCGCGACCGAGAAGAGAGAGATACGCCCATGCGTAACCGAGTACCGCTTGAAGGATGGCAGGAGGATCTACCTTCTCGGCGAGGGGCGCCTAGTCAACCTTGTATGCGCAGAGGGCCACCCAAGCGAAGTAATGGACATGAGTTTCGCTAACCAAGCCCTCTCGGTAGAGTACCTCGTCAAGAACAAGGGGAGGCTACCGGCAAAAGTCTACAATGTGCCCCTCGAGATAGACCAGGAGGTTGCCAGGCTAAAGCTAAAGTCTATGGGCATCGAGATAGACGAGCTCACCGAGGAACAGAAGAAGTACCTTGAGAGCTGGAAGCTAGACTAAGAGCGGACATGTGCCTTCCTCTCATTTTCTGGCCCAGAATACCTCCACATCCTCATAGACCGTCGCATGACGAGCGTCTCGCGTAACCCTGACCACCACGGACTCGGCACATTCTGCACCCTCTTGGGCGGGTGCAAAGGAGTGATTAATGTGACATCAATCACGTGCTCGTGATGGGTGAGGAGGAGTGGTGGGCCCGGGGGGATTTGAACCCCCGACCACCCGGTTATGAGCCGGGCGCTCTACCGGGCTGAGCTACGGGCCCAGCGGGTTCTTCCGTTTGAGGGATGGGTCTCCGTGACCCTTTATAAGTTTTAGTGGCGTGTTGCTATGTTTACGTTGCCTCTTAGCCGCACGCCCCGGCGTTCTTGGCTTGCGCGTGTAACCCCGGGCAGGGTGTATTATGGGGGTTGTGTTGCAATCATGGGGGTGGGGTAGGCTCGTGGCCGAGCCTCTAGGACCATACCATCATTGGATGGGGTCCGTGCGTCTCTACGAGGTCGGGTTTGACACTATAGTCGACTTCTTCTACAGGCTGGCCGAGGCTGCTGACAGGCTGCGTGAGGATGGACTCTGGTTCCGTTATGGGCCGGAGAGGCTCCCCGAGGTTATCGAGATACCTGCTCGTGGTACTCTCCGCGTGAAGTATGGCTTCCCGATATTCCAGAAGGGAGGCGTCTGCATGGACGTTACTAACGTTAAGCAGGCAGAGATAGCCGAGGATGCTGGCGCCGTCTCGGTCATGGTTCTCGACAAGCTGCCCTACGACGTGAGGAAGGCGGGTGGCGTCGCGAGAATGGCTGACGTCAAGGTCATAGAGCAGGTTATGGAGAGCATAACGATACCCGTTATGGCGAAGGTGAGAATCGGGCACTACATGGAGGCTAAGATACTCGAAGCCGTGGGCGTCGACATGATAGACGAGAGTGAGGTGTTGACACCCGTCGACGAACACCACCACATAAACAAGTGGGAGTTCAAGATACCGTTCGTCAACGGCGCTAGGAACCTCGGCGAGGCTCTCCGTAGGATAACCGAGGGCGCCGCGATGATAAGGACGAAGGGCGAGGCGGGCACCGGCAACGTCGCCGAGGCAGTACGCCACATGAAGCAGATTATGAGCGAGATATGGTCTCTGCGCTCCATGTCCCCCGAGGAGAGGATGAGGAAGGCAAGAGAGTATGGCGTCCCCTACCAGCTCGTCGAGCTGACCGCGAAACTCGGCAGGCTCCCGGTCGTAAACTTCGCAGCAGGCGGTATAGCCACACCTGCAGACGCAGCCCTCATGATGTGGCTTGGCGCTGATGGCGTGTTCGTAGGCTCCGGGATATTCAAGAGCCAGGATCCAAGGGAGAGGGCACAGGCAATCGTGCTGGCAACGGCGATGTGGGATGACCCGGAGACTGTCGCAGAGGCGCAGAGGATGATATCCGAGTCAAAGAGCATGATGGGAATCGACATTCGCAAGCTCAAGCCGGAAGAGCTACTACAGGTTAGAGGCGCCGACGCCTAACGCGCGTGTAACCCGAGCCGGATTCTTTGCACCTCTCTCCTTACACGACTACCTCACGATCTTAAACTAGTTTTACTAGATGCGCGCCTCACACTAGTCCTAGTTTACCGCCTCATCTCAACCCGCCTGGTGTTACACTACCCAGCCTCTACAACGACATTGCGATATACTCTCGTCACATGCTCTGTTCTAATACCACTACTATAGCGTTACCGTGGAGTACAACATGGATTAGCGACCTGGTGGATTGCTTGTTGAGCGTGGCGGAGGGTTTGAGGGGTGGTTATTCCTGGGCACATGACAACCCGGCGAACGGCCATGCCCGGACTTGATGCCATTATCACACGCGTGATCATCGAGGAGGCCTCTAAGGAGCTAGTCGAGTATGCCGAAAGCGACGTGATAGTCGTTGGCGCGGGTCCTGCTGGCCTAACCGCCGCCTTCTACCTAGCCAAGCGGGGCTTCAGGGTTCTCGTGCTGGAGAGGCGTCTGAGCGTGGGTGGCGGCATTGGAGGCGGTGGCATGCTCTTTCACAAGGTGCTGGTTCAGGAGGAGGCACTCCCAGTGCTAAATGACATGGGTATACGCGTTCACCCGACAAGCGTCAAGGGCATCTACTCGCTAGACTCGGTCGCCCTGATAACCGGTCTCGCCTCGGCTGCTGTGAACGCCGGCGCCAAGATAATCCTCGGGCTCGAGGCCGTCGACCTGGTGGTTAGGAAGGAGGGCGAGAGACACCGGGTAGCCGGCGTCATGGCCCTGTGGAGCGCGGTGGGTATAGCCAACCTACACGTAGACCCACTCATGTTCGAGGCTAAGGCTGTTGTTGACGCCACTGGCCACGATGCTAGACTCGCCAGGATAGCCCATCAGAAGCTACGTGGCGAGGCACCTGAGGTCCCGGGCGACGGCCCCGCCTGGGCCGAGGAGGGCGAGAAGCTCGTAGTCAAGGCAACGGGAGAACTCATACCAGGCCTCTACGTCGCAGGTATGGCAGCCACAGCAGTCAAAGGCTACTATAGGATGGGCCCAATCTTCGGCGGCATGCTCCTAAGCGGCAAGAAAGTCGCCGACCTGATAACAGAGAAACTAAGAGGCAAGTAGAAACAACCCCATCCACTATTTTCGCAGCCACACGGGGCTGTGGGGAGGCGGGCAGTCACTGACCCGCGCGGGATGACTGGCATAGCTCACACCGAGCCCCACAACACAACCATAATACACTATGACACTCATACGCAACACTTATAGCCGGACCCGAAGTGACGAAGTTAACGGAACTGGTGCCGGGGTCGCCTAGCCTGGCTAGGGCGCCGGCCTGCTAAGCCGGTGGGGGCAACCCCGCGCGGGTTCAAATCCCGCCCCCGGCGCCACACGCTCCTCCCAACCCCCAAGAGGTGGCCCGCGTGGCTCTAGAGGCCCGAGTGGAGAGAGAAAGCAAGAGGGTAGTACACAACAACGCCAAAAAGACCGAAGATAGAAAACGAGTAGATGGTGTCGCAAAAGTGACACTTAAGCTTCATTGGACACGAAACAGTGTTAGGCGCGGCCATAAGAAATATGTCTACATAAGGCCGCGTCTAGACATCCCTATCGACCTGCTTGAGAAACTAGGGGTAAAGCCTCTCGAGGGTGTTGAATTTGACGTTGAGATTGTAGAGCGTGACGATGGCAAAGTACTAGTCCTAAAGCCACGCATAGTAGAGACTCACGTATGATACGCTTCGTAGCCAGTCGGTAGCCAAGACGTTCGAATCCCCGCGGGCCCGCCACCCCGCACTCATTTCATTTGTGCGTTGGGGCGGGGGCGGGCGTTGGCAGGCGCCCTGACCCGAGCGGGTCTGGTGCTGGGCTTCGTGCTCGCAGGTTTCGCGTGGCTTGTGTGGCTCGTCCAGCCTCTGGTGCTCCTGGATAGATTCCCGCCCGACACCCCCTACTGGTGGCTCGGGCTGGCCGCCGCGCTCATCGACGGGCTGGCGGTCCTCGCGGTCACGGAGTTGCTGGTGGCGGCCTGGAGGCTCGGCGGGAGAGTGGGGAGCGCCGGGCCCCTAGTGAGGGATACGGCGGCTGTCGCATTTGGGAACATGATCGTCTCTGCCCTCGCGGCGGCGCTTGCCGGCGAGAAGGAGGCCTCTGGCCTAGCCCTCGGAGGCGCGATAATCGCGCCCCTCTTCCTCCTGTTCAACGCGCGGCTCGTCGCCTACTGGCTCAAGTGGAGACTGGGCTAGCCCAACCGCGGTTAGACGCATAGCCGGCACAGCTCGCCATCTCCGGCTATAACCCTGTATGCTGGTACCCCCCGCCTCTACGGGGGGATGTGTGGCCAGGCTATCGCCCGTCGAGTGGGTTGTGCTGCTCGTGGGGCTCGCCGGCGGGCGGCTGCGTGGCGGCACGGTTCTCCAGAAGCTCGGGTTCCTGGGCGTCGTTGAGGCGGGCGGCTGCTGCCTGGGGTACACACCCACCCGTTACGGCCCGGTCTCCGCGGAGCTGGCGAGGGGCGTCGACGAGGCGAGGAGGCGGGGCCTGGTGAGGGTGCACACCGAGCCCTCTCATGGAGGAGCATACACCGTCTACGTCTTCGAGCTGACCGGGGAGGGGAGGAGGCTCTACGAGGAGATAGTGGAGAGGCTGAGGAGGGAGGAGCCCCACTTCCTCGAGCAGATGGAGAGGCTGGTCCGCCTGTGGGCCGATAAGCCCTTCGAGCTCCTCCGCTAC
This sequence comes from Pyrolobus fumarii 1A, assembly GCF_000223395.1. GTDB lineage: Archaea > Thermoproteota > Thermoprotei_A > Sulfolobales > Pyrodictiaceae > Pyrolobus > Pyrolobus fumarii. Next base: position 328,049 of record NC_015931.1, on the reverse strand, counting down.
GTGTACAGCGCGTACCCCGAGTACGCCAAGAAGAGCGAGATAGCCGAGAGGATCCTCGAGGCCTAGCCACACAGCCTCCCCATCAACTCCCTCGACAATACTCTCTTACCGCGTAGGCTAGAGAGGTTCTCCATCATCCCTATCCTCTCGCCCAGCGCCGCGCAAAACTCCCTACGCTTCTCGTCCGACTCCTCTAGCTTCAAACGAAGCACGTCAAGCACGTTATATGCGTAGAGCATTATAAGCGCTGGTATGAGTGCAAAACTAGCGAGCGCATCCAGAGGCGCCGGGAGGGGCGTAAAGGCGAGAGGTAGGGCCATGGCTGGTGTCAGCAGCCAGAGGGCTCTCCAGATGAACCTCCAAGCCATCTCTCGGATCTCCCGCGGCGAGGGATAATCCTCCGCTATCTCCCGTAGCCTAACAGCATACGCGTAGAACCTCTGTAGCTCCTCGTCCACCTCCCGCGGGTACAGCGCACCAACATCCTCGTAGATCACGACGAGGCTACGCGTAACGCCCATCTTCTCGCCGAGCAGCGCCGCATGATAGACGCCATTCTCCCTGTAGAGCTTCGCCTCAAGCTCCCCCCTTACCGCCTCGAGCCTCTCGGCGAAGCGTAGCACACGGTCATAGAGCCCCTTAACCTCGCGAAACACCCAGCCTAGCAGAAGCCCCACTACGGCCCCGCAGCAAACCCGACAGCCCGTAGGGCGAGGCTCCAAACGTCCAACATCCACACCCAGGCAGGCCAACCAGCGGCAAGCCACACCCAGGGCTGCTCAAAGGGATGTTGACTAGAGCAGTGTCTCGCCTAGCCCCGCCCGCATCCAACCGCGGTTGGGGCGAACCCCTCGACTACCACAACTACTTGTTTGCGCCTCCCTGGTCGCTTCCCGGGCCCGAATCCCGGGTTCCAACCGCGGTTGAAACCTAAGTCTCTATGCACCGCGTGATGATCCCCGCGAGTTTAGCTTCTCTTCAGCCCGAGTTTAGCCCGTAAAATGGTATATAACAAGATAGCGTGTCATGGTTGTTCTAGAATATCTTCCTGTCCGGAGGGGTGTCCGGTACTTTCGGTCCACCCCAACCGCGGTTGGAACCCGAGTCTAACCGCGGTTAAACCAGACCCCGGTGCGTGGGGAGGTACTCGTGGGTAAGAGTGTCTTGGGTGTCTTGTTGTGCTCGGGGCTCTTGATGTGGGGGAGTTTGTTTCCAACCGCGGTTGGAACCGGGGTTTAACCGCGGTTAAGCGGGGGATTCGACCGCGGTTGGAGTAGTTAGGATAGTAGAGAGGAGTAGGGGGTTCTCCAGGTGCTCCAGTGGAAGCGGGGGTGGTTTTAGCCTCGTGGTTCTCCTAGTCGCCGGAGTTCCTCCTCGATGCTCCGGTCGAGTCTGAGCACCAGGGTGTGGCTGCGGGCGTCCCAGTGGGTGTAGATCACCCCGGCCTCGGTGAGCTCCTCCAGCGCCTCCCCCAGTAGTTGTAGTTGTGTGGCTACCTGCTCGGGGCTTAGGCCGAGCCTACGCAGCCTAGCCTCGAGCTTCACGCGGAGCACGTCGAGGGCGTGGAACCTAGACTCCGCCCTTATCCTCAGGTAGGGGCTGCCCGAGAGGAGACGCTCCGCGAGCAACGCCACAACCTCCGCCTCTATGAGCGACAGTCTCCTCATGAGACGGTGCTCCGCGAGCCTCTGAGCGAGGCGAGCCAGACGCAGCTCCCTAGACCTGAACAAGAGCCTTAGAAGCTCCTCGAGGGCCCTCCGGACCCTACGGCTGAGCCGGTAGACGTTGAGCCAGCCGGCCTTCGAGACCTCTACCACTCGCTTCTGGACCCACCACCTTAGGTACGGGTAGACCTGACGGGATGGGATGCCGGCCACCAGGCTGAGCTCGTGGGCGAGGGCCCCTTCCTCGCCCTTCGCGAGCAGGTGGTCTAGTAGTAGCGCCACCCTCTGGGATCTGGGCCTCCCCGGTACAACCGCGGTTGGAACGGCAGCCTCCACTACCCTCCTCCCAGCCACGCCCCTCACCCCCTATGAGCGTTGCGAGGCTGTTCCAACCGCGGTTGGGCGGGGTTGCCCGGGAGGATCTCGTCTAGGCTCACCTGGCGGGGCGCGTGGGCCGGGAGGTAGCCCCTCTCGACGCAGAAGCTGCGGATGCGATCCGGTAGCCTCCCGGGATCCAGGGGGCCGGCGAACCTATCGACGAGCCAGAGCCGCCTGCACAGGGACTCTAGGCAGGTTTCGGCGAAACGAGCGTCCTGTCTACACCACTCTCCGCTGCAGTCGCTAGGGTGGCGGATCTCGATGTACGAGCCGTCAGCACGATGCACAGCCATAGAGCAGGTATCATCCCCGAGACCCCTCTCTAGCACGGCACGGGTTGCACGAGCAGCCTCGACGACCGCCGCTCTAACAGCCTCCTCGAGGCCCCTCACCGAGAAGATAGTGTAGGCTACCCGTACAACCCGTGGCTTGAGCCTCGCCCTCGAGTAGGCCTCGCTCCACAACTCGAGGTGCCTCCTCGGCAGGAATAGGATGACTGTGTGCGGCCAGAGCTTGCGGGCTATCAGGTCTGAGAGGAGCCCCACAATCAGCTCGTAACGCTCCCTGTCTTTCAACAGTTCCTCGGGGTGTAGCTCGTAGCAGCACGCCGGGTACTCACCCGCGCGTACGTAGGGCACGAGAACCAGTAGATCCGAGAGGTAGAGCCACTCTACGCCGAAGGGGGCCCCGCCGCGCCACAGCCCCAGCCTCCGGAGCACCGCGGCGATCTTCCTCGAGGTCGGGGAGCGCGTGTAGGGCTTCACGTTGCTGCACGGCGTGATGAGCAGGACCGGCCACTCGGGGAGCCACCTGTCAGCCAGCCAATGGTGCCACTCTCGCACCGCACGATGCTCTAACGCTCTGATGCCCGTAAGCTGAGGGTCTATACCCAGATGGTGTCTAGCAGGGAACCTTCCGAGCCGATCCTTAGGCACCCTGAGCCTCTGCACTGCCAGCCACCCTCTCGACCGCGGTTGGGATGAACTTGTCGAGGGTACGGAGCTTGGAGAGCTTGAGGAGAGGCTCGAGACTCGAGAAGACTTCGCGTTCCACTGCTCTCGCGTAGCACTCCGGGCCCAGCCTCTCACATCCGAGCACATCACGGTGTTTGAGGATGTAGTTGAGGCCCTGGGCGCCGGTGTCAGCGCTGTGGACGTTGGCGTTGTTCAGCACCTTGTGGAGGTCCCTGCCGTGCACCCCGAGGAGGTGTAGAGGCTTCAGGTTGATCTCGCTCACAACCTCGGCTATCGTGCCGCGTAGCCCCGCGACGCGAGACCTCCACGAGCGTAGCTTCAGGGAGCCCAGCGTGATGAGAGGATTCAAGTCCGAGGCTTCGACGCCCACGCTCCCGAGCATGTCAATGATGCCCTGGTAGCACTCCATGTACTCGTCTGGCGTCAAGCCCTGGAGCGTCAACGAGAGCCTCTGCAGGGCACCCGGGCACCTCTCGGTGACCAGCTGGGCGAACTCCACGGCCAGTGCCATAGTCCTCCAGATCTTCCGCCGTCTACACTGCTCGTCGAGAGGATCCCCGCAGAGGAGGACGGGGTCGTCGGGCGCGAAGACGACATCCACCAGCCGCCAGTAGCGGCACAGCCACCCCGCGTACTCCTCTGGCTCCACCCTACCCTGAAAGCCGCCACTATCAACGTAGACTATGAGCCCGTAGCGTCTCTTCGCGGCCACCAGCCACTCGAGCCTATACCGCCACTTGAGCCAGTTCGCCAACAAGCCAATCCTAACGCCGCAGCAGCGGCTCAGCTCCCGGTCCAGCCTCGCCAGGGTCTCTAGAGCCTCCCTCAGCGCGTTAGTTTCATGCACTGACACGAGGAATACCCTGAGCACGACCAGTCACCCCCGTGCAACCGCGGTTGGGGCCTTAGCGCGAGCGTCTCGAGGCAGCTTCTCGCGGAGCTCGCGGAGGATCTGCTCTAGCTGCGCCAGCCTCTCTCGGAGCTTCTCTGCGCGGCGGAGGATACTCGAGGCGGACCGGCCCATCCTCGCCAGCTCCGCGGACCTCGCGACGAGCCTCTCTATCTCGCCGCGGAGCCTCTCCGCCTCAGCCTCAACATCCCTGACCAGCTGCTCGGGCGCCACGAGGCGCTTGATGCACGTGCAGGATGCGCGAGTGCGGTACCCCTCCCTCCTCAGCCCCTCGACTATCCCGTCGAAGAGCCGCCTCCATACTTCCTCCAGGCGCCGGGCGTCAACCTCCCTGAAGAGGAGGACACGGCCCTCGCCCAGCTCGAGGACGGGGAGGCTCCACAGGAAATCGTACCACTCGGCCTTAGCGCGCTGCACCCTATCCGCGAGGATGCAGAGCCTTCGGTTACGCCTACACCTGCGACGGATCGTCTCCGGGTGCGGGATCGAGTAGCTACACTCCCATACCGATGTCCACCTCCCGACCCTCTCGAGGAGCCGAGCAGCCTCCCTCCTCGCCTCCCCCACCTCCCTGAGAAGCTCCTCGACGCGCGGCTGGAGCCCGAGGAGACTCCCAACAAGCCTCTCGAGCCCCGCAAGCTCCTCCTCCAGCCACCCGACCTCCGCCTCGACGGCCTCCAGCTTCTCGCGGAGCCTCTCGTAGAGGTCTTCGTGTTCGCGCAGAGCCCTCTCGAGTAGCCTCTGCTTGAAGATCGCCACGGCCGCCGCGAGGAGTAGACGACGGAGAGCCTCACGCGGGCAGGTGACGAGGTCGCCGTCGACGCTACACTCCTCGGGTATCCAGTCGCGCCTCCCCGCCGCCCGGAGGGAGTCCAGGTACTCGTCGGGCGCGGGCCTAGGCTGCTCGGCGCCAACCGCGGTCAAACCCGAGACCCAGTCAATTGTTTGGGCCAAACGAGTTTTATGTGTTGGGCCCAAACATAATCTGTCTGGCGGCTGGTGGGGTGGCGTGGGGTGTCGGGGTACCGGGTTCGCCTCGTCTGGGATCTGCCAGTGACCCCGGAGACGTACCAGGAGCTTGGCTTCCTCGTCCACCAGCTCTCGATGATCACGGGTAGGATGGTGAAGGAGCTGGCGGATGGGGAGGGCCTGGTCTTCGAGGTTGAGCCTCCGGTGGCCGCCCCTGGCGTGCCTATGGATGAGGACGAGTGGCTGGATCTCCTCGAGGAGCTGGCGTCGAAGGCGAGGAGGGTCAAGATCATCGTGGAGCGTGACGGCGTCCCGGTGCTCTCTAGCGGCGATGCTGCCCGTGCTCGTCTCTGCGGCGAGTATCTCGAGGCTGGGGGTGGTGGGCGGTGAGGAGGGTGGTGTTCCTCCGTGACTTTCTCCTGGGCTACCTGGCGGCTAACGGTGGCGAGGCTAGGGTGGAGGATATCGAGGCTGCTGTGAGGCGCGTCAGGGAGAAGCGCAATGTCATAATCGCTGGTGGTGGGCGCGGCGTGCGGGAGGAGATCGAGGTTCTCGCTGCGGCCGGGCTGCTGGAGGAGAGGGGTGGCGTCGTGAGGCTGCGCGGGGAGAGGCTCGGTGGGCTCCTCCTCAGGAGGCTTGAGAGGCTCGCGGCGATAGCGGGGTGGTAGGGTTGTACGTGTGTCCGTTCTGCGGGCGCAGCTACAAGCAACTATCCAGCCTCAAGAGGCACGTCAAGAAGGTGCACGTGTTCAACGCGTGTCCTTGCTGTGGCCGCCCCCTCCGGGGTGTGGCCGGCGCGCTTGTACACTCGTCGCGTTTCAGCGACGAGTGTCACAGGATGCTCGCCTATCTCTGCTCCCGCGGCTCGCGCGTCAAGCTGGTACCCCCGGCGGCGGGAGCGGGGGTGGAGCGTAGAGCCAGGAGCGTAGTGACCACGTTCAAGACGTGCATCTTCCCCGGGTCCGGGCCTCTACGAGAGGCCCTACGCAAGGTGCTCGAGATGGACGCCGATACGGTGAACAAGCTGAGCATGGAGGCTCTACGCTGCAAGGCGCCCACCATCAGGTCTGTAAAGCTCCCGGCGGAGCTCGACGAGGAGGTTGACGAGAGGGCAAAGGCGCTAGGCCTCACGCGCTCCGACCTCCTACGCGCCGCTGCGGTACTAGCCCAGCTGAGGAGCTGCTGAGGATGAAGATAGGCGCACGGGAGAAGCTCATGGTGGCTTTCGTACTCGGGCTTCTCGCGGGAGAAGCCAAGTGCAGGCACGGACGCCAAGGAGCTAACCACACATACCTAGTCTAACGCCAGCATAGAGGTACACAGGCACGCGTAAAAGCACAGACATACTTCGAGATCACGGTGGTGCGCATGTCTCACAATCCCTTCATTATAGTCGAGATGGCCCTCGAGGATGTCTTGCACAGCTTTTTACAGATGGGCCTCAGGGCGATACACGCAGCTGAGACGGCTTTTATGGCCTGGCTTCGCACGCTAGGTGTCAACGCCCAGCCTCTGATAAACGTACCTCTACTCGCCGCGTTTAGCGTGACCCTGGTGCTCGTGGGTCTGGTGGAGTCATTCACGGAGGGGTTTAGACACGGTCTTCGAGGGGCCATCTCCATAGCTGTGCCGTACTTCACGGTTGTCGTGTTAGCCACGCTCACCCTGAGCTTGTTCGGTGTTAGACCCGCGGTAGACCCCGTAAGCGCCGCGCTTTCCACGTCTGCCATGATCTTGGGAGGGGTTGTGGGAGAAATGAGGTGCAAGGTCGCCAGCGTTGCCGGCAACCGCGGTTAACACATGCCACCACCCTGAACACCTCTCGACAACCGCCTCACGCCACTGCGGGGTCCCCGCCACACTCCTGGGTGCGGGATCCGTGCCGGACCCGTTCGAGGCTGCACGAGCCAAGAAGCAGTTGATGGTCGCTGTTTTTGTGTTGATCCTCGTGTGGATCCTCCCCTATGCAATCGACTTCTTCGCGAGGAGCTTCCTAGGCTGGGGCATCTACAGCCAGCAGCCCGACGTTGCGAAGGTACAGCTGCCGAGCGGGAGGACGCTCGGCGACATGATGGTGACTCTGCTCCGCTGGGTCCAGTGGATAGTCTCGGCGATAGCGGGGATGGTCATCGCGGTGAATGTGCTGCGCCTAGTCACCGCCGAGTGAGGGTAGAGGTGTACGGGCTATGGGAAACCCGATATTCGACGCGCTTAACGAGCTTTTCAAGACGCTTATCGATCCTGTCGCGCGTTTCATCGCCGAGTTTACCGTGAAGCCTGTCATCGAGCTTAGCCTTGCCGTCCCCGGTTTCGACGTCTATACTCGCGACGCGCCCCGCGTCTTCCACGACCTCGCGCCCGCCATGAACGCGGTGTACGACACCTCCCTGCTGCTAGGCATCCTGGCCTACACCTTCATGACCCTCCTCGCGCTTCTGGAATACCTCTATGAGGATAGGGTGGAGCTGGGCACTGTGTTGAAACGCTCGCTCCTAGTCCTCTTAGCCATCCTCCTCTCGAAGCACGTCTACGACGGGGCGGCTGCTCTCGTCGCGTGGGGGTCCTACACCCTCTTCTCGGGCAACCCCGAGGACGTCTACCTCGCGAAGGTCACCGAGGGCGCGGCGGCAGTCATAGGCGGTGCGACGCTGCTCGGGGCTCCAGCAGTCCTCACAGCCTTCTTCTCCATCATGATCTTCCTCGGGATGTTCAACGCGCTCCGCTTGATGCTTACAGCGGTGTTAGCAGCGACACTCCCACTATGGTTAGCCCTGACGCTCGCTCCCGCCAGGTACGTGCGGGACGTGGCCCATGGGGCGGTGTCAACCCTCACCGGCCTGCTCTTCGTGCCTCTGTTGGCATCTGCGGTGTACAGGCTGGGGTCCGAACTCATAACCCACTGGGACCCCAGCGGCGTCTACGAGGCCGGCCTCACACTCATGATGATAGCAGCCAGCTTCTTCGCCCCAGTCATCGCCAGCATCCTAGCTCCTAGAGCCTCCACGACAATGGCCCTGACAAGCATGTTCCTAGGCTATGTGGCTGGCCCCGCAGCGGCAAAGACAATCAGACAGATCGTGCCACACCTGGCAGCAGCCCCAGAACTCGTCCGAAGCCCACTACCATGGCCGGTCACGACACCCACAGGCGGAATAGCCTCGAGGATAGTCGGGTTCACCCGGGGTCTGATACATGCGATAAGAGAGCCAACATACCCGCTAGGCGGCCTAGGTTACATTCTACAACATGCTTACAAACATACGTTGTGGAAACTTCAAACAAGGAGATACTACAAGCGGGTCGTCGACGAGACCCTAGGGATACCTTGGCACGCTTTCACACACCAGCAGCAGGAATATTAACGTATTACGCCCCCGAATACTTTCGGGGGATGATGAACATGTTATATGAACTATACCTTAGGACAAGCGACCCGAAGCTAGCAATGATAGCTGCTACGACACTTGCAGGCATAACTCTGGGTTATGCACTAGGCCGTGTAACTGGTGCAGCGCTTGGCGGCGCACTTGGTCTGCTCGTAGGCTCGGCTGTTGCACTACTACTCGAAAACCTGGAGAGTGAGAAGACCAGAACATCCGCAGTCACTGCACACGCACAACCCTACCACTGGGTGACGGCGTGAAAGGCTTAGACCTAAATGGCTTGAGAAAAGCACTACTCGATGCATTTGTCCCCGGACGTCGACGCCGGAGGATCGCGACTGGCTACCGCCTGGTCAGCGCACAAGCCGATGCTGTAGTATTGCCGGGTAGGGCTAGGGTTCTGAGATCATACCGTGCTGGTGTCGACAACCTGGCTACGGTCTACCTTGTCGAGTTCGAGAATGAAGTCATGTATCTGGTTCACGAGCCACCGGTTAGCGAGTCAGTCAGACGCTACTACCCTCTCGTCATGGACCATATTGCGTTCACCGCTAGGCCGCCCTCCGACGGCATCAATCACGAGGAGTACCTGAAGGCCGTTGTGATCGAGGCTGTCGAGGAGCTTGGTCTAGCCGACGTGATGAGCGGGGACGACCTGAGGGCATTGCAGTACTATGTAACTCGCGATGTAGCCGGTTGGGGTCCTATCGATGTGTTGGTGCGCGACCCTAACGTCGAGGAGGTTGCGGGACTTCCGGGTAGACCCGTGCAGGTCGTGCACCGTGACGTAGGGTGGGTCACGTGGATCGAGACTAACATCGTGATGCCCCGGGAGGCTGAGATGGCCCGGTATGTGCAGCGGTTGGCCCAGAAGGCTGGCCAGTACATCTCGACGGCTAATCCTCTCCTCGAGGCGCGTACACCAGAGCGTCACAGGATAGCTCTGAACCTTGGCGACATCCACGGTGTTGGTCCCGGGTTTGTGCTCCGCAAGTTCCCGGAGGTCCCCTACTCGGTGCCTAAGCTGGTGGAGCTAGGTACCCTCTCTCCGCTGCTCGCGGCGTACCTCATGCTCCTCCTGGAGCTCTACGGCAACGTCTTCTTCGTCGGCGAGATGGCCTCGGGGAAGACAACCATGCTCAACGCGACGCTCTCCATGGCACCACCCGACTGGAGGATAGTGACAGTCGAGGACGTCCCTGAGCTCCGGTTGCCGCATCCCGGCTGGGACCCGCTATACACCAGGAGATCCTTCTTCGCGGGAACCGCCAGAGACGTGACGCTGTTTGACCTCGTCAAGTTCGCGCTTAGGAGGAGGGCGCAAGTGATCGTCGTCGGCGAGGTTAGAGGCGAGGAGGCCTCGGTGCTCATCCAGGCTCTTGCGACGGGTCACGGGGGAGGTGGCACTTTCCATGCTGGCTCTCTACACGAGATGGTGACGAGGCTCGTATCGCCGCCGCTCAGCGTAGGCCCCTCATTCATCCGCGTCCTCAACACCATCGTCTTCATGACGAGGACCGTCGTCGAGGGTAGAACCGTCCGCAGGGTGAAGGCCGTCTACGAGATCCTCCCTGAGCCTAGGCAGGGCCACCCGAGGATCCTGGTGCGCGCACCCGGAGTCCAAGACGAGATAGAGTACACTCAGGTGTTCAGGTGGGACCCGCGCCGCGACACCTTCGAGCCAAGCAGCCCCGAGGAGGTTGCGAGGAGATCCGTGAGGCTTCAGGTCAAGGCAGAGGCCCTGGGCTGGGACCGGGGGCGCCTCGTCGAGGAGCTGGCGGCCCGAGCCGAGCTCCTAGAGAGGCTAACCGAGAAGAGGATCTACAACTGGAAAGAGTTCTATCGGCACCTTAAGGCGTTCCACATGCAGAGGCGCCGCACTGCAGCCTAGCCTCGTTACAACCCGGGATCTAGAGTGAATGCGAGGAGGGCCGCTCTAACCGCGGTCACTGTGATCGCGTGGCTCGCGTCGCTACCGACTCTCCATCACGGGATAGATATCTATTATACTATAGTGGCGCTGGCGTCCGGCCTCCTGGCGGGCGTCCTACTCGGGATCACCACCCCCCATTGGCTGTCAACGCTGTTGTTCGCCGCATCAGTTCCAACCGCGGTTGCTCTGCTAGGCCCGCTGCCAGCGCTGGTGCTCGCCGCACCCCTCCTCTCGTCTAGCGTGGCGTACCTGGCCACCCGCTTAGTGAGACCCAAGCCAAGGTACTCAGTGCTCTTGCTGCTCGAGTCGCTCGCACTAACATTGGTGGCGGCCGCAAGCCCCGCTAGCATGCTCGCGCTCGCATCCGCCCCGCTCCTCCTGGTCTCGACGTACTACGCGGTGAGGCTGCTGCCGGGCGAGTGGAGGTTCGCCGCCGTCGCCTACTCTGCTCTCGCCGTTGTCTCGGCCCTTCCCGGTAGGCCGTTCCTTGCAGCCGCCCTGATACCAGCCTTGACGGGCTCCCTGCTGGCCGCAGTCCGTGGCCTGAAACTGAAGCCCAGTAGGGTCATCATCCACCCGCCTCGAGGCCAAGCGCCCTTCATCCGCGCTGAGCTCGTGGAGGGTGTGCTGTTCGCGCTAGACACTATCGCTGGCTATACGCTGCTGGTGGCGGCTCCGGATTCTCTCAGCCTCGCCAGCGGCTACATCGTGATAGTCTACGGCCTCGCGGGCCTCTCGACGAGCATCTATAGGATTGTGGTGGTGGCTCCGAGGCTCGCGATAAGACCCCACTACTCGAGGTGGTACGTGGCGCTCCTAATCAAGCACGAGAGGCTCGCGCAGCTCCTCGAGGCCTACGCCGAGAGGATCAAGCCGATGCTGCAGCGCGCAGCTGTCTTCGAAGACCCGGTAGTCTACGCCTCGAAGAGGCTCACGGCAGCACTTCTAACGCTCGCGGCCACCCCCTCCCTCCTGCCACTCGCCCTACTCTCGCCGACACTCGGTGCAACCGCGGTTGGAGCAGCCCTCCTCGCGGCATGTTCCACGCTAGCCTCCCCGTGGCTAGAGCTACCTAGCAAGGCGGGTGAGAGGAGAAGACGCGTCGAGGACGAGCTACCATGGTTCGTGCTTCTCGCCGCCAGCCTTCAGGCTGCTGGTGTCTCCCTCTTCGAGGCTTTCAGGAGGCTCCGGGGCTCCATCCTCCCCGCTATGGAGAGGGAGGCTAGGCTCCTAGAGCGCACTGTGATGGTGGAGGGCGTCGACTGGATCACTGCTATGGAGAGGCTGGCGGATACGCACCCCTCCAGGAGCTTCGCCGACCTGCTCCGTGGGTACACCAGCCTCGTTGTCACAGGCGGGGACCTCCTAGGCTACCTGGAGGATAGGGTTAGGGAGCAGCTCGAGTGGCTCCGTTTCCGTCTCCGTCAGTTCGCCGAGAGGGTGGTGACTCTCGGCGAGGTGATGGTGATTGCCTTTGTCCTCCTAACCTCCATTTTCGCGATTGTCGGCGGCGCTGTGGAGCAGGCTGCGTTTCTCCAAGTGTTCACCTACCTGGGGATCCCCCTCATGGCTGCGGTCTTCGTCGGCATCGTGCAGTCAATGCAACTGGGTTTCACGGTTCCCGAGGTGGCGATAGCCCACGGTATACCCGCCGTTGCCGTGGCTGTCGCGGCGGCGTGGGGTGTGCTCAGCTACGGGTACTCCTGGGCAGCCCTCACAGCCGTGATAGCGGCGCTGGGGCTCGGCTACGGCGCCCAGTGGCTGCTCCAGGTGCGCATCGCCAGGGCCCACGAGGCGGCTCTCCCCCTCTTCGTCCGCGACCTGCTCGAGTACCGTAAGATCGGGCTACCACCCTCGAGTGCCATCCTAGACCTCGCCGAGAGGAAGCCCTACAACCAGCACTTCAACGCGCTAATTGAGAAGCTCGCGGCCATGCTGAGGCTCGACGTACCGCTCGACGAGGCGGTGCTGAGGCTCTGGACCCCCTCGAGGGTCGCCAGGATAGTTCTCTTCACCGTCGCCGAGATAGAGGCGACGGGTGGCGGTACTCCACGGGTCCTGGAGACTCTCCACAGGTTCCTCCAGGACTACTATCTCGCCTACCGCGAGATGAAGAGCCAGCTGAGGCTCTACGAGGCGCTGATGTACGCGGCTCCCGTGATGCTAGCCTCCTTCGCCTCCATGAGCGCGGGGATCGCCGAGGTGTTCACAGTCCAGCTCCAGAGGATAACTAGTCAGGTCTCGGGCGCGGGCGTAGCCACGCCAACCCTCTTCGTCCTCAACCCGGCTAGCGTCGAGGCAACCAGGCTCATGGTAGTCGAGGCTAGCGCAGCGATGGCCACGGTGGGCAGCAAGGCGATAGACGGCTCCCTCAAGGCTACACTGAGACTAACAATAGTCGCATTGATACTCGCCGCCATGCTAGCCTATGCAGATCCGCTGGTACGAGCTTACATACACAAGATGTTTGCAATCACTGCAGCCTCGCAAGGCTAACACCCGGGGGACGCCTAGATGCTGGGTGCAGCGCGAGTAGCGGAGGCCCTTTCGTGGCCCGCTCGAGTCTTTTCAATCGCTCTGAAGCCACTCGGCCTCGAGACCCTAGCCCCCTTCCTCTACGCGCTCCTCCTAGCCACAATCTTCTACATGGGGGCCAGGCTCGTTAGACGCGAGGATATAGACAGGGTTGTGACATCCAGCCTCGTAGCGCTCTGGGCTCTCGTGCTCGTGCTGATTGGGGTTGCGATGGTGGCGACGCGTTGAGGAGGAAGACGCACTTAAGCATCGCGGCGGGTGTTGTTGCGCTCCTCGCCGGGCTGCTCCACGCGCATTTCGCCGATTTCGGCGTGGCTCTCTTGGCGGCTCTCGCCGCGGACGAGTTCATAGATGCGTTGGGGCATGTTGGGCGTCGGCGCGCACCCTGGACCCACAACCTGTTCGCCTGCTTGCTCCTCCCCGCCCTGATAACAGCTGTTCTTAACGCGGCCTGGAGGCTGGTCACGCCACTAGCCTACCCGCTCGCAGCGGCGGGGACCGCCACCCACCTAGCCCTCGACGCCCTGACACCCGCGGGCGTCTGGCCCCTCTGGCCGCTCTCGAGAAGGAGGCTACGCGGCCCAATCCACTACGACGACCCAACGGCGAACACTATCCTCACAACACTGGGCGCCGCAGCCTTCATAGTCGGGGTGTCGCTCCTAGCATGGCACGCATCATAAGAACACTCTGGTTCCGTGAGCGCAGGTGGCTCGAGGAGCCGATCATAACACTACCCTTCATCGGTGACGTCGAGCCACGCCGCCTCCTCTTCTACGGGGCGCCTGCCGCCCTAGTTGCTCTCCTCGTGGCGCTCCAGAACGGCCTCGACTGGTTCCCCGCCCTGATAGCCTCCAGCGTCATCGGCCTCACCGTCACGGCGCTCGCACCGGGCTGCACCGCGTGGTGCCCCGAGGAGAAGCTCCTTGCTGCATTTCGCTCAACCGCGGTTGGTAAACGCCCACCAGCCAAGTCCCGCGCTGCCCGCGAGAGGCGCGGCGCGGATCGCGGGGTGGCGAGGGTTGTTGTGGCGGTGGGGGAGCCTGTGAGGCTTGAGGGCGTCGCGGTGGCCCCGGATGGCTCGCCCCTCGTGGGTGCCCAGGTTGTTGCCGAGGTTGACGGTAGGAGGGTGGCTGAGGCTCGTACCGACGGGTCTGGCCGCTTCTCGGCGCTGCTCTACCTGAAGCCCGGGCACCATGTCATTCGTATCGTTGGGCCGGATGGCGTGGTGCTCTACGAGAGGAGGGTGCTGGTGGAGTTGAAAGAGGGTGACAAGCGGTAGTGTTAACAGGAGCTACGGGCTATACGCGACCCTCTAGGGTCCACGCCCGTGACCAGAGTATCCAACCGCGGTTGGATAGTGGATCCACATAGCGGCGCAATAATCGACCCGGAGACCGGCGTTGTCATAGACGACTCGCCTGTCGATCTTCACCCGGAGTACAGGGCCTATGACACCGAGGAGCTCCTAGCAAGGGATCACTACACGCCGGTGGAGAGGCCCAGGGAGCCGACGAGACGCGAGAGACTCGAGGATATCGCGGCCCGGGGAGGGCTACCAGAGACCGATGAAGACCTGAAGCAGATTCGCGAGGAGATCGGCGGGTGGCTTCGCGTAGGCGAGTCCAGGGCGATCGACATTTGCGGCGTGCGTTGCCTCGGCGCGTATCGGGTGCTACGCCGGGTCTACAAGCTGAACCCGAACACGGCTCTAGACGCTCTCCAGGAGGCCGTGTATGGCGATAGGCTGGGTGCGCCTCGTAGAGCGGTGAGAACCGCCAGGAGCCTCCTCGAGGCCTGGCGCGAGGCTGTCTCCAGCACGCTCGTCCGGCTGGCTGCTAAGCCCCTGCAACCCATCGACGTCTACCGGGCGGCGATCATCCTAGCGTCTCGCGTGAGGAGAGGCGCGGTGAAACAGGTAATCGTCGAGACTCGTGGCGTCAAGGTTCAGGTCACGAGGGGTAAGCTCGAGGCACCAGCACGCCTAGGCAATCTCGAGGAGGCTGAGCGTGCATTACGCCACGTGGCGTCGAAGCTCGGGGTCGAGATAACAGAGCCCAAACCCATGGTTGCAACGTCGGTTCTACACCTCCCCTTCCGCATAGAGATACACGGGGTGCCCGAGGGCCTCCACGAGAGGCTAGTGATCCTCAACCAGGGAGACAGGCTCAAAGTGATGGATACACGTGACGAGTTCACAGCCCTTGTCTACCCGAAGACCATCAACATCTATGTCAGGAGCCTCTCCCGTAACCTGACGCAACAACTCGATCTGATAATACTTCGGCTGATCACACTCCTAGCCAATTACTCCCACGACTAGTCCCGCCCAGCCTCACATGTGCCAGCCGATGCTCCTCTCTGCACTGGTTCCAACCGCGGTTGGAACCGTGCATGCAGAGCTACTGCGCGCGCCCCCGCACATCCTAATAAAGAAATCGAAGATTATTTAACGCGGGAGGGCCGGGAGGGGTAAACACGAGCATAGAGCAGCACGAGATGTTCACGTGACTGGTGTTCATCGCGAAGCACTCCAAACCGTGCCCGCACCCAGTGAGTCTCTACATGCAATGAACTTGGGGCCCACAAGTGTACGCTTACAAAATCCACCCAATCGGGTTTCCATTGCTCCCTGAGGAGGAGCAGGAGGCGATCATAGACTCGTTTAGAGTTCTCCTCGACAAGCTGGAGAAGACGACGCAGCTCATCGTGCGCAGAGTCGTCGTTAAGATCGAGGGTGAGGAGGTCCCAGGCTACGAGTTCTACATTGCCAGCGAGCAGAGGCTTGACCCTCTCCTCTCGAGGGCCGGGCTACGCTACGAGCCTCTCCTGGAGCCTCCGCCCCCGCTCATCGACCCGGGGCGTTGCGAGCTTCGCAGGAGCTACGCGGTGTGCGGGGGTAGGGTCTATCGCGTCGTCACGGTCTATGGCTTGCCTCGTGTCCTCGCCGAGGGCTTCCTCTACAACCTGTACCCTCACCTCGAGGAGGCTAGGCTCTGTGTCACGCCGCTCTCCAGGCACGCGGCATTCAGGCTGCTCAGGTCAAGGAGGAAGCTCCTAGAGATGCTTGTGGCCTCGTGGCAGATCGAGGGCAAGGCGCCCAGGCTAGAGAAGCTCGAGGAGCTGCAGCTGGTATCGGAGCTTATGGAGGAGGTTGCGGCGCGAGAAGCCAGGCTACACGCCGTGCGCGTAGCGCTCGTCGTCTCCGGGTCGACGCCCAGCGAGGCGAGGGAAGCAGCGAGACTCCTGATCCGCGAGCTCGACGCACTCGGATTCGCAGCCGGGGACTCCACAATATATTATTACAAGGTGTACGAATGCGAGGAACCTAAGCCCATCTTCACCGATAGCGTCACCCTCGCCGCCTTCTACCCGTTCATAACCACGCAGCTTGTCGAGCCCGGTGGCATCTATCTGGGCCGTAGCCTCCTTGACGACACGCCTGTCGTCCTGGATCTCTGGGCCCGAACGAGCTACAATGTTGTCGTGCTTGGCATGATGGGCTATGGTAAATCAGCGTTTGCGAAGAAAATAACGCTTGGATATTCACGGCTTGACCCTGAGCTAAGAGTCTACATCATCGACCGTACCGGGGAGTACATCAGGGTTGGTAAAGCGATGAACGCTGACATATTCGAGCTTAAGCGTGGCGTTAAGGCTGGTCTCGACCCGTTCCGCCTAATGCACCCTGAGCACGCAGCTACATTCATTGCAGCATTGCTTAGCCTAGAGCCTGACCTGAAAGCCGAGCTTCAAAGACTAGCATCCAGATGCACTAGTCTAGAGGAGGTTGCAAACAAAGCGTCTGAGAGGCTAAGAGAACGTCTACTCGCACTCCTTGAGGGGCCTCTAGGCTTCCTATTCACGGGTCAAGAACCCAAGCCGGGTAAACGCGTGGTTATCGTGTTGCGCGAGATGGGTAGCCCCGAGGCAGAGCGTCTAGCAGCTGCATTATCACTTTTGGTTATACTCAAGCGGGTACGCGAGGAGCCTAGGAGCGTCAGGAAGATCGTGGTGCTTGACGAGTTTGTTCAAGTGCTCGAGGCCTTCCGCGACTACGATGTGGTCTCGGCTTTGCTCCAGGCGTTCCGGGACTCGAGGAAGCTCTACACGAGCTTCGTGCACATCGCTCACGACCCACGCGACGTCTCGGCCTCCAGGGCGGCCAGGGTGATAGCAGTGCAGCTCAGCAGCCTCAAGGTCCTCTTCCACCACGATTATGACGCGGCGCAGGCTGCAGCCGAGCTCTTCGGGCTAACAGACCAGGAGAAGGAGCTCATAATGAGCGCGGACGTAGGCGACGCCCTGATACTAACAGAGGGCCTCCGGCTACCCGTTCATGTTGTGCTAAAAGAGGAAGAGCAGGAGTTGTTCGAGACGCGTCCCTGGGCCACTGCGGGGTCTGGTTTCAGCAAACTGGAGAGTGGCCATGGTGGCGGGTAGGGTTAGGGCGGTCTCCCCGGTCGTCGCGGCGATGATACTGATCCTGGTGGCCGTGGTGGGCGGCCTAATGGTCTGGATGTTCATGGGGCAGTTCATGAGGCCCAGGACCATAGCATCCCTATCGGTCTCCGGCGTCACTGCTGTTATCCCACCAGACGGCTCGGAGCTCAGCATCAACCTAATGGTAAAGAATGATGGTAACGTCCCCCTCAATGTAACTGTAGTCGAGTTCGGCTACGAGGGTGCAACCTACAACGTGACGCTCAACAGGCTGCTTAGCGCCGGCGCCACCACAACCCTAGGATTCACGCTGAAACCAGGAGACTTCGGAGCAACAAGCTTCGTAGAGGGCAAGACGCTCAGGGTCACAGTCTACTACAGGGATCCCCAGGGCAACGAGTACAGCAAGACAACCTACGCAACAATACAGATAGGGTGATGGGCTAGGAGCCTCTCCTCGCGATAAGCCCCCGGATTTTTTCGAGGGTTGCTCTCCCCGCCTCCTTGCCCAGCTCGGCTAGGGCGCGTGTATAGTGCCTCGCGAAGAGCCTCCAGGGCGCGAAGGCTATGTAGGCGGCGTCGACCCACGGCCTCCTCCTCTCGAGTTCCCGGAAACCCTCCTCGAACCCCATCAGCCTAAACTCGAGCATATGTGTGAATACCTCGGCGAGGGCCTGGTAGCCGCCGAGCGCCTCTGGGTCGATTCTCCCGCCCTGCTCGAGGCTAGCGACGAACATCTCGGAGAGGGATTCCACCGCCGCCTTAAACGCAGAGTCAAAGTCTCTCTTCGAGGCTATCCTGGAGGCGAGCCTATCGAGCCAGGGAGTGTAGCGGAGCAAGTCCCTCCAGCTTCTAAGCTCCGGGGGTCTACGGGGCGGCGGGTCTAGAGGCTCGAGCCACACGTCGTACCCCGTGAGGAAGAGGATCGCGGCGTCACACGCCGCCTCACGGTGGTCGCCATATACTCTCTCGCCGCGTAGACCCCAATGCCTACCCGTCAGCTTATACAAGTACTCCTCGAGTCCCTCCGGCCTCTCCTCCGAGGGTCTGCCAAAGCAGGGTGGAATGCGGCCACACCAGGAGTAGCGTAGCTTTACTCTCACCTAGGCCTCCACCATCTACTTGTTAGGGGCCTATGGCCGACGTTAAAGTATCTCCAGGAGGGGCCGTAGAGAGGCTCTACCTCGACGCTTACAGCACCCCTAAGTCTCTCCATGACGTCCCCCAACCTGTAGACCAGGGCGGCCCAGAGGGCCCGTGGCGCCCTATTAACGTCGATAACGTTGCCCTGCATCACCGCACGCACTATGATGTCTACGCTCTCCGCCTTTGGTACCGGCGTGTGTCCTTCCAGCGCGAAGTAGATAACAGGCCTCCCCTCGACAAGCAGCAGGTGCTCCGCGTCTATATCGACAAGAGTGTAGTGCACTCTGAACTGCACCGAGACAAGCCTCTCCGACCCCTTATCGACGACCACCGTCACCGGCTCGTAGTCGCGGTACTCCTCTGGGCTCGGCGGGGAACTCAACCCGAGCCTAGCGGCGAATATCCTGAACCTCTCGCCCAGCGCCTCGAAGCTATAGTCGTAGCGCCAGGTGAACCAGTAGGTGATGTAGATGTGCCTCTCGTCCTCCTCTACCCAGACGCCGACCCTCTCCGGCCTAGGCGGGTAGAGCGACTCGTAGATTGCTAGCGGCTTATACCGCTCTATGAGCGCGCCGTACTTCCCCACAAAAGGCTCGTAGACGTGCTTCTCAAGCCTATTGAGCAGCCTCTTAACGCTCACACAACGCTCTAGAGGCTTACCCGTGCTTAGATGCTCAACCGCCGCCCTCAAGGCCTCGTTGCGGATGATCTCCAGGGCCCTTTGCCGTACGCTGGGCGGCCATCTATCATCGAGGGCTACCTCCGCTAGCAGCCGGTGAACTCTATGCCTCGGTGATTTTCTCAGGTAGGCTTGCAGTCTCTTCTCGATAGCCTGTATCGCCTGGGGTAGCAGCCTCCTCGCATCGTCCCTGACGCCGGCAGCCGCTGCGCTGCCCCCGCCCATCCCACGGGGTCTCTATGGGGCCAGCAGTGGGGGTGTTCGCCGAGGCTAGGCTCCGTGAGCGCTCGACATGGTGGTGGAGGCTCCTCGGAGAGCCTCGCGGGCTGGGGCTCGCAGTCCCCGTGGACAGGGTGACGTGGAGCATCGGGTCCCTGGAGAGGGTAGGGTGGAGCAGGGAGGCCCTCCTCGAGCTGACAAGCCGTGATGATGTCCTAGAGGCTATCCTGCCCGACGCTAGGATGCTCGTGGAGAGGGCAGCTGGGCTAGGGTTCACCCTGGTAACCGGTCCCGACCTGACGCTGCGAACCGAGGACCCGTGTGGCCCCGCGCACCGCCTCGTGGAGGTTAACCTCGAGTTCTGTAGGGTTGCGGAGGATGCGGGTCTCACATGCATGCCTGTCGTGAAGCCCTGCCGGTGCACCGGAGCCTACCTGGCCTACCTCGAGGCCGGCTACGACACCGTCTATTACAACGCGTCTTTCGACCTGAGGGAGGAGTTGGGTAGAGTAGTGAGGTTCACCGCGAGGCTCGGGAAGCTCGGGTTCAGGGTGATGGTGAGAACCTCCAACCCAACTGCGGTTGGAGCAGACGGTTACATACTCACCTCGTGTGTCGCGGGAGTAAGGTTCGGTTGGTCTCCGTTGAGAGGGAGGACGGGCAAGCGTGGTATGGAGGCTTGTGCGGCGGCTCTCGAGGATGCACTCGCCCTACTGCCGCCTTAGGAGACCCACCCACCCTACCACGCGTAGCCACTGCGGGGCCCCGGCCCGAGAGGATGGGGGTGTGTAGCGTGGCTAGGGTGGCTGGGTTCCGTGCGGTGAGCCTAGGCGTGCAGGCTCTCGTTATCCTCGGCATCGCTGTTGCCGTTGCCCTGATAGCCGGGGGCATCATAATGTCGCAGACGAGGACGCTGGCCTCGAAGGGCGCCACCCTATCGGTTATTGTTGACGCTCACGACGCTGGTGATGGATACACGGCCGTCACGGTGACCGTGAAGAACAATGGCCCTGAGACGGTTACCATAAATAACCTCCAGCTCTACGTCAACGGGAATAGCGTGTCCTGCACATGGGATCCGCTGCCCCCGGTGACCGTCAAGGCTGGCAGCTCAGCATCCTTCACCACCGTCTGCTACACCGGCGCCACAGTCGGCGACAAGGTGACTGTCGAGGTATCAGGGTACACCAGCCTAACCAACACCCAGGTCTCGGTATCCGGCAACGCAGAGATACTACCGTGAAGAGAGGGAGGAGGCGATGGAGATACCATCGCAACTCCTCTACGCCACCATAGCCATAGCGGCGTTTGCCGCCGCCCTCGGCATCCTCTACCCGCGTCTCGCTGCCGTGCAGCACACCGGGCAGCCGCCGATACTCGAGATCCAGATCCACGTGTTGAGAATAGCCAATGTAAACGGCACGGTCCACATAACAGTGGCCCTAGAGCCCCACGAACCAGTATGGCTGCTCAAGTGGTGCCTAGGCGGCCACTGCTACACCAAGACAATGCCAGTGTCGCAAGCAACAATCATAGACCTGGTGGATGTGGATCACGCGTACAACCCTGGTGTTAAGCTCGTAATGTGCTACCAGAGGCTGGAGG